>JAKAJN010000233.1 GCA_021813725.1 bacterium | reverse complement strand
TGACGCGCGTCCCGTGGTCGGCGCGCACATTGGCATCGAAGGATCGACATGGCGGGCGACGACCGATCAGCAAGGAGCGTTCATCGCCCCTGAAGCCCCCAACGGCACCATCACGCTGGACGTGCGCGCCGCGGGGTTTGCGCCGTGGGTCGGCGCCGTCACCGGCGGTGACTCGGTGTCGGTGCTGCTTCGACCCGTCGCGACGTCCAGCGAGGATGGGCCGCGGGGCAGCGACTATTTGCGCCTGCTGCAACGCGGCGCGCGCGCCGGTGTGCAGGTGCTCACCGGCGCGGCGCTCGCGAGCGACAGTGCGGCACTCGCCGCACTGCCCCGCGCCGGCACCTGCCGTTGGTGGTTGGACGGACGACCAGTAGACCGGGAGTTCTTCACTGCCCAGCCCCGCTGGTCCTGGCGGGCGCTCGAGCTCTATCCTCGCGGTGAGGATGCCCCGCCGGAATTCCGCACGCCGGGATGTTCTGTCGCCCTGCTTTGGACGATCGCAGCCGATTGGTGAGCGGCGTTCCACCAGTTGCCGGAATGCTTGCTCTCAACGCATGGTATGGGAGGGCCATTTCACCGGAGCCGTCCGTGTCCAGAGTCGCACCGCTCGCCACCGTACTTGTCGCGCTGTCCGCCGCCGGATGCGCCAGTTCCTCGGGCGGATCATCGACCGGCGCACCCAATGTGACTCAGACGCCCGTGACGCAGCGCATCGTCTCGCCGACGTCAGTGATCAACATCAACACGGTTGATGTCAATTCGGGGTACTCGCAGATCATCGTCGCCACCATGGATGCCGCGTGGACTGCGCTGAACGTCACCTATTCCGATCTGAAGATTCCGATCAACACGCTCGTGGATGCGCAGCACACCCTCGGCAACAACAGTTTCAAGACACGGCGTCGCGTCGGACCATTGCCGATGTACCAGATTCTCGACTGCGGCAACGCCCAGGGGATCCCGAACGCCGAGACGTACGATATTCAGATGTCCATCGTGAGCACGCTGACGCCAAACCCGAAGGGCGGCCTCAACCTGGTTACGCGCATTGACGCCACCGGCCGGTCGCCGAACTTCTCGCGCGAGAACCCCGTGGTGTGCCACTCGGCGGGTGCGCTGGAGAAGCACATCGCCGAGATCGTGCGCCAGAAGGTTGGCTCCTGACCGACAGCGCGGCCCGACAGCCGCGCCGTGACGGTGCACATGATGCAGTCCCTTTTCCCTGAGACCCTCGACACCGCGGCACGATTGGCGGTCGCCGGGCTCGTGGGCTTGGCCGTCGGCATCGAGCGCGAGCAGTCGGGGCATGCGATCGGTCCTGACCCCGATTTTGCGGGCATCCGCACCTTCCTGCTCATCGGGCTGCTCGGCGGACTCGGCGGTCTGTTTGTCGCCCACGACGCCACCGCCCTTGGCGTCGCGCTCGTCGTGGCCGGAGCGTCGCTCACCGTGGGCGCCTACGTCGTAAGTGCACGCAAGAACGTGAAACATGCCATCGACGGCACGACGGAAGTGGCGGCGCTCGTCGTGCTCGCGCTTGGCGTGCTCGCTGGCGGCGGCGCGCTGCGCCTTGCCGCCGGCCTTGCCGCCATCGTCGTGCTGACGCTCGCCGAGAAACGGCGGCTGCACGGCTGGGTTGAGCGCCTCGATCCAGTTGAGATGCGCGCCGCGCTGCACTTCGCTGTGCTCGCCCTGGTTGTGCTCCCCCTGCTTCCCTCGACGATCAGCACCCCCGTCGGCGACGTCACCCCGCGCGGCACGTGGATACTCGTGCTGCTCTTCTCCGGACTCAACTTCGCCGGGCATATCGCGCGGCGCGTTGTGGGGCGTGAGCGCGGCTATGCGGTCACCGGAGCGCTCGGCGGCCTTGTATCGTCCACGGCCGTCACGTGGGGCTTTGCACGCAGCAGCCGAGACCAATCGTCGCTCCGCCCGGCATACGTCGCGGGCGTCATCGCGGCGTCGACTGTGCTCTTTCCTCGCGTCTTCGTGGTCGTCTTTCTGCTCAACCCTTCGGTTGGCCTGGCAACACTGCCGTATCTGGCCACGCCGTTCGCCCTCGGTGCCGCGAGTGCATGGTGGGCCGGCAGGCGTGCCCCGACTCAGACATCGGAATCGACCGACGCGCCGCGAAGTCCGCTCAATCTTTCGGCCGCCCTGCAGATGGCCGTGGCTTTCCAGTTGGTGCTGCTACTGATGGCGTTCGTGCGCCAACAGTTCGGCGAGAGCGGCGTGTACACGACCGCCGCCCTGTTTGGCGTCACCGATGTGGATGCCATCTCCGTGGCGATGACGCGCGTGCACGATCCTGAGTTCACCCCGACCGCGGCGCGTGCCATCGTCGTTGCGGTTGCGTCAAACACCTTCACGAAGGCCGTGATCTCCGCTGTGATCGGCCGCGGTGAATTCAGGTGGCGCGCGGCCGTGGCACTTTTGCTGATGCTGGCGGCGCTGTTGGCATCACTGCTGTTCCTTTCCTGACGCCCACGCGTGGACATCCAGATGTCGGAAGAATCCTCGATCAGCTTTTCGCTCGCCCTCAAGGACCACTACGCCTTCACGGTTGATTTCGGAGAGGGCGGCATTCCGCCGATGACGATCGACGAGACCCC
>JAKAJN010000232.1 GCA_021813725.1 bacterium | reverse complement strand
GCCGCGACATCCTGGCAAAGCTCGCCGCCACGTGTGCGCAGGACGCGCGTGCGCCGCTGCGACTCGTGCTTTGCACCGACCTGCTTGGCGAAGGGCTCGATCTGCGAGCCGCGTCGGTCATCGTGCATCTCGATCAGCCGTGGTCGCCGGCACGGCTCGAGCAGCGCGAGGGGCGCGCCCTGCGCCCGGGGTCGTCGCACGACACGGTAACGGTGTACGCGGTTCGCCCGCCCCGTGCCGCGCAGCGATTCCTCGCCATCGGCGAGCGCCTGCGCATCAAGCGGGCCGCGATGACCGAGAGCACGGTATCGGGGACGACACGCGAGGAGCTGCTCGCGCTGGTCATCCCGTGGCTCGGCGCCACACGGGCCGGAGCGCGCGTCGCGTCTGTGTCTGCCGATCGCGACGGATGGATCGCCGCGGTGCGCGATCGCGATGGCCGATCACACGTCGTCTGCGGCAATCAAGACAGCATTCGTGAGGACGACGCCGCGTTGCTCGACCTCCTGCGGCGCACGGCGGATGCGCCCTCGACGCCAGTGCCGGTCTCGGCGGAGCGACAGGCGCGTCGGGCGGTGCGCGATTGGCTTGGACGACGCGCTTCGGCCTCGCTCGCACGCACGGAGGAGGCCGGCCAGCGCACGCGCACCAAGGTGATGCAGCGTCTCGACACGCTGGTGCGAGCGACGCCGCTGCACCAGCGCGGCCCGGTGCGTGAACGGGTTGCGGCTGCGCTGGCGCGCGTGACCGCCGTACGAGGCGCTGGCGCGGAGCGCGCTCTGCTCGAAGCCATTCAGAGGGATTCCGCGGAGGAAATGCTCGCCGCGATCGATCGGATCGGCCGCTCGCCGGCACACGAAGGGCCAGCGGCGGGACGGTCACGCCTGCTGGCCCTGTTGCTGCTCGTCAGCCGCGAGTCGGCCCGCGCCCCTCGTTGAGCAGCTTCGCCTGGAACCGCTGGGCCTCGCTGATCCGCTCCACCTCAAGCGACATCGCGTCCACGCTCTGCTGCAACTGCACGAGCTGCTGCTGCAGCACCTGATTGTGCTCGCTCGCCGCCTTGATCTCGGTGTGCCGGTCGAAGCGCCGCGCGATCATCCGGGCGAACGGTCCGAGGATCACCATCGCCGCAATCAACCCCATCAGCCCCAGCGCCGTTTCCTGCGCCATCCGCGCCAGCGGCATCACGTCGGGGGGCAGCGAGGCAGTGGTGATGACCGTGCGGTCCCCCTGACGGTCAATGATCACCCGGCCGCCGCCGTCGGGCACGGGCGGCAGGGCCACCGGCGCGGTCGGCGACGGGGCCTGCGGCGTCCCGGCCTTGCCGGCCTGCGCCGACACCTGTGCGTCGCGCGCCGCCTGCACGGCCTGCTGCACCGCACTCTGCACCTGCTCGCGGATCTGCGCCTCGCTCGGCCTCTGTTGCTCTGCGACCATTTGCTGCACCCGGAATGGGGGACGACACTAACCTATAGTATCCATACGTAGGATGGGCGAGGATAGTGTCTTCCGGCCCGCCTCGTTCCGTGCCATTCAAACCCTCTCGCGCATCCCCCTGTCTGATCCTGCGAACCACCGAGGACCAGCTATCCGGATGCAGGCTCTTCCCCACCCCGTGACCCTCTCGCCGTCGCTTTCTGACGACGTCGCCCTCGCCGCCCAAGGCGACCGGCGCGCCTTCGAGCGCCTCTACCGGGCCCACGTGGACAAGATCTTCACCCTCTGTGCTCGCATGGTTGGCGAGCGGATGAGGGCCGAGGAACTGACCCAGGACGTCTTCGTCCGGGCGTGGGACAAGCTCGCGCAGTTCCGCGGGGACTCGGCGTTCGGCACCTGGCTCCACCGGCTGGCGGTCAACGTCGTGCTCAACGACCGGCAGGCCGAGCGGCGCCAGCGCGACCGGCACGACGACGGCATCGAGGACATGGACGCGATCTCCTACAGCGACGCGCGTCCGCTTCCAGTCCCCGGGCTGAGCCTCGATCTCGAGGCCGCCATCGCCGCCCTGCCGGCCGGGGCCAAGAAGGTGTTCGTGCTGCACGACGTCGAGGGATACACCCACGAGGAAATCGCCGCGATGCTCGGCGTGACCGCCGGCGGGTGCAAGGCGCAGCTCCACCGCGCCCGAATGCTGCTGAGGGAGGCGCTGAACCGATGACTCACCCACATCTCACCTGCGACGACGCTCAGGCGCTCGTCAGCGACCGGCTCGACGGCGCGCTCAGCGACACCCAGCGCGCCCAGCTCGACGCGCACCTCGCGGGGTGCGCTGTCTGCCGCGCCGTGGCCGCAGACCTCGCCGAGCTGCACGACGAGTCGGCCGCGCTCCCTACGCTGACGCCGTCGCGCGATCTGTGGAGCGGCATCGAGGCGCGCATTCAGGCGCCGGTCGTTTCCCTCGAGACGCACCGACGCCCCACGATGGCGCGCTGGACCTCGCGGCAGGTCGCGGCCGCTGCCGCGGTGCTCGTGGCCGTCACCGCCGGCGGCACGTGGCTGGCCGCCACGCGCTCCGCGGGTATCGCGCCGCCTCCCGCGTCGGCCTCCGCCGCGCGCACCCAACTGGTGGCTGTGGCCGCCGAGAAGGGTGTCGCCACGTATGAGAGCGAAATCGCCTCCCTGCACAACATCATCGAGTCGCGACGCAACGACCTCGACTC
>JAKAJN010000073.1 GCA_021813725.1 bacterium | reverse complement strand
ACGAGATGAGCGGCATGGTGCACATGATGGCGCTTGATTCGGCCATCGTCGTGCCGGGCGATTCGGTGGTGCTCGCCGAGGGCGGCAAGCACTTCATGGTCAACGGGCTGCGGCGCAAGCTGGTGGCGGGCGACACCATCCCACTGACACTTACGTTCTCCTCGGGACGCACGCTCGACATCCGCGTCGGAGTGCGCGCGCCGTTCTAGGGCGTTTCCCTCGCTGACGCGATCGCGGGGGTGTCACGGCCTTGTGCCATTTACTTGCGTGACGCAAGTTATTTGTTGACTTCCGCAAGGACCTGCCGTGGCCCGCACGTCCCAGATTGCCGCCGTTCGCCGGTTCAATCGCCTCTACACGAACCGGATCGGGGCGCTCGACCGGGCACATCTGCACACCCCGTTCAGCCTGCCGCAGGCCCGCGTGCTCTACGAGCTCGCGCAGGGGCACACGCTCACCGCCTCGGCGCTCGCCGCGCGCCTCTCCCTCGATCCGGGGCACGTCAGCCGGCTGTGGCAGCACCTCGCGCGGATGGGACTGATTCGCCATGCGCCGTCCGCGGCGGACCGACGGAGCGTCACCCTGTCGCTGACCCCCGCGGGGCGTGCCGCCTTCCGTCGGCTCGATCGGCGCGCCTCACAGGCCGTCGGCCGATTGCTCGACGCGCTCCCCGCCGCCGCGCAACGCGAACTGGTGGGCGCGGCCTCCACCCTCGAGCGGCTGCTCGCCGACGGCACGGAGGGGACATCGGTCAGCTTGCGCTCGCCGCTGCCCGGCGACCTGGGCTGGGTGGTGGAACGCCACGGCGCGATCTACGCCGCCGAGTATGGATGGAATGCCGAATTCGAGGCCCTGGTCGCGGAGATCTGCGCGAAGTTCGTGCGCCGGTTCAAGCCGGCCCGCGAGCGCGCCTGGATCGCCGAGCGCGATGGCGTCCCCGTGGGAAGCGTCTTCCTGGTGGAAAAATCGCGCCGCGTGGCGCAGCTGCGCCTCCTCCTCGTGGAGCCCGCCGCGCGAGGCCTCGGCATCGGCGCGCGCCTCGTGCACGAGTGCATTCGCTTCGCCCGGGGGGCAGGATATCGCTCCATCACGCTGTGGACGCAGAGCATCCTGACGTCCGCGCGACACATCTACCAGGGCGCGGGCTTCCGGCTCACCTGGGAGCACGCCCACCGGGCATTCGGCGCCGCGTTGACCGAGCAAGTCTGGGACCTCGACCTCCGCGAGTCCGGCGACGTCGCGCGCTCGTAGCGCCCCTCAGCCGTCGCTTCGCGCCACCGGAGCGCCGCGCAACCGGAGCGCCGCGCAACCGGAGCGCCGCGCAACGGGAGCGCCGCGCAACGGGAGCGCCGCTCAGGAATCCTTGCGCGCGACGAGCAACATTTCGCTCGTCCGACGTCCGAGGGAGCGATCGGTGAAGCCATCGTAGGCCTGTTCCACCACCAACCCGGCGTCGAGCATCAGCGCGGCAAGCTGGGACGGCGTGTAGAGTCGGATGCGGTGCACCCGGTCCTCGTGCACCGACGCGCCGCGCCAGCTCGACTCGACGGTCAGGAATCCCGTCAAGGGATCGAAGCGGCGCTCCTGTGCGACCAGCGTGCCGTCGGACGTCGTCCACCAGTCGCGCGCGACGAACTTGGCCATCACGCCGTCGCGATCGCCACCATGCCAGACGAGCACGCCACCGGGTTTGAGCACGCGGGCGAACTCGCCGAGCACGCGGGCGTCATCACCCGAATCGGCAAAGAACCCGAAGCTCGTGAACAGGTTGACGACAGCATCGAAGCGGCCAGTCCACGCGGCGGGGAGCCGGCGCATGTCGGCGCGACGATAGCGCAACCGCCGCCCCGCGCCGCGCGCGCGCGCCGCGGCGAGCAGCGTGGCCGAATAATCGACGCCATCCACGTCGAAGCCGGCCTCCGCCAGCAGATGCGCGTGTCGCCCCTGCCCGCATGGACAGTCGAGCACGCGTGCACCATCGGGGAGCGCGAGCAGCTCGAGCAGCCGCGCCACCTGCCGGCGATCCTCCTCGAGACCGAACAGCGGCTCGTACTCGCGCAGGTAACCGGCGTCGAAGTACGTTTGCCACCACGTACTGACGGGAGACGAAGGACGGAAGACGGACGACGCGCCGGGCGTCTTCCGTCTCCCGGCTCCCGTCTCCCGTCTGCGCATCAGAAGAACACCGGCTCCCGATACGCCCCGAACACATCCTCGAGCGCCGCGCGAATCTCGTAGAGCGTGGCGTACGCCCGCGCGCAGTCGAGGATGAAGGGGACGGTGTTCTCGTTCCCGCGCGCCGCCTGCCGCAGGGCGTCGAGCCGCTGCGCGACGAGCGCATTGTCGCGCGTCTGACGCAACTGCGCGAGCCGCCTCGCCTGATCCTTCGACGCCGATTCGTCGATCTTGAGCAGCGGAATGGTCAGCGTCTCGTCGGTCGTGAACTCGTTGACGCCCACGACCAGCTTGCGCCGCTGCTCGATCTCCCACTGCTGGCGCGCCGCGCTTTCGGCAATCCGCTTCTGGAACCAGCCATCCTCGAGGCCGCGCACCACCCCGCCCTGCTCGTGAATCTGGGCGAAGAGCCGTTCCGCCTCGCGCTCGAGGTCGTCGGTGAGCCGCTCCACGTAGTACGAACCGCCGAGCGGATCGACCACCGAGGGGATCCCCGTCTCGTAGGCGAGCACCTGCTGCGTGCGCAACGCCACTTCCACGGCGTGCTCCGTCGGGAGCGCCAGCGTCTCGTCCATCGAGTTCGTGTGCAGCGACTGCGTGCCGCCGAGCACCGCCGCCAGCGCCTGGTACGCAACGCGCACGACGTTGTTCATCGGCTGCTGCGCCGTGAGCGTCACGCCAGCCGTCTGCGAGTGGAAGCGCATCACGAGACTGCGGGCGTTCTTTGCCCCGTAGCGGTCGCGCATATGGCGGGCCCAGATACGGCGCGCCGCGCGCAGCTTCGCCACTTCCTCGAAGAAATCGTTGTGAATGTCCCAGAAGAACGAGAGCCGCGGCGCGAACTCATCCACATCGAGCCCGCGCGCGATGCCACGCTCCACGTACGTGAAGCCGTCGGCGAGGGTGAACGCCAGTTCCTGCGCCGCCGTGGCCCCGGCCTCGCGGATGTGGTAGCCCGAGATGGACACCGTGTTCCACTGCGGCGCATGGCGCGCGCCCCACTCGAAACAGTCCACGATGAGGCGCAGCGCCGGCTCGATGGGAAAGCACCAGGCGTGCTGCGCCATGTACTCCTTGAGGATGTCGTTCTGGATGGTGCCGCGCAGTTGCTCCGGCTGCACCCCCTGCTTCTCGGCGGCGGCGATGTAGAAGCACCAGAGAATGATCGCGGGGCCGTTGATGGTCATCGACGTCGAGACCTGGTCGAGCGGGATGCCGTCGAACAGCACCTCCATGTCGGCCAGCGAACTGATGGCGACGCCGCACTTCCCCACCTCGCCTTCCGAGCGCGGATGGTCCGAGTCGTACCCCATCAACGTCGGGAAGTCGAAGGCCACCGACAGCCCCGTGGTGCCGCGGCCGAGCAGGAACTTGTAGCGCTGATTCGTCTCCCGCGCCGATCCGAACCCGGCAAACTGGCGCATCGTCCACAGCTTGCCGCGATATCCGGTGGGGTGGATGCCGCGCGTGAACGGAAACTCGCCGGGGACCTCGAAGGCGGTGCCCCCGCTCCCCTCGAGATCGAGCGCCGTGTAGAGCGGCGCCACCTCGGTCGCCGAGTTCGTCCACGCGAGGTCGCGCTTGTCCCCCTGTGCGTAGCGGGCCTGCCAGCGGGCGACTTCGGCGCGCAGTTGATCGAGTTCGGCGCGCATCTGCTCGAGCGAGGTGTCCAGATCCGACGGCAGGGTCATGAGGTTTCTCCGGTCAGCAGGGGGCCGCTGCGGCGCAGCAGCGCATCGGCGACGGCGTACGGCGTGGTGCGTCCGGCCGCGAGGTCGGCGACGTGCGCGTCCAGCCAGGCGAGCGTGGACGCATCGTTCCAGAGTCGGCGGCCCAGGCGCTGGCCGACGACGTCCTTCACCCGCTCGCGCAGCCGCGCCCGCCGCCGCCCGTCGAGTTCGCCACTCCGTTCAAGATAGGCGTAATGCGCGTCCAATGCGGCCAGCATCTCCGGGAGTCCTTCCCCCGTGGTGCCGATGGCGCGGAGAACCGGCTGCGCCCAGCGATCGCGCGCCGTGTCGGCGGGCGCGGTCGGCGCCGCCGGCGGGCGCAGGCTTACGCCGTGGTGCGCGGGAATGTCCTTGAGCGCCTGACCGCCGCGCAATCCGAGCATGAGGTCAATGTCGTTGCGCAGGCGGTCCGCGCCCGGGCGATCGGCCTTGTTGACGACAAAGACGTCGGCGATCTCCATCAGGCCAGCCTTCAGCGTCTGGATGGAATCGCCCGCTTCTGGCACAAGCACGAGCAGTGACGAATCGGCGGTGCGGGCGATGTCGAGCTCGCTCTGGCCGACGCCCACCGTCTCGATGAGGATGCGGTCGAGCCCGAATGCGTCGAGCAGATCGCACACCTCGCGCGTCGTGCCGGCAAGCCCGCCGAGCGAGCCGCGCGTGGCCATCGAGCGGATGAAGACGCCGGGATCGAGCGCCACTGCCTCCATGCGCACCCGATCGCCGAGCAGCGCGCCACCCGAGAACGGCGAGGTGGGATCGACGGCGACAATGCCAACGGTGTGCCCCTGCTCGCGCAGCGCGGTGGCGATGCGCGTGGTGAGTGTACTCTTCCCCGCGCCCGGCGGACCGGTGAGTCCGATGCGCCGCGCTCGGCCAATGCGGGGATGCAGGGCGGCGAGCAGCGCATCGGCGCCGGCACGCCCGTCCTCGACCATCGAGACCGCGCGCGCCAGCGCGGCCTTGCGGCCGGCGGTGAAATCATCGAGCAACTTCTGCAGGGCGCGCGGCGCGCCCGGTGGAAGGGGGAGGATGGTCACGCCTCCTCCCCGGCTGATGTCGCGTCGTGTTCGTCGCGGATATCTCCCACCAACTCCTCCACCAGGTCCTCGAGCGTCGCGAGGCCAAGCGTGCGCCCCGACGCATCGCGCACGATCGCCAAGTGCCGCCGTTCGCGCAACATCGTGCGCATCAGGTCGATGCACGGCAGGTCGGGCGCGGCAAAGGTGACCCGACGCAACCGCGCCACCGGCGTGGTGGGGCGTTCGAGCACGTCGAAGGAATGGATCATCCCCAGCACCTGATCGAGATCGCCGTCCGTCACGGGAATTCGAGAAAAGGCAGTGCGTGCCACGAGTCGCGCGATGTCGGACGGGGGCATCGCGCGGTCGACAGCGACGATCCGCTCCCTCGGCGTCATCACGTCACGCACGCGCTTGACCCCGAACTCGACGACCCCACTGATGATGGCGCTCTCGTCCGCCTCGCCGACGCCCTCCAGTTCGCCCTCCCGGAGGAGATCCTCGAGCGCGTCGCGCGCGTCCTCCTCGGGCCGCGGCGCTGAGCGCGCCATCGCGCGCGCCGCCCATTCCGCGAAGGCCAGCACCGGCGCCACGACCAGGCCGAGCAGGTGCAGCCCCGGCAGCAGTACGGGGACGAGGGTCATGCCCCAGCGGCGCGCGATGGCGCGCGGCACCGACTGTCCAACGACCAGCAGCAACACCGCGGCGAGCGCGAGCGTGCGCATCAAACGGAACCCGTCGGCGGACTGACCCACCGCAACCACGCCAATGGTCATCGTCAGCGCCGCGATGCCCGTGCCAGCGGCAAGCAACAGTCTCGAGGGTCGCGCCACGAACAGTGCGGACGCAGTCGCCCCGGCGAGCTTGTGCTCCACCCAGTGCCGCAGCCAGATCCGGCTGACCGTGCGCACCGCAGTGGCCGCGGCGGTCAGCCACGCCACGAGCAGCACGAGGAAGAGCAGGCCGACGCTCACGCGTCGCGCTCCGGTTCGAGGCCGGCCAGCCGCTCAAAATAGAGGCGCTCAATGCGACGACCGCGCATCCGCTCGATCACCACACGAAAGCCGGCGACCTCGACGTCCTCGCCTGGCTCCGGCACGCCATCGAACAGTTCGTAGGCGAGCCCGCCGACCGTGGTGACGTCCTCGCGGCGGAAATCGTGCCCGGTCAGCGCGGAGAGCGCATCGAGCGTCACGTGCGCCGAAAGCCAGAACTTGTCGGCGCCCTCCCGCTCGATCTCGTCAACCTCCTCGGCGTCATTCTCGTCACGGATCTCGCCGACGATCACCTCCAGCACATCCTCAAGGGTGACGAGTCCGGCGATACCGCCAAACTCGTCCACGACGAGCGCCATGTGCCGATGATTCAGACGGAAATCCCGCAGCTGGGCATCCACGGTATTGGTGTGCGGAATGAACCACGCCGGCCGTACCAGCGTGCGCCATCCGCCGATCGGCTCCTCGTCGTCGAGCACCGCGTGCAGCAGGTCCTTCGCGTACAGCACGCCCTCGACCGCGTCGAGGTCGTCCCGATATACCACGAGCCGCGAGTGCCGGGCGCTCCGCACGCGCGCCACCACCTCGGACCACGGTGCGGTGCATTCGACGCCAACGATGTCCACGCGCGGCACCATGATTTCCTTCACCTGCGTGTCGCCGAGCGCAAACACACCCGTTAACAGACGCTGACCGGCGTCGCCCGCCTCGGCGTCGGCGACCTCGGCCGCGACCACTTCGCGAAAGCGCTCGACCTCGGCATCGCGCGCGTCGTCATCGCGCTTCCGCGGCACCAGCGCACCAAGCACCCGGTCGCACCAGGCGCCGAGGGCCACGACCGGGTGCAGTGTGGTCCTGGCCACCTGCGCGACCGGCGCGAGCCGGTGCAGCGCCCGAATGGCCAGCGCGTCACCCAGCGCGCGCGCGCCGCTCTCCGACACGGCCACCGCGATGGCCGCCAGCGCGACGGCCAGGACGACGTGCGTCTCGGGGCCGAGGGCGACGGCGAGCGCCGCACCCGCACCCAACTGCAGCAGGATGCGCCCGAACGCCAGCGCGCGATGCGCCGCTTCGCGATCGTGCACCAACGCAGCGGCGCGATCGCCCGCCGCGACCTCGTCGGGGTCGATAGTCAGCAATGCCCCGTCGGTCGCGGCGCAAAGCGCCGCGCCGAGAACGAAGAGGGCGGCGAGAATGGCGGCGATCACGCTGGTCGCGCCGACCGCCGCCGCACCACGGCCAGCAGCCGCTCCTGCCGGCGCCACATCGGCGACGCCTCGCGCCCCGCCGTCTCCGGGTGGTCCCACCCGAGCACGTGCAGCGCGCCGTGCACCGCCAGCCGCAGCAGTTCCTCGCGCACACCACACCCGACGCGCGACGCATTCTTGCGGGCGACGGCCGGGCACAGGTAGATGTCGCCGACCACGCCGGCGCCCGGCACCGGCGTGAAGCCGAATGAGATGACGTCGGTCGCGCCGGCGTGCTGCAGGTGACGGCGGTTCAACCGCGCCATCGCCGTCGGCGAGAGCAGCGTCACCGACACCATGGCCTCGCGCACGCCCTCGGCGCGCAGTACGTACCGCACGGTTTCGGCCAAGCGCTCCGCTGCGACCGGGGCGCGCACGCCTTCCTGCGCGACGCCCACGCTCAGCCCGCCCTCCGCGCGCCGAGAAATGCGCGTCACGCGCCTGGCTCCGCGTCGGCGGCATAGGCCTTGACGATCTCGCGCACCAGGCGATGCCGGATGACGTCGGCGTCGCTGAAGTAATGGAACGCGATGCCGTCGATGCCGGGGAGGATGCGCTCCACCTGCGTGAGCCCGCTGTCGTTACGGTTGGGCAGGTCGATCTGCGTCTTGTCGCCGGTGATCACGGCGCGCGAGTTCACGCCGAGGCGGGTGAGAAACATCTTCATCTGCAGGCTCGTCGCGTTCTGCGCCTCGTCGAGAATGACGAAGGCATCGCCCAGCGTCCGGCCGCGCATGTACGCCAGGGGCGCGATCTCGATGATGCGCGTCTCGAGTGCCCGCTGCATGCGCTCGGGCGGCATCATGTCCTCGAGCGCGTCATAGAGCGGACGCAGGTAGGGATCCACCTTGGCCTGCATGTCGCCGGGAAGAAAGCCGAGCGACTCGCCGGCCTCGACGGCTGGGCGGGCGAGCACGATGCGGCGCACCCGCTTGCGCGACAGCATGTCCACGGCCGCGGCCACGGCGAGGTACGTCTTGCCGGTACCGGCCGGTCCGATGCCGACCACGATGTCACTCTCGAACAGCGCGCGCAGATACTGCGCCTGCCCCTGCGTCTTGGGCTGGATGATCTTGCGCACACCCGGCAGCACGAGGCGCTCCGGCGCGCCCTCGCCGTTGCCGGGCCCCTCCATCGAGAATCGCAGGACATCGTCGGCGTCGAACGCCGTGCGCTGTCGCGCCGCGTCAAGCATCCGCTGTGCCACGCCGGCCGCCTTTTCCAGCGCCTCCGCCGGCCCGGCGATGGTCATCGTGTCGCCGCGGAGCGTCACGCGCACGGGATAGATGCGCTGCAGTTCCGCCAGGTTGGCGTCGCCCACGCCGGCGAGCAGCAGCAGGTCGGCGCCTTCGGTGGAGAGTTTGCGCGTCACGCCATCGCCCACCGGCGGCATCGTGCCGCGCGCGCTGACGTCCGTCACTCCCCCTCCCCAGTGGACCGGAGGTGCAGGTCCCGCAAATCGTCCGACGGCACGGTGGACGGCGCATTCTCGAACAGCGCGCGCGCGGCCGTTGTCTTGGGAAAGGCAATCACGTCGCGCAGCGAGGTGCCGCCGGACAGCAGCATCGCGATGCGATCGAAACCGAACGCGATGCCCCCGTGCGGCGGGGCGCCCGCGCGCAGTCCCTCGAGCAGGAAGCCGAAGCGGCGCTCCTGCTCCGCGGCGTCGCCAATGCCGAGCAGCGTGAACATCCGCGCCTGCACGCGCGGATCCGACGTGCGGATCGACCCGCCGCCCAGTTCGAGCCCATTCAGTACGCAGTCGTAGGCGAGCGCACGCCACCGCTCCGGCGCCTCCGGATACGCCGCCATGTCATCGGGATTGGCCGCCGTAAACGGATGATGCACCGCCGAGAGCGCGCCCGTTGCCGGATCCTGATCGAACATCGGAAAATCGGTGACCCAGAGAAAGTGGCGCGCCGTTTCATCCACGAGGCCGAGGCGCCGAGCGCACTCCTGCCTCACGCGGTCCAGCGCCGGGCTGCTTACTCGGTCGGGCGCCGCCACCAGCAGGGCGAGGTCGCCGTCGCCGAGCGCGAGCGCCGCCTCCGCATCCGGCGTGAGGAACTTGGCCACCGGCCCCTCAAGCTTGCCGTCGGCCTTCTTGACGCGCAGCAGCCCGCCCGCACCGGCACTCTTCGCGATCGCCTCCAGCTCATCCACCTGCTTGCGGCTCCAGGCGGCGCCGCCCGGCACGCGAAGGCCGCGCACGCGTCCGCCCCCCGCAATGGCCGACGTCGTCACCCCGAACTCCAACGGACGGAACGCCTCCGTGAAATCGTGGAGTTCGAGCCCGTAGCGCAGATCGGGACGGTCGCAGCCGTAGCGCTCCATGGCATCCGCGTACGACATGCGCTCGAACGGCGTCGGCACGTCATGTCCCGCCTCGCGCCAGATCGCCGCCACCATTCCCTCCGACAGCGCGATGATGTCCTCGCGCCCGATGAACGATGCCTCGATGTCGATCTGCGTGAACTCGGGCTGGCGATCCTGCCGCAGGTCTTCGTCGCGGAAGCAGCGTGCAATCTGGAAGTAGCGGTCGAAACCGCTGCACATGAACAACTGCTTGTAGATCTGCGGCGACTGCGGCAGGGCGTAGAACTCACCGGGGTGCACGCGACTCGGCACCAGATAGTCGCGCGCCCCCTCGGGCGTCGGCTTGGTGAGGATGGGCGTTTCGAGTTCGAGGAAGCCGCGGTCGCTGAGGTAGCGGCGCGTCACCTGCAGCAGGCGATGGCGCAGGACCAGGTTCGCCTGGAGTTCCGGGCGCCGCAGGTCCAGGTAGCGGTGGCGCAGGCGCAGATCTTCCGCCGGCAATTGGTCGTTCTTGCCGCGCGCCACCGGAATCGCCGGCGTCACCGCCGGACCGACGACACGAATGGACGTGGCGCGCACCTCGATATCGCCCGTCTCGAGGTGCGGATTGCGCATCTCGGCGGGACGCGGCGCAACCACGCCCTCGACGATCACGACCGACTCCACGCCCACTGCCGCCGCATCGGCGATCGTCGCCGCGCTCGACCAGTCGGGATTGAAGCTGACCTGGACGAGCCCGGCGCGGTCACGCAGGTCGATGAACACGAGACCACCCAGGTTGCGCGAGCGATGCACCCACCCGCCGAGGGTGACAGCCACACCGGCATGTTCGGCGCGGAGGGCGCCGCATGGATGCGTGCGCTGCGACGTGGCGAAGACGTTCCCTTCTTTCAACGCTCAAACTCCCGGCGCCGCAGCGCCAACGCGGCGAATGCCGCGGCGCCGATCACGGCCCCGGTCGCATCCGCCAGAAGATCCGACAATTCCATCGCCCGACTGGGCAGAAAGTGCTGCTGCAACTCCGTAAGCGCGCCAAACACGATGGCGCCGGCCGCCGCCGGCCACACCCGCCGTCCCCTCACCCGAAGCGCCCACGCGAGCAGCACCGCCTGTCCCGCAAAGAGCGCCGCGTGCGCGAACGTGTCGAGACTCAGTCCCAGCAGTCGCTGCGACACCGTCGGCGGTGACGGCCAGAGCAGCAGCACTTCAATCAACACCGCCCACCCGACCGCCCACGCATCCGGCCGTCGGATCACGCCGCCTCCGCGCGCGCGAGCACAGCGGCAAACTCCACCGCGCTGGACGCCCGCATCAGCGCGCTCCGCAGGGCGTCGTCGCGCATCAACCGCGCGAGCCGACCGAGTACCTTGAGGTGCACGCCCGCGCCAGACTCCGGGGTCAGCACCAGAAAGCAGGCGCGAACGGCGACGCCGTCCGGTGCCGCGTAGTCCTCGACACCTTCGACGATGCCGGCCGCCATGCGGATGCCCGTCACGGCTTCGGTGCGGCCGTGCGGCACCGCGAGTCCATCGCCGATGGCCGTGCTCACTTCCGCCTCGCGCAACAACACGCCTTGAAAGGCCGCGTCGAGGACGGCGGGGTCGCCCTCCGGGAGCGCGAGTTCCACAAGCTCGCGGAACAGGGCGTGTCGAGAGTGGCTTCCCAACGGAACGCGAATTCGTGCCGGGGGGAGCAGTGCGGTGAGCAACCGGATCTCCGCAGGGGTGTAAGCAGTGTAAAACTAACGGAGAAAGCAACTTGGTGGTAGCAACCCGACGCTTGACCCTCCCCCGCGGCTGGGGTATCCTGCGCTGATGCTCCGACGCGCCTCTCTAATGTTCGTCGCGGCGCTCCTGCCGGGAGTGCTCTCGGCGCAATTGGTGCCGGGAAGGGATCTGCTCTCGTTCCCGATCGGCCTGACGGCCGAGGCGCCCGCGCTCGGCACCAGCGCTGGGTTTGGCCTGTGGAACCCCGCGAGCGTCAGCATCCCGGCGGGAAGCCGCCTCCGACTGGCGGTCGGCACGATGAGCGCGCCGGTGGACGTGGCCATCACGGCGCAAACGGCGACCGTCGCTGCACGCTGGCGCGACGGCACGACGTTCGCCGTCGGACTGGCCCACGCATCGGTGAACGATCTCCTGCGCACCGACTCGGATCCGCAGTCCATGGGCGATGAAATCGTCTACGCCACGACGCTCCTCTCGCTCGCCGCGGCGCGTCCCGTGGGGCCCCTCACCGTCGGCACGGCGCTGCGCGTTCGCACGGGCACGCTCGACGACGTCGTCCGCCACTCGCTGTCCGTGGATGTTGGGGTCATCTCGCGGGGGCTCGGTGAACGCGACGTGCGGTTGGCGGCGTCCACGTTCCTCGCGAGCCCGTTCTCGCGATCGCGCGAGCACGCGGAACTGCTCCTTGGCGCAGACGCGCGGCTCACCGGCACGGATTCGCTGCGCACCACCCGCGTCGGCCTGAGCTACACGGCCGCTGACGGAATGCCACGCGAGTCCTTCGGGTACATCGGCACCCGGTGGCAGCGGCTGGAGGGACGGCTTGGCGCCGCGCGCACCGAGGCGTACGGTCGTAGCAACTGGCGCGCGCGCCTCGGCATCGCCTTTCATCACCGCGGCTACGTGATTG
>JAKAJN010000072.1 GCA_021813725.1 bacterium | reverse complement strand
GCGGTCGGTGCGGTGCCGACGCCGCGTGCGTCCGTCGCATTGCGGCCCTCGCGGGTCAGCACGGTGCTCGGTGCGCCGGTCAGCGCGACGGAGTGCCGGACGTACCTCGAGCGCGTTGGCTTTGCCGTGCAGCTCGAGGGAAGTGGAGAGACGTTTGCGGTGACGCCGCCCTCCTGGCGCCACGACGTGACGCGCGACGTGGACCTCATCGAGGAAGTGGCGCGCTTGCACGGGTACGACCAGCTCCCCGACACCATCGAGGCGTACCGGCCGACGACCGTGCCCGACCACCCGCTGTATAACGCGTCGCGCCGCGTGCGCGACGCGCTCGTCGGCGCCGGGTTGGCGGAAGTGCGTCCGATGCCGTTCGTGAAGGGTGATGACGCGACGCACTGGCGCGTGGCGAACCCGCTGGCCGAGGATGAGCCCCATCTGCGCACGTCGCTGCTCGAGTCGCTCGCGAGGCGTGCGGAGTACAACCTGACGCGCATGCACGGCGATATTCGGCTCTTCGAAGTCGGATCGGTGTTCTTGGGGAAGGGGCGGGGGCACGGTGTGGTGAACGGTGCAGGGGCGCTCGCGGAAGAAGTGCGCGTGGGGATTCTCATCATGGGGGCGCGGCATCCGCGGCACTTCGCGGACGGCGCACCGCCGGACTTCGACGCGTGGGATGCGAAGGGGCTCGCCGAACGTGCGGCGCGCGCGGCGTATCCCGGCGCGTCGGTCGTCGTCACGCTCGCCGAGGAACCCCTGCTGTGGACCATCACCGCAGGCGGTCAAACAGTCGGCGCGGTGCATCGCGTCGTGCTGGACGCGCCGGTGTGGGCGTCCGCGGCGTTCGGCATTGAACTCACGCTTGGCGCGATGCCGCTGAGGTACGTCGCGGCGCCGGGCACGTCGGCGCACGGCGGGGCGCCGCCCCTCATCCCGCCGCCGGCCACGCCGGTGCGCTATGCAGCGCTGCCGACTACGCCGGCGGCGATCTTCGACCTCGCCCTGCTGGTGCCGGATGCGTTGAGCGCGGCCGATGTCGAGCGGGTACTGCGCACCAGCGGCGGCGAGATGCTGGAGTCGCTGGAGCTGTTCGACGAATTCCGCGGCGCGGGCGTTCCCGACGGGGTGCGATCGCTGGCGTGGCGTTTGACCTTCCGCCATCCGGAGCGCACTCTACGCGACAAGGAGATCGACGGACGTCGTGCGCAATTGCTCAAGTCACTGGAGAACCAACTCGGTGTCAAACCCCGGACGGCCTGATCTCGCGGCGTTTCAGGAGCTGCAATTCCTCATCTATCAGGTGGGTGAGGAACTGAGCGGCTTTCGGAAGCGTGCGCACACAGCGGAGCAGCGGCTGAAGGCGATTGCGACGGGCGCGGCGGTTGGTGCCCCGCTGGCGGCGGAAGAGCGCGTCGCCCAGCTCGAAGCAGAGACCGAGCGGCTGCGCGCCCGTTTGGCCGCCGCCGAGGCGCGCGTGGCGGCCATGCTGGACCAGGTGCGATTCCTCAGGCAGCAGCACGTGCTGGAGGGCGAGCCGTGAGCGGCGTCAAGCACAGCATTCGGGTGACCATCTGCGGCGAAGACTACAACATCCGGTCGGATTCCCCGCCCGAGCACACGCGCGCGGTCGCTGCGTACGTGGACGCGAAGATTCGGGAGGTGCTGGAGAACGCGTCCGTGGTGGAATCGCACAAGGCCGCGATCCTGGCCGCCTTGCAGATCACCGACGAGTTATTCGAGGCGCGCCAAGCGCAGGCCGACGCGGCAGAGGCCATGCGCACGCTTTCGGGGGAGCTGCGGCGGTGGTTGCCGCCAGCGAAGCGGGGGACGTAACCAGGGGGGCCTGCTCCCCGTCCCAGAACCCCGTCCGTTGCGGCCTTCGCTCCGTAACGATAGCTTGCTAATGCGTCTCGGAGTCCGAGCGCGTAGGTACAAGCGGCCTCGGCAGTTAGCTCGTCCCAGCGCGCCCCTTTCGTCGGGGCCCGGTCGGACGGGCGGTTCGCCCATACCCTTGTACTCGGCGCGCACGTTGCTCCGGCGCGTTCCCGCATAGCGGCGCTGTGAGGCGCCGCCCCCTTGGAGCATAACAAATGTCCTTTTCGATCGTTGCCCTGATCGCCGGCGGGCTGTTGGCCAGCGCGGTCATGTGGATTGTTGGCAAGAAGCAGGGAACGGCGGCAGAGCGGGACGCGCGGAACGCAGCGCGCGAAACCGCCGAACAGATGGCCAAACGCATCGTCACCGAGGCCGAGCGCGACGCGGAGGCCCTGAAGAAGCAGGCCATCCTCGCCGGCAAGGAAGACGTGATGAAGGCCCGCGAAGAGTGGGAGGCCGAAGCACGCCACCGCCGCGGCGAGATCGAGCTGGAGGAAAAGCGCCTGCTCGATCGCGAGACCCAGCTCGACAAGAAGGTTGAGCTCATCGAGGGGCGCGACCGCGACCTCGGCCGCCGGGCCAGCGACCTCGGACGCAAGGAGAAGGGCGTCGAGGAGAAGCAGGCCGAGCTCGACAAGATGGTCGTGGATGAGCGCCGCCGGTTGGAGCAGGTGGCCGGGCTTTCCGCCCAGGAGGCCAAGGCCGAACTGATCCGCCGGATGGAGGAGGAGGCGCAGGCCGACGCGGCGAACCGCATCCGCGAGATCCGCGAAACGGCCAAGCGCAATGCCGACCGCGAGGCCAAGAAGATCGTGGCGCTCGCCGTGCAGCGCATCGCCGCCGAGCATACGAGCGAGATCACGCAAACCGCGGTACCGCTGCCGAAGGACGAGATCAAGGGGCGCATCATCGGACGCGAGGGGCGCAACATCCGCGCGTTCGAACTGGCGACGGGCGTGGACGTGATCATTGACGACACGCCGGACACGGTCGTGATCTCGTGCTTCGACCCGGTGCGCCGCGAGACGGCGCGCCTCGCGCTGAGCCGCCTCATCGAGGATGGACGGATCCACCCGGGGCGAATCGAGGAAGTGGTGGAGAAGGCGCGCAAGGAGATCGACGCCGGCATCATCGAGACAGGCGAACGCGCCGCGTACGACGTGGGGATCCACGGCCTGCACCCCGAGCTGATCAAGCTGGTGGGGCGCATGAAGTGGCGCACCTCATACGGGCAGAACATCCTCGACCACTCCAAGGAAGTTGCGCACCTCGCCGGCATCATGGCCGCCGAACTCGGGCTCGACGTGGCGCTGGCCAAGCGCGGGGCGCTCCTGCACGACGTGGGCAAGGTGATGACGCACGAGCACGAAGGGACGCACGTCCAGCTTGGCGTGGAGGTGTGCACCAAGTACGGCGAGAATCCGTTCGTGGTGAACTGCATCGCGGCCCATCACGACGACGTGCCGCACGAGAGCGAGGAGTCGGTGCTGGTGCAGGCGGCGGACGCCATCAGCGGGTCGCGTCCCGGGGCGCGCCGCGAGGCGTTCGAAACGTACGTGAAGCGGCTCGAGGGACTGGAGAAGATCGCCTCGAGCTACCGAGGCGTGGACCGCGTCTTCGCCATTCAGGCGGGGCGCGAAGTCCGCGTGATTGTGAATCCTGAGGATGTGGACGACCTGCGGATGCAGTCGCTCACCGACGAGATTGCGCGTCGCGTGGAGGCGGAGCTGCAGTATCCGGGTCAAATCAAGGTCGTCGCCATCCGTGAAAAGAGGACTGTGGACATTGCCCGCTAACGTGTTGGACGGCGTCGACGCCGCCAAACTCATCGATGGCGTCGCCATCGCCAAGACGGTGCGCGCCGAGGTGGCGCGCGAAGCCGCCGCGCTGAAGGCGCGCGGCATCGTGCCGGGACTCACCGTGGTGCTCGTCGGCGACGATCCGGCGAGCGCGGTGTACGTGCGCTCCAAGGAAAAGGCGTGCATCGAAGCAGGCATGAACGGCCAGACGGTTCGCCTGCCGGCCGACACGCCGCAAGCCGATCTGCTCGCGCTCATCGACAAGCTGAATGCTGATCCGACGGTGCACGGCATCCTCGTGCAGATGCCGCCGCCCAAGCACATTGACCCGCAGGCGGTGATCCTGCGCATCGCCGCTGCGAAGGACGTGGACGGCTTCCATCCGGTGAACGTCGGCCGCGTCTGGATTGGCGAGAAGAGCGGCTTCGCGCCGTGCACGCCGGCGGGCGTCATGGTGATGCTGGAGAATGCCGGGGTCAAAGTCGCGGGGGCGAACGCGGTGGTGCTGGGCCGCTCGACGATCGTCGGCAAGCCGATGACCTCGCTGCTCGTGAACGCGAGCGCGACGGTCACCGTTTGTCACTCCAAGACGAGGGACCTGCCCGCCGTGACGCGCGAAGCGGAGATCCTCATCGCCGCGATCGGCAAGCCGGAGTTCGTCACGGCCGAGATGGTGAAGCCCGGCGCGGTGGTGATCGACGTCGGCATCAACCGCGTGGACGACCCCTCGACCCCGAAGGGATATCGCATCGTCGGCGACGTGGCGTTCAACGCGGTCAAGGATATTGCGTCGAAGATCTCGCCGGTGCCCGGCGGGGTTGGCCCGATGACCATTGCGATGCTGCTGAAGAACACCGTGCGCGCGGCGGCGCAGAGCGCGTCCTGAGGATGTCTCAGACGGAGCTCACGTGAACAGCCGCCGCGGCTCATCCCCGCGGCGAGGGCCGGCGCCGTCGTTGTTCGACGGCGCCGGTTCGTCTGGTGCCTCCGACGTCGCCGATCCCGATGCCACGCCAGGTGCGTCGCCGGAGACGGCCATCGCCGTGGGCGACCTGACGGCGCTGGCGAAGGCGGTCCTGGAGGGAGGCATTCCTCCGGTCTGGATCCGCGGCGAAGTCTCGGGATTCAAGCGGTATTCGAGCGGGCACTGGTACTTCACGCTGAAGGACGCCACGGCGGCCGTCTCGTGTGTCGTCTGGGCCAGCGACACGGGGCGCATTCCCGCGGCGCCGGATGAAGGGATGGCGGTGATGGCCCGTGGTCAGCTCACCGTGTATCCGGCGCAGGGGCGCATGCAGTTCGTCGTGCGCGCGATGGAGGCCGAGGGCGAGGGGCTGTGGCGCAAGGCGTTCGAAGAGACGCGCAAGCGACTCGAGCGCGACGGGCTGCTCGATCCCGCGCGCAAGCGTCCGATTCCGCGCTTTCCGCAACGCGTCGCCGTCGTGACGAGTGCCGAAGGCGCGGCGCTGCACGACATCCGTGCAGTCATGGCGCGCCGGAACCCGGGAGTGGATCTCGTGGTCGTGCCGGCGGCGGTGCAGGGGGAGGCCGCCCCGGCGTCGTTGATCGCGGCCCTGCGACTCGTCGCGCGCTGGAACGGCGCGGACGTGGTGATCGTGGGACGCGGGGGCGGTTCGCGCGAAGACCTGTGGGCGTTCAACGACGAAGGCGTGGCACGCGCCATCGCGGCCTGCCCGATGCCGACCATCAGCGCCGTCGGACACGAGGTGGACTTCACGATCGCCGACCTGGTGGCCGACCTGCGGGCCGCCACGCCGTCGGCGGCCGCCGAGGCGGCGGTCCCCGTGCGCGACGCGCTCATCGAGTGGCTGGCGACCGTGCGCCGCACCATGCAAGGCGGGACGGAGCGGCGCGTGGTGGCGGCGCGCCGCGAGCTGCGCCGATTCGCCGGCGACCTTTCGATCCGCGCCCGCCGGAGCGTCGAGCGACGTCGCGCCCGCGTGCAGCATGTGGCGGCCCGCATTGACGCGCTGAGTCCGCTGAACACGCTGGCACGCGGCTACGCG
The DNA here is from genome assembly GCA_021813725.1 of bacterium. Classification (GTDB taxonomy): domain Bacteria; phylum Gemmatimonadota; class Gemmatimonadetes; order Gemmatimonadales; family Gemmatimonadaceae; genus PNKL01. The sequence goes on along the minus strand of JAKAJN010000072.1, from coordinate 6,509 downwards.
GTGGCGCGCGACGCCGCCGGACACGCGCTCGGCTCGGCGAACGCGTTTGCGATCGGGCAGTCGTTCTCGCTCGTCCTGCGTGACGGCCAGGTGGACGCGGCCGTCACGGACGTGCGTCACCAGGCGCCGCCATCGGCCCGAGGAGTCGGACAATGAGTTTCGAACAGGATCTCGAGCGGCTGGAGCAGATTGCGGCGGCGCTTGACCGCGCCGATCTCTCGCTGGACGAATCGCTCGCGCTGTTCGAAGAGGGGATTCAACGCCTACGCACGGCGTCAGAGGCGTTGGCCAAGGCCGAAGGGCGCGTGACCACGCTGGTGGAGCAGGCCGACGGGGCGCTCGAGGAGCGCGATGCCGGCGACTAGCGCGAAGCCGGACTTTTCGGCCGCCCGCGCGCGCATCGCGCGGGCGCTCGATGCGCTGTGTGATGAGGCGCTCCCCGCCATCGGCAGCCCGGTCGGCGATGCCATGCGCTACTCGATCCGCGGCGAGGGCAAGCGCCTGCGCGCCGTGCTGGTGATGCTCACGTATGACGCGTGCGGCGGAGCGGGCGATGTCGCCGCGCTCGCTGCCGCCGTCGAGGTGGTGCACGCCTATTCGCTTGTGCACGACGATCTGCCGTGCATGGATGACGACGACCTCCGGCGCGGCCGTCCGACGGTGCACAAGGCGTTCAGCGTGGCGGTTGCCACCGCCGCGGGAATGGCGATGGTGCCGCTGGCGGCGCGCGCGGCGTTCGAGGCGGCCGAGCGCCTGGGCCTTGGCAACGCGGCGAATGGTGAAATCGTGCGCGTGCTCCTGCGCGCCGCGGGGGCGGGCGGGATGATCGGGGGCCAGCTCCTCGACCTCGAGGGCGAGGGACGGCATCTGTCGTTGGCGCAGCTCGAGCGCGTCCATCGCTGCAAGACCGGGGCGCTCATCGAGGCCTCGGTCGAAATTGGGGCGCGCGCGGCCAGCGCCCCGCCCGCCATCCTCGCGGCGCTCGGGCGGTATGGGCGCTGCATCGGGCTCGCCTTCCAGATTGCCGACGATGTGCTCGACGTGACGGCCACGAGCGACGAACTCGGCAAGACCGCCGGCAAGGACGTCGCCTTTCAGAAGAGCACGTATCCGGCGCTGCTCGGCGTGCAGGGCGCCATTGCGCGCGCGGAGGCGTTGGTGGAGGAGGGGTGCCAGGCGCTTGCCTCGGCTGGCGTCCTGACGCCGGCACTCGAGGCGACCGCTCGATACATCGTGGCGCGGCGCTCCTGACAGGCCGCCACGGCGGCACCGCTATAGATTTCACCGAATACCCCGGCTGCAGCCATGACTGTACTCTCGCGCATCAACTCGCCTGCCGACCTCAAGGGCCTCTCGTCGCCCGAGCTCAAACAGCTCGCCGCCGAGCTGCGGGCGTTTCTCATCGAGACCTGCTCGAGCACGGGCGGACACATCGGCGCGGGGCTGGGCGTCGTCGAACTCACCATCGCGCTGCATTATGCCTACGACGCGCCCACCGACCAGCTGGTCTGGGATGTCGGCCATCAGGGCTACCCGCACAAGGTGCTGACCGGGCGTCGCGACCAGATGGGAACCCTGCGTCAGGAAGGCGGGTTGTCGGGATTCCTGAAGCGCAGCGAGAGTCCGTACGACGCCTTCGGCGCCGGACATGCGGCGACCTCCATCTCGGCGGCGCTCGGCATTGCCGCGGGTCGCGACCTGAACCACGACGAGTTCAAGGTGGTCGCGATCATCGGAGACGGGTCGCTGGGCAGCGGCCTCGCCTATGAAGGGTTGAACAACGCCGGTGCCTCGGACCGCGATATCGTCGTCGTGCTCAACGACAACGAGATGTCCATCGCGCCGAACGTCGGGGCGATGCACCGCTACCTGACCTCAGTGCAGCGGAATCCGCTCTACAACCGGGTGCGCAGCAGTCTCGGGCACATCTTTGAGCAGTACGACAAGGGGAAGGGCGCGCTGCACGACATCGGCACCATCGTGAAGCGGTGGGAGGAGAGTGTCAAAGGCTTCCTGACGCCGGGCGTGCTCTTCGAAGAGCTGGGCTTCCGCTACTTCGGGCCGATCGACGGCCACGACATCGACGGGATGATCGAGACGTTCCGCGCCGTCCGCGAGTTCAAGGGACCGCGCCTGGTGCATGTGATCACGCAGAAGGGCAAGGGATTCCCGGCGGGCGAACACGGCGAGAAGTGGCACGCACTGCCGCCGGGACACGACCCGTCGACCGGCAAGCTCATCACCGCCTCGAAGGCCAACCCGAATTGGACGACGGTGTTCGGTCGCGGTCTGTCGGAGCTGATGGAGGAAGATCCGACGCTCGTGGCGATCACCGCCGCGATGCCGAGCGGGACGGGCGCGAACCTGGTGCAGAAAGCGCACCCGACGCGGTTCTTCGACGTCGGCATCGCCGAGGGCCACGCGGTGACGTTCGCGGCCGGGATGGCGACGCAGGGACTGCGCCCGGTGACGGCCATCTACTCGACGTTCCTGCAGCGCGGCTACGACAACATCGTGCACGACGTTGCCATCCAACATCTGCCGGTGATCTTCTGCCTCGACCGCGCCGGGCTGGTTGGCGAGGACGGCGAGACGCACGCCGGGTTGTACGACATCGCGTACATGCTGGCGGTGCCGGGGATGACCGTGACCGCTCCATCCAGCGGGGCCGAGCTGATCGGCCTCCTGCGGACGGCCCTGGCGCATCGCGACGATCCCTTCTCCATTCGCTACCCGCGCGACGCGTCGCCGGATGTGGTGGGCTCGGCCAGCGAGATCGAGGCGGTGCCCTACGCGACGTGGGAGATGGTGCGCAAGGGGCGTGACGAGGTGGCCATCCTGGCGGTTGGGACGATGGTGGCCGAGGCAACGAAGGCCGCCGATCGGCTGGCCGCGGAGGGACTCGACGTCTCTGTGGTGAACTGTCGCTTCCTCAAGCCCGTGGATCAGCTCTCGCTGTCAGCGCTGGTGCACGAACACAAGACGCTACTCGTCGTCGAAGAGGGGACGGTGGTGAACGGTTTCGGCGCATATCTCTCCACCCTCGTCGAGCAGATGGAGCCCGCGGTGCGCGTGGTGGTGCACGGCGTTCCGGATCGCATCGTGTACGCGGCGGCGCGCGCGCGGCAGCTTGCCGAATGCGGACTGGATGCCGCCGGCATCGCCCAGCGGGTGCGCGCGCTCCACGACGCCGAGGCGATGGCCGGCTGATGCGCGTCGGCGTCATTGCCCACATCGGCTTCGCCGGGCTCCCCGCACTCGTGCGGGAGCTTGTGGCGCAGGCGCCGACCCTTGGGCTCGAGCTCTCGTACGAATCGGATCTTCTGCCGATGGCCGGTCCGGGTGCGCCGCTGCTGCGCGAGCCGCGTGCGCTCGATGCCATCATCGCGTTCGGCGGTGACGGTACGTTGCTTCGCGCGGCGCGCCTGCTCGACGGTGCGGCCGCCCCGGTGTTCGGCGTCAATACGGGGAAGCTCGGCTTCCTCACCACGTGCGGCGCGGACGATTTTGCCGCCGCGCTGCCGCGCTTGGCACGCGGTGAGTTCATCGCCGAGCCGCGGATGGCGCTCGAGGCCCAGGCGTACGATGCCTCCATCCCCGTGGGGCCGCGGCTGCGCGCCCTGAATGACGTGGTGCTGCACAAGGGCGGCTTCGCGCGCGTGTTGCGTCTCGACCTGTCGGTGAGCGGCGAGCGGCTCGGTCTCATCGCCGCCGACGGCATCGTCATCTCCACGCCCACCGGCTCCACGGCATACTCGCTCTCCGCGGGCGGACCGATCGTGGACCCCTCGCACGAGTCCATCGTGGTGACGCCGGTGGCGGCGCATGCGCTGGCCATCCGTCCCTTCGTGCTGCTCCCCGATGCCGTCGTGGATGTGCAACCGGATGCCGCTCCCGAGGAGGTTTTGGTGACGGTCGACGGGCAGGTTGGCACCAAGTTGGGGCGGCAGCAACGATTGGTGGTGCGCCGCTCGACGCAGCCGGTGAATATCGTGCGGGTGGACCAGACGACATTCTTCAGCCGGCTGCGGGCGAAGATGGGATGGGGCGGGCTGGCGGAGCGAGACAAGTAGCGGACGACTGATGGAGAATTGGGATTCCGGATTGGAAGGTGTGTTTCCGATCTGCGATCGCGATTGGTGATCGGAAGCGTCCAGCAGTTGCCTCGCCGCATACCAGCTCGTATTCACCGTCTTCCGTCTTCCGTCTTCCGTCTTCCGTCTTCCGTCTTCCGTCTTCCGTCTGTCCTTTGCTCACCGAACTCCGCATCCGCAACTTCGCCATCATCGACGCCGTGGTCCTGCCGCTGGCGCCTGGGCTGAACGTCCTGTCGGGCGAGACGGGAGCGGGGAAGTCCATCATCGTGGGGGCGCTCGGGTTGCTCATCGGCGAGCGGGCGAATGCCGATGTGGTGCGGCCGGGAGCCGAGCGTGCGGTGGTGGAGGGGACGTTCGAGGTGGGCGACGCGCCAGAGCTGCGCGCCCTGCTCGATGAGCGCGGCATTGACGTGGAGGATGGCGTGCTCGTGCTCAAGCGCGAAGTGCCGGCGTCCGCCGGCGGCCGCGCGCGGGCCTGGATCAATGGCACGGCCGTCACGGCGTCGGTGCTGTCCGACATCGGGCGCGCGTTGGTGAATGTGCACGGCCAGCACGAGGCGCAGTCGCTGCTCGATCCGGAGGCGCAGCGCCGCATCCTCGATGCCTTTGCCGGCGCCCAGGGCCAGTCTGCCGCGGTCGCCCGTGCGCACGGCGCGTTGACGGCCGCGCAGGCGGCCGTGGCCGATCTCGTGACACGGCGTAATACCGCGCAGAAGCGCGCCGACTACCTGCAGCACGTGGCACGCGAGATCGCCGACGCGAAGCTCGTCGAGGGAGAGGAACAGCAGCTCGAAGACGAGGCCCGTCGGCTGACGCACGCGGAGGAGCTGCGCGCCCTCGCGGGGGAACTCTCGGCGGTGCTCGAGGGGAACGACGGCGCCGTGCTGGGTCAGTTGGGGCACCTGCAGAAGCCGCTGGCGTCGCTGCAGCGCATCGACCCGTCGGTGGCGCGACTGCAGGAGGTCTATGACGCGGCCTACTACGCGCTCGAGGAACTCGCGCGCGAGGTGGCGGCGTACAGTGAGACCGTCGAGCGCGATCCGGCGCGCCTCGAGGAGGTGGAACGCCGTCGCGACCTGCTCTTCCGGCTGCTCAAGAAGTACGGCGGCACCGTCGCTGCCGCGCTCGAGACGGGGCGCGATGCACGGGCAGAGCTGGCGCTGCTCGAGAGTGCCGAGCTGGATCTGCGCGAGCTGACGGTGGCGGTGACGGCGGCCGAAGCGGCGCTGCAGGAGGCCGCCGCGGCCCTGACCAAGGCGCGGCAGAAGTCGGCGGCCCGGCTCGCCAAGGAGGTGGAAGCGCAGTTCCCGGGGCTCGGCCTCGACGCCGGCCACTTCCACGTCGTGCTTACGCCGCGCGCAACCATCGGCGCGGTCGGGGCCGAGGACGTGGAGTTTCGCGTCGCGCTGAATGTGGGGCACGACGCCCGGGCACTCGCCCGCGTGGCGTCAGGGGGCGAACTCGCCCGCGTCATGCTTGCGCTCAAGACGATCCTCGCCGGAGTGGACCGCGTGCCCACGCTCATCTTCGATGAAGTCGATGCCGGGATTGGCGGCCGAGTCGGCCAGCAGGTGGGCGATGCCATGCGGCGCGTGGCGTCGCACCACCAGGTCTTTGCGATCACGCACCTGCCGCAGATCGCATCGCGCGCCCACCACCACATTCGCGTGCATAAGGGCGCAAAGGATGGCGTGACCACCGCCGACATCGAGGTGCTCGAGGGCGAGACGCGCGTGGAGGAGATCGCGCGGATGCTCGGTGGCGACGCCGACAGTGCCACGAGCCGCGCCCACGCGCGCGAGCAGTTAGCGTCGGCGGTGAGTGGAGCGGGGAGTGGAGCGGTGCGTGGAGCGGGGAGTGGAGCGGAGAGTGGAGCGGCGAGCGCGAGGCCGGCGCCGCGGCGCGTGCCGCGTGGGCGCGGCGCCTAAGCTAGCGTCGTCCCCACATCCGCGGATACCAGCGCACGGTGACGACATCGCGGCTCACGTGCGCCACGCGCCAACCCGTGCCGGCGATCGTCTGCTCGTGCTCGAACGAAACGTCGAAGGCGAGCTTGGCGCGTCCCCCGCGCGACGCCGCAACCGTGGAGTAGGTACCCCCGAGGCTCAAGCGTTGCTCGGTCCAGTCGGTGCCATCGGCCCAGGCAGATAGGTCGGTGACCGACCAAGTGCCCGAGCGGCCGCCCTCCGCGAGCGCATTCCAACGGTTCTTCGCCTGGCGCGAAAGCGACCAGCTCGCGCCGAGCAGGATGTTGGACGTCATTGCGACGCGCGGCGTGATGCGCAGGTCGAGGCGCGACGCTGGGCGAAGGGTGAAACGCACCTCGCGCGACGCATCTTGCAGCGGGAATCCCTCGCCGCCCACCATCGGCGCCGTCGCGGATGGCAGACGCAGCGCGTAGTCGGTGCTCGA
>JAKAJN010000007.1 GCA_021813725.1 bacterium | reverse complement strand
GATCTTGGCGTAGCTCAGGTTGTCGCGCGGCAGGCCGCTGGTGATGGCCTTCCACGTCCTGCCGTAGTCCGTGGTCTTGTAGACGAACGGATCGCGGTTGTTCATCTGGTGGAAATCCACCGCGATATACGCGGTGCCGGCATCAAACTTGGACGGCGCAATGCTGCGCACCGATCCCCAGACCGGCAGGTTGGGGATGTTCGCTGTCACGTTGGTCCACGTCGCTCCCGTGTCGCGCGACACGTGCACGAGGCCATCGTTGGTGCCGGCCCAGATGAGCCCGCGCTCCTTGGCCGACTCGGCGATCGAATACACGACGCCCGCGTATTCCACGCCGATGTTGTCGCCGGTGAGGCCGCCGGAACTTCCCATCCTGCTGCGATCGTTCAGCGTGAGGTCGGGGCTGATCACCTGCCAGCTCTGCCCGCCATCGCGCGTGCGATGAATGTGCTGGCTCCCCACATAAATGGTGTTGTGGTCCCACGGCGAGATCTGCAACGGCGAGTCCCACACAAACCGATACTTCACCCCCGCCGCCGGCCCGTTGGACTGCTTGGGCCAGATCTCCACCGAGCGGAACTGCCGCCGGTTCTCCTCGAACCGCACGACGATGCCGCCCACCATTCCCGAACCCGACGCGGTGGACCAGATGATGTTCGGGTCCACCGGATCGGGTGTCGCCCAGCCGCTCTCGCCGCCCCCCACCGCGTGCCACTGCCCGCGCGCGATGCGTCCGCTCTGCAGTCGGCCATTGCTCGGTCCGCGGTACGTCGGCTCATCCTGCTTGTTCCCGAGCACGTTGTACGGAATGTTGTTGTCCACCGTGACGTGGTAGATCTGCGCGTTGGTGAGGCGCTGGCGATACCACGTCTTGCCGCGGTTCTGCGAGATCGAGAGCCCCTGGTCGTGCACGACGATCATGCGATTCGCGTTCGTCGGGTCGATCCACATATCGTGATGATCGCCGCCCGGCGCCTGCCCGCGCGGGATGACGGTGACGGTGCGTCCGCCATCGATGGTCTTGGAGTACGACGCGGTGAGGAAGTAGGCCTCGTCTTCGTCATCGGTGGACACCGCCATGCGCGAGTAGTAGTGCGCGCGCCCCATCACGTTCCGGTCTCGGCTGATCAGCGTCCACTGGCGCCCGCCGTCCTCCGACCGCCAGAGCTGGCCGCTCTCCGTCGGCTCGCCATTCCACGGAATGCCGTCGCCCGTCTCGATCATCGCGTACACGCGCTTCGGATTGGAGTTCGCGATCGCCACCGCGACCTTGCCGACCGGTTTCGTCGGGAGCCCATTACCCTTGAGGCGCGTCCATGTCGTGCCACCGTCGCGCGACACGAACAGTCCGCCGCCCGGGCCACCGCTTGTGCGCCCCCACGTATGGATCTCGAGCTGCCACATCCCCGCGAACAGCACGCGCGGGTTCGACGGATCCATCGCCAGGTCGGAGCAGCCGGTGTTCTCGTCCACAAACAGCACGCGCGTCCAGGTGGCGCCGCCGTCGGTGGTGCGATACACGCCGCGCTCCGGCTGCGGGCCGTAGGCGTGGCCGAGCGCACACACCAACACCGTGTTGGGATCCTGCGGGTGCACGATGATGCGCGGAATGCGCGCCGTCTTTTCCAGCCCGGTCAGCGTCCACGTCTCGCCGGCATCGGTGGACTTGTACACCCCCTGCCCCACCGAGATGTGACTGCGAATCTTCCCTTCGCCGGTGCCCACCCAGACGACGTTCTTGTCCGAACGCGCGACCGCGATGGAGCCGATGGACTGCACGGGCTCCTTGTCGAAGAGCGGCCGCCAGTTGGTGCCCCCGTCGGTGGTCTTCCAGACGCCGCCCGATGCAGCGCCCACGTAGTACGTCAGCGGATCGCCGGGAATGCCGGCCGCCGCCGAGAAGCGATTCCCTTCGGGGCCAATATTGCGCCAGTGCAGGTCCTTCCACGCGTCGGCCGAGGGCGCCGCCGCTGTCGGTGCAGTCGCGACCGCTCGTGTACGCTGCTGGGCCTGAACGGAGAATGAAAGCGCCGCGAAGGCAAGCAGCGTCGCGGCGGAGAGGGAGATGGAGCGCGATGACATATGAGTCCCGGACGATGATGACCCCGAGAATCTGCGAATCCGTGTCCTTCGCGGCTACTGCGGAGCCGCGCCCTGTTGTTCCATCAAGTACTGCCGTTCTCCGTGTACCTCCGTGCTCTCCGGGCCTCCGTGGTGAGCAGTTGTAGTGTTGTATGCGCTATGGCCTGAGCTCCGCCCCCAGCACCTGCACCTGGATGCTGCTGTTGCGGTACACCGTCTGCGTCGCCTTGATGAAGTCCTTGTCGTCCGCGGTGAAGATGTTGGGGACGAACTTCTGCGGATTGCGATCGAAGACGGGGAACATCGAACTCTGCACCTGCACCATGATGCGGTGCCCCTGCTTGAACGTGTGCAGCACGTCCTGCAGGGCGAATGGCACCTCCGCCACCTCGCCCGGTACGAGCGGCCGAGGCGTGTCGAATCCGTCGCGCCAGCGCGCACGCATGACCTCGCTGCGCACCATCTGCTGGTAGCCGGCGAGGTGGATGTTCCGGTTCGGCATGTACGGGTGGTCCTTCTCCGTCGGTGGATACACGTCCACCAGTTTCACCACGAAGTCGGCGTCGGTTCCGGTGGTCGCCACCCGCAGCCGGATCCGGATCTCGCCACCCAGCGTCACCTCTTCGGCGAGCGGCTCGGTCTCGTACGTGAGCACGTCGGTGCGCGTGCTGAAGCAGCGCTGGTCGTCGCTCATGTACTGGTACATCGTGAACCCTTCGATGCTCGGCCCCACACACCGCCCCGGCACGGGCTTCGCGGGATCGCTGACGAACGCGTCGCTCCCCGTGTCGGGCGCCGCATCGATGGCCAGCCTGCCCCCCGCCTCGAAATTGAGCGACTTCCACTGCGCGTGATCTGCCGGCCACTTGGCAAACCGCACCCATTCCTTCTTCCCCGTGTCGAACATGTAGGCTTCCGGCAGTCCGGTCTTGCCGTCGCCCGCCCCCTTGAGGAAGTGCTCGAAGAACGGGGCCTCGACGTCGCGCTGGAACTTTGTCTCCAGCGAATCGCCGAACCAGATGTCGCCGTGCAGCGTGTGCACGACGTTCTGCGCCGCCCAGCCGCCGTGCCGGAACGGCCCCATCACCAGCGTGTTGTAGATGCCGGGGTTCTTCTGCTCGATGGTCTTGTAGACCTTGAGCGGGCCGTAGAGATCCTCGGCGTCGTACCAGCCGCCGACCGTCATCACCGCCGTCTTCACGTTGCTGAGGTGCGGCGCGATGGCGCGCTCCTGCCAGTGCTGGTCGTAGTTGGGATGCTCGACGAGTTCCTGCCAGAAGTAATTGTCCTTGTAGTACCGATCCGTCGTGTGCTTGAGCGCGCCAAGTCGGAGCTGGAAATCGTAGTCCGCCGGAAGCCCTTCCTGGACCATCTTGTTGAAGAACCAGGGTTGCGATGTGGGTCCCGTGGGGGAGTCGTAGCCGAACACGGGATAGGTATAGAAGTAGCCCTGCGTCAGCGCCCCGTTGTGATGGAAGTCCTCGAAGTAGAAGTCGGTCACCGGCGCCTGTGGTGACGCGGCCTTCAGCGCCGGATGCCGCGAGAGAATGCCGGCGGTGGTGAAGAAGCCCGGGTACGAGATCCCCCACTGCCCCACGCGCCCGTTGTTGTGCGGCACGTTCTTCAGCAGCCACTCGATGGTGTCGTACGTGTCCGTCGCCTCATCGACCTGTGACGGATCGCTCGGCGCGTCGAGGATCGGCCGCACATTGGTCCACTTCCCCTCGCTCATGAAGCGGCCGCGCACATCCTGGTACACGACGATGTACTTGTCGCGCATCATGAACCGGTTGGGACCCAGCTGCGCCGGGTACTCTGTCTCGCCGTACGGCGCGATGGAGTAGCAGGTGCGCTCCATCACCATTGGATACGTGCGCTCCGGACTCGCGTCCTTCGGCACGTAATAGATGGTGAACAGCTTCACGCCGTCGCGCATTGCGATGCGGGCAATGTGCTTGGTGTAGTTGGCCTTGATGAATGCGGCGTCGGAGTCCTGGGCCGGGAGAACCGGCGCGATGACCAGCGAGAGCGCGGCTAGCGCGGGGAGGATCTTCATATGAGTCGGCGTCCGACGATGCTGAAGGTGCCTTCAAATGTGGCGACGCGGATGAGCGGGTTGACAATACCCGTCCGGAACATAACTTACTGACCAGTCAGTAATACAGCTGGGCCGCGCGCCCGGCTTTTTTGTCCCCCAACGCCTACCCCATTGCCCCCTGGGAGATCGCTCGTGTCCGCCGAACCGATCGCACACGATCCGAAGTGGCGCCGGCTCCCCGGCGAACGCCCGCATCAGCTCATCGAGGCGGCACTCGATGTCTTTTCCGAGCGCGGGTTCAACGCCGCCAAGCTCGACGAGATCGCGCGCCGCGCCGGGGTGTCCAAGGGGACCATCTACCTCTACTTCGACAGCAAGGAAGAGCTCTTCAAGGCAGTGGTGAACGACGTCATCGCCGCCCAACTGCGCGAGGCCCATCAAGGACCGACGCCCAAGTCGGAGAGCGAGGCGCTTGAGCGGGCGATGCGGGCCAACTGGGCGTTCATCACGCTCCCGCGGTTTGATGGCTGGTTCCGCATCCTCATCGCCGAGCTCCCCAAGCACCCGGAACTCCTCGCGTTCTACAATCGCGCCGTCATAGACCGCGGCTGGGCCAAGCTCGAGGCCATCATCGCGCGCGGCGTTGCTTCCGGCGAGTTCCGCCGCGTCGAGCCGCGCCTCGCCGTGGGGTTCGCCAACTCGCTGGTGATCATGCACCGGCACTGGGTCAGCGCCAACTCGATCCGCCCCGAATACCAGTCGCGCGACCGCCAACAGCTCATCGACGCCATCGTCGACTTTGCGCTCGCCGCACTTCGCAATCCCGCATTCCACAGCCCCGCACAATGACTCGGATCCGCCCCCTGCTTCGCGCACTCCCGCTCCTGCTCCCCGGCGCGCTCGCCGCGCAGTCTCCCGTCACCCTCACCCTGGGTGGGGCGGCGCGCCTTGCCGCCGCGCAGAGCGGCGCGAGCATCATCGCCCGCACGCGTGTGGAGCAGGCCGACGCGCGCGTGCGTCAGGCGCGGTCGCTGCTCTTCCCCACGCTCTCCGCCACGGCGGGCGAAAGCGAACGCAACCAGAACACGGCCACGTTCGGATTCTCGTTCCGTGGTCCGACGGGCACGCCGCTCTTCAACCCGAACGGGCAGATTCTGCCGCCGGTGAAGGTGATGGATTTCCGTGGCCGCGTGCAGGCGAACCTGCTCGATCTTTCCGTGGGCGCCAAGCTGGGGGCGGTGCGTCAGCAGTCCCGCGTGGCGGAGGCCGAGGCGGCAGGCGCGGGCGACCAGGCGGCCACGCTCGCCGCGGCCGCGTACGTGCGCGCGGTGCGTGCCGACGCCGCGATGGGCGCGCGCCTCGCCGACTCCACGCTCGCCGCCGAACTGCTGACCATCGCCGGCGAACAGGTGCAGGCCGGTGTGGGGGTCGCGCTCGACGTCACCCGCGCGCGCAGCCAGCTGTCGCAGGCCCACGCGCAGCTCATCGCGGCTCGGGCGGATTGCGATCGCACCCGGCTCGACCTGCATCGCATCATCGGCCTCGACCCCGCCGCGCCGCTCGTGCTGGCCGATTCGCTGATGTCGCTCCCCGTGGACGCCACCGCTCCGTCGGTAGACGAGGCGACGCGCGTTGCGCTCGCGCATCGTGCCGACCTTCGGTCCATCGAGGAACAGCGCCGCGCCGCGGAACGCAGCGTCGCAGCCACCAAACTCGAACGCCTCCCGACGCTCGGCGTCTTCGGCGACCAGGGCGTCATCGGTCCGTCGTCGGCGCATCTGCTCAACACGTACGCCTGGGGCGTGCAGGTCGCGATCCCGCTCTTCGACGGCTTCCGGCGCGAGGGACGCCTCGAGGAGCAGCGCGCGCAGGTGCGCGAGACCGAGGCGCGGCACCACGATCTCGAAGCGCAGACAGGCATCGAGATCCGCTCGGCGTTGCTCGACCTGCGCTCGGCGCGCGAAATGCTGGACGCGGCGACCGAACGGCTCTCGCTCGCGCAGCAGGAACTGGAACAGGCGCGCGCGCGCTTCACCGCGGGCGTCAGCGGCAACGCGGACGTCATCACTGCGTCGCTCGCCCTCAACTCGGCCCGCACACAGGAGATCGATGCGCGCGCGGCACTCCAAGCCGCACGTGTGACGCTCGCCCGCGCCGAGGGAACCGTGACGGAACTGCCGTGATCGTTCCTCGCCATCGCCCTTCGCCATCGCCCCATCGCACTCCTCGATCCCAATCCACCATCGTATGAAGAAGCCCCTCATTCCCATCGTTGCCCTCGCCGCCGTCGGCGCCCTGTACTGGGTGGGCAAGACCAGTCTGTACAACTTCGCGCACGAGAGCACCGATAACGCGCAGGTGGATGGCTCCATCGTGCCGGTGCTCGCCAAGGTGGGCGGATATGTCTCCAAGCTGGACGTGGCGGAGAATCAACCCGTCAAGGATGGCGACGTGCTGGTGCGCCTCGACACCGCCGAGTACGCCATGCGCCTGGCGCAGGCCAACGCTGACCTCGAGGCGGCGGCTTCCGTGGCCGGAGCGCGAGGCGTCGGCGGCCAGGCCGACGCGCAGTTGCGTGGCGCCGAGAGCCAGCGGCAGGTGGTCGGCGCGCAGATTGACGCGGCACGCGCGCAGCTGGCCAAGGCGACGGCCGATCTCGCCCGCGCCAAGGAGCTGGCGGGCAAGCAGATCGTCAGCCGGCAGCAGCTCGACGCGGCGCAGACCGCATACGAACAGGCCGCCGCCAGCCTGCAGGCGGTCGAGCGGCAGGCCCGCGCGGCCGATGCGCAGTTCGCCGGCGCGCAGGCGGGCTCGCGACTGGCCAACGCGCGGCTCGCCGGCGCGCGCGCATCGCTCGAGAATGCGCGGTTGCAGCTCGCCTACACCATCGTGCACTCACCGCTCACGGGAGTGGTGTCGAAGAAGCAGGTCGAGGTCGGTCAGCTGGTGGCGGCGGGTCAGCCGTTGCTGACCGTGGTGGATGCCACGCACACCTGGGTGACGGCGAACTTCAAGGAGACTCAACTCTCCGACATGCACGTCGGCCAGTCGGTGGAGCTCGAGATTGACTCGTATCCGGACTGCGACGCCGCGGGGAAAGTGGAGAGTCTGAGTGCGGCCACCGGCGCACGGTTCGCGCTGCTCCCACCCGACAACGCCACCGGCAACTTCACGAAGGTGGTGCAACGCATTCCGGTGCGGATCGCGGTCACGCGCGACTGCGGCGCCGAGCGCCCGCTCCGTCCCGGAATGAGCGTCGTCGCGCACGTGTCCGTGAAGTAGCGCCCCCCCGTCCCCGCTCTTCCGTCTTCCGTCTTCCGTCTCCCGTCTCCCGTCTGTATCCGTGTCTGCCTCCCCGCCCGACAAGTACCGCCACAAGTACCTCATCGCCGCCGCCGTCACGATGGCGGCGGTGCTGGAGCTCATCGACACGTCCATCGTGAACGTCGCGATCCCGCACATGATGGGGAACCTGGGCGCGACGCTCGACGAGATCTCCTGGGTGAGCGTTGGCTACATCATCGCCAACGTCATCGTGATTCCGATGTCGAGCTGGCTCTCGGCCTACTACGGCCGCCGCCGCTATCTCACGACGTCCATCCTGCTTTTTGTCGCCGCGTCGTTCTTCTGCGGCGCGTCCACCTCGCTGTGGGAGCTCGTCTTCTGGCGCGTCGTGCAGGGCGTTGGCGGCGGCGCGCTGCTCTCGACGGCGCAGTCCACGCTGTGGGAGGCCTTCCCGCCGCACGAGGTCGCCATCGGCCAGGCAATCTTTGGCGTCGGCGTGATGGTTGGCCCCACCCTGGGCCCGACGCTGGGCGGCTTCATCGTGGACAACTGGAACTGGCCCTGGATCTTCTACATCAACCTCCCGCTCGGGCTCATCGCGGCCGCGCTCGTCTCGACATACGTCACCGACTCGGAGCATCAGGAGCGCGCCGAGAAGGTGGACTGGCTCGGCATTGGCCTGCTGACGGCGGCCGTTGGCTCGCTCCAGTGGATGCTCGAGCGCGGCGAGCGGTACGACTGGTTCGAGTCGCGTTTCGTCACCACGTTGGCGCTTGTCTCTGTCGGCTCCTTTATCTGGCTGGTCTGGCATGAACTGCACACCGACGAGCCGGTCATCGACTTTCATCTGCTCAAGAATCGTCAGCTCGCGACCGGAGTCATCATGGGGGGCGTGCTCGGCTTCGCGCTCTTCGGATCGGTCTTCGTGCTCCCGGTCTTCCTGCAATCGCTGCACGGCTTCACGGCCAACCAGACGGGCATGGTGATCCTGCCCGGCGCACTCGCGTCGGCGGCGGTGATGGCGACGATGGGACGCCGCATGCGCCAGATGAACGATGGCCGCCCCATCATTCTGCTCGGCTCGGCGCTCTTCATGCTGTGCATGTGGCAGCTCGCTGGCCTGACGTACGACAGTGGCAAGGGCGACCTGTTCTGGCCGCTCGTCACTCGCGGGGTGGCGCTCGGCATGATGTTCATCCCGCTGAATGCCATCGCCCTGGCGGAGCTGGCGCCGCGTGATCTCGCCTCGGGGACAGGGCTCTTCAATCTCACGCGCCAACTCGGTGGCAGCATCGGCATCGCCGTGCTCGCCACGCAGCTCAATCACGTGACCAAGGGAAAGAAGGCGCTGCTCGTGGATCATCTGGTCTCGACGTCACCGGCCGTGCAGGGGCGAGTGGAGGCGCTGACGCACGCCATGGTGGCCAAGGGTGCCTCGGCCACCGTGGCGCATCAGCAGGCGCTCGCCATTCTGGACCGCACGGTCGGGGTGCAGGCGAGCGTGCTGTCCTTCTCCCGCATCTATTGGATCAGCGGCCTGGTGCTGTTGAGCGCGACGCCGTTGATGTTGTTCTGGCACAATGGACGGCCGCGCGGCATGGTGCTGCGTGACAGCGGACACTAGGCCAGCGCTGGTCCCCCCCTCGCGCGTTGGATGGGCGATCGGCATTGTAGGTTTGTCACCCTGGCGCGGCTTCAACGGAGAGGCCCCGTGCGTATGCGTCCTTCCCTGCTTCTGCTCTCGCTGGCTGCGCTTCCCGCGCTCGCCGGCGCCCAACGCGGCGTCAATGTTGGCGGCGAACGTGCCGGCGATATGGGCGGCCGCGGCGCCGGCGGCATGAGCGGCGGATCCCGGGCGGACCGGGCGGTGATGGCGACCGCACGACCGCACATGGCGGCGCTGCTGCGCGCGATCCGCGAGAACGACGCGTGGTCGCGTGAGGAGACGCTCAAGCGCCTCAGTCCCGACCAGCCGCCGAAGGCCGAGACGCTGTGGAAGGAAGACGCCGAGCGCTTCGGCCGGATGCTGCCGGGCGCGGCTAACGGCCGCCCCGGGCCGGGTGTTTGAGGAATTGGATGCGAGAGCCCACCCGCGAGCCGGCGTCCGACGCAGATGAATCGGCGTTGGTCGTCCGCGCACGGCGCGGCGACCCAGCGGCGTTCGATGCGCTCGTCCGTCGCCATCTCCCGGGCGCTCTCGTCGCCGCCGAACGGTTGTTGGGAGACCGCAGCGATGCGGAGGATCTCGTGCAGGATGCGTTCCTGCGCGCGCTCGACCGCCTGCCGCTGCTCGATCCGGGCCGACCGTTCGGGCCGTGGTTTTTCACGCTGCTGCGCAATCTGGGCATCAACCAGCTGCGCGCCCGCCGCGTGCGCCACACCGAGCCCGAACCGCTCGATGCGGCCTCGCCGGATGCGCTGCCGGACGAAGCGATGATACGAACGGAAGTGCGGGAGCGGTTCGACGCGGCACTCGCGGCGCTGACGCCGCGGCAGCGGGAAATTGTGATGCTCTTCGAAGTCGAAGGGTGGAAGGGCGCGGAGATCGCGAAACACCTGGGTCTCACGCCCGAGAACGTGCGGTGGCACCTGCACCAGGCCAAGAAGAGCCTGCGGACAGCGCTGGCACCGCTGATGGAAGAGGGGAACTCATGACCGACGACATCCTCACGCCGACCGACGCGCGCCTGGCCAATGACCCGGAGCGCGATCCGATGCTCGGCGCGTTGTTGCGCGAGGCGCGGCTCCGCGAGCGCATCGGCGTGGCCGCGCGGCGCCGCGGACTGCGGCGCGTCGACACTCCGTGGTACGGCTGGGTCGCCCGCTATGGCCGCGCTGCCGTTCCCATCGGCATCGCGGCGGCGCTGATCGCCGCGGTGATTCTCAACCGGTCGGTGCGCAGCGAGGCCGAACTCGCCGTGCAGGCCGCCGCAACAGATCTGCGCGGCGCCGTGACCGGTGGTTCGCGTTCCGCTGTCACCGACGCCGTGGTCGGCCCTGATTCCACCGAGTTCCTCATCGCGATGGCGGTAGACCGATGACCGATCCGACTCAACTTGACGCGGCCGGCGAGACGCCGTCCTCTCCACCTGCGCGTTCCACTCGACTCCTCGCCGTGGGGGTGCTCGTCATCGTGGCGCTCGCCGGCATCCTCGGCGGCATCGCGCTCGAGCGCACCGTGCTCCGTCCGCACCGGTGGGCCGAACGCGCCAATGCCCCGCGCGGCGACCGGCGTGCCGCACCGCGACGGCCGAGTGCCATGCTCCCCGCCGAGCTCAAGCTCAGCGAGGAGCAAGCCGTGCGCATTGACACGCTGATCGAGCGGCAGATGCGGGGGTTCCGCGAGATCCGGAAGAGCACCCAGCCGGCCATCGACTCGCTGATGGCGCAGACGCGGCGCTCGATGGACAGCATTCTCACGCCGACGCAGCGCGCGGTGCTCGATTCCGCGCACGCCCGGCGCGAGGCGGCGATGAAACGGCGGTATCCGGACGGTGCGCCGAACCGGGGAGCCGGAGACTGGCCGCGTCCGCCCGGCCCGCGTCCGTGAGTTAACACCCCCGCGCGGGCCGCGTCATCCTCAACGTCCCTCGAACCCCTCCGCGCGCGCCCCGCTGACGTGGCGCGCTCCTGCCGATGCGTCTTCGCCCTCCCCTGCTCTCGCTGCTTCTCCTGCTCGTGCCCCTCGCGGCTGGTGCGCAGGTCGGATCCACGACGGACATCATCACCGGGACCGTGCGCACCACGGAGAACCTCCCGGTTGCCAATGCCCGCGTCGAGGTGACCTCGGTGGAGACGGGCATCACCCGGGTGCGGACGACCAACGAGAAGGGGCAGTACACCCTGCTCTTCCCCGACGGGGGCGGGCAGTACAGCGTGACGGCGCGCGCCATCGGCCTGCAGCCGGCGACGACGAACCTCAACCGGCTCTCCGACGAAGACCGCCTCGTCGCCGATTTCCGGCTCTCGCCGACCGTGCTCGGCACGGTCACCGTCAGCGCACGGCAGACGCCACGGTCCAACGACAATCAGCCCACACCCGGCAGCCTCGAGCGCGCACTCACCGGCGAACAATTGATGCGCCTTCCCATCGACGCGTCCGACATCAACGCCATCGCGGCGCTCTCACCCGGCGTGGTCGGGATCACGGGCACCGACTCGACCGCCGCGGGATTCTCCGTGGCCGGCCAGCGCGCCGACCAGAATCTCGTGACGCTCGACGGGCTCTCGTTCGGCGGATCCGTCCCCGCCGAGGCCGTACGCAGCACACGCGTGATCACCAGCACGTACGACATCGCGCGCGGCCTCTTCACGGGCGGGCAGGTGGCATCCACGACGCGGGGGGGGACCAACGATCTCTCGGGTTCGCTCGCGTACGCCCTGCGCGACCCGGACCTCGAGTTCGCCACCGGCGACGACGCGGCGTCCACGTTCAGCGGCGCGTACACCCAGCATCAGGTGAGCGGAGGCGTGGGCGGGGCGATCGCACGGGACCGCACCTTCTGGTTTGCCAGCTTCCAGCTGCGCCGCCGGCTTGACGCGCTGCAGTCCCTGCTCGGTGCGGGCACGCAAACGCTCGAAGCGCTCAACGTGCAGGCCGACTCCGCCGCGCGGTTCCTGTCGCTCCTCACGCGTTACGGCCTGCCGTTGCGCAATGCACTCGTCCCCGATGACCGCATCAACGACAACGCCACCGGCATCGTCCGGCTGGATCAGCAGCTCAGCGAGGCGCACTCGCTGTCGCTGCGCGCCAACGTCTCCGGCACCTTGCTCGACGGGTTCCGCAGCTCGGCGCAGAGCGTGCCCACGCACGCGGGGGAACAGAAGGGGAGTGGCGTCGGCGGACTCGTGTCGCTCTCGTCGGTGATGGGGCAGTTCCTGAACGAGTTCAAGGGCTCGTACAGTCTCGACACGCGCGGGGCCAATCCGTACTTGCGCCTGCCGGAGGGACGGGTGCTGGTGGGAAGCAAACTCTCCACCGGGCAGGTGGCCATTTCCGGGCTCGACTTCGGCGGCAATGGCGCACTCCCCAACGACAATGCGTCGAATCAGCTCGAACTCACCGACGAACTGTCGTGGCTGTCCGGCGGCGGACGCCACCGTTGGAAACTCGGCGGACTGGTCAATCGCTCTGGATTCCGCACCACTGCCGGGTCCAATCGCTCGGGGAACTTTCAGTTCCAGTCGCTGGCCGATTTCGACGCCAACCGGCCGAGCCAGTTCAGCCGCTCGTTCGCGCCGGCCCAGCGCACCGGTGGCGCGGTGGTCGCGGCAGTCTACCTCGGCGACATCTGGCGGCCGAATCGCAAGTTCCAACTGACCTACGGCCTGCGCGGCGAAGGAAGCACCGTGGATGGCCAGCCGCAGTACAATCCCGACATCGACGCCAAGTTCGGGTTGCGCACCGATCGCATTCCAGCGGACGTGCGTGTGAGCCCGCGTGTTGGATTCACGCTGACGCTCGGCCTTCCCACCGACACCGGACGTCGGGCGAATCGCCCGGCGCAGGAGGGAGCGCCCGGCGCCGGCCAGCGCACGGCCGGCGGCGGATTTGTCGGCGGCGGCTTTCCTCGTGGCGCGGCGGGCGGCGGTGATGGCGGGCGTGGTGGGAGGGGCGGTCTCGGTGGCTTCGTCGCCCAGGCGATGCCAAACGCCGCCACTCCACAGATACCTCAGCCGTGGATTGTGCGAGGCGGCGTTGGCGAATTCCGCGGTAGGGCGCCGACGCAGTTGTTCTCGTCGGCGATCGACGCGACTGGACTTCCCGGGGGAGAGACGCAGCTCACCTGTGTCGGCAACGCGGCGCCGACCCCCGCCTGGAGTTCGTATCTGCACGACTACAGCACGATCCCGACCACCTGCGCCGACGGCTCCGGTCCGGGCGTGCCGCTGAGCCGCACGCGTCCGAATGTCACCACGTTCGATCCCGACTTTGCCACGCCGCGCTCGATCCGCGGTTCACTCGGGCTCTCAAAGCGGTTCCGCCAGCGTTACAACGCCAGCATCGACGCGTCGTATTCACTCGGCACGAGTCTGTATGGCGTGACCGACCTCAACCTCGCCGAGGCACCCAAGTTTTCCCTGTCCCGCGAGGACAATCGCCCCGTATACGTGCCGGCTTCCACCATCGTGCCGGGCACTGGCATCACGACGCTTGCCGCGTCACGCCTGCACCCTGAGTACGGGTTTGTGCTGCGCGTCGCATCGCCGTTGAAGTCGCACACCACGCAAGTCACGACGTCGCTCAACGGCAACTCGTTCCGCCAGCTTGTCTGGCACCTGTCGTACACTTTCACACGCTCCACCGACCAGTCGAGCTTCTCCGGCGGCAGTGCGCAGGGCGGATTCGCGTCGCCGACGACGGCTGGCGATCCCAACATTTTGCGCGTGACGACGAGCGACCTCGAACGGCGGCACGGCTTCAATGGATCCGTCACGTGGCTCGCCCGGCCGTGGCTCGACGTGACCGGCGTGATGCGCGTGCAGTCGGGCCAGCCGTACACGCCGCGGGTCGGCGGCGACATCAACGGCGACGGCTCGCGCAACGATCGCGCGTACATCTTCGACCCGTCGGCGGCGGTGGACAGCGCGCTCGCCAACGGCATGCAGCGCCTCCTCGCCACGGCGCCTGGCGCGGCACGCAACTGCCTGCGATCGCAGCTCGGAACCATCGCCGGCCGTAACAGCTGCCGCACGGCCTGGTACACGTCGCTCGATATGCAGCTCAACTTCCGGCCGCAACTCGGCCCGACCATTGGCCGTCGCCTGCAGGTGCAGGTCGGTCTCGTGAATCCGCTCGCCGGGCTCGATCAACTGCTGCACGGCGCGGACAACCTGCGCGGCTGGGGCCAGCCCACCTTCGTCGATCAGACCCTGCTCTACGTGCGGGGGTTCGATCCCGCGGCGAAGGCCTTCCGCTACGTCGTCAACGAGCGCTTCGGCAGCAATGCGCTCTCGCGCTCCGCGCTCCGCAATCCGTTCCAGATCGCCCTCACGGCGCGCCTGCAGGTGGGCGTGGACCGTCAACGCCAGCTGCTCGAGAGGATGCTCAACGCGGGCGCAGGCAACCGACCGCGCATGGACGTGCGCACCATTGCGCGCCGCCTCGCGCCCGACCCGATCCGTCCCCTGCTCGACCTTCGCGCACAACTGAAGTTGACTCCGGCGCAGGTCACCGCACTCAAGGCGATCGGCGATTCGCTCAACGCGCGCACGAGGGCGGTCACCAGGCGACTGGAAGCGCAGATGCAAAAGGAGGCCAAGGGCGGCGGCGACCTGCAGACGCTCTTCCCCAAGCTGCAGCCGATGTTCCAGGAGGCGCGCAACAATTACATAGAGGCCACGACGTCCATTCAGAAGGTGCTGTCGGAAGAGCAGTGGGCCGAGGTCCCTGAGTCGGTGAAGAACCCCACCCTGCGACCGGCGGGCGGTGCCGGTGGTCGTCTGCCCGAAGGCCCCCCTTGAGCCCGCGCGGGGCTACAATTCACCCCTGCGCCCTGCACCACACCGTGCCTGCGCTCCTGCACCATACCCTGCACCCACCACCCGCCATGGATCGCCAAGCCGCCTGGACACTTGTTTGCGAATGGACGCAGAGCGAATCGCTCCGCAAACACATGCTCGCCGTCGAGACGGCGATGCGCGCCTATGCCCGACGGTTCGGGGCGGATGAGGAGGCGTGGGCGCTTGCCGGTCTGCTCCACGACTTCGATTACGAGCGCTTTCCCAACGACGCGCACTCCGCCACCGAGGAACATCCGTCGCACGGCGTGCGCCACCTGCGCACCCTCGGCGTTTCCGACGAGATCTGCACCGCCATTCTCGGGCACGCCGAGTACACGCACACGCCGCGCGAGACCCCGATGGCCAAGACGCTGTTCGCGGTGGATGAACTCTGCGGACTCGTCACCGCCGCGACCTACGTGCGACCGAGCAAGAGCATCCTGGACCTCGAACCGTCGTCGGTGCGAAAGAAGATGAAAGACAAGGCGTTCGCCCGCGGCGTCTCGCGCGAAGACATCACCCATGGCGCGGCCGAGCTCGGCGTGGAACTCGACGCGCACATCGCCTTCGTCGTCGAGGCGTTGAAGGGGAATGCCGAAGCGCTCGGTCTGGCCGGGGCGTGACCGCGCGACGATTGCCCTCAACGTTTCACCTTTGCCGTCCGTCTATGGAGTGCACCTCGTGACGAGACGCGATGACTACCATTGCCCTGCGTCCGGTGTCCCTCGCGCTCCCCGGCCGCCTGCGCCGCCGCGTGACGACGCCTGACCGCCCCGACGACGAGAAGGCGCTCGTGCTCTCCGCCCAGCGCGGCGAGCTCGAGGCGTTCTCGGAACTGGTGCGCCGCCATCAGCGGCGCGCCTACGCCGTGGCGCGCGCCATCGTCACCACGCACGAGGATGCGGAGGACGCCGTGCAGGACGCGTTCCTGCACGCCTATCGCGCCCTGCACCGCTTCCTCCCCGACCAGGCGTTCGGTGCCTGGCTGCACCGCATCGTCGCCAATGCGTCGCTCGACATCACGCGCCGCCGCAAGGTGCGCGACGCCGACGACCTGCCCGAGACGATCGCGTCGCCCTTCCGCGACCCAGCCGAGAGCGACGAGCTGCGCCTGCGCCTGCACGAGGCGCTCGCCCAGCTTCCCGAGCGCCAGCGCTCGGTGATCGTGCTGCACGACGTCGAAGGATTCAAGCACTCTGAAATCGGCAAACTGCTTGGCATTCCCGAGGGGACGGCGCGCTCCGACCTGCACTACGCACGGTCGGCGTTGCGGCGCCTGCTCGATCAGCTCCGGAGTCCGCAATGACCCACGACCACACGCCGCTGCGCCTCGTCCCCGACGATGCCGACGCCGAACTGACCCACGCACTGCGCCAACTGTACGCGCCACCCGATGCGCCCGGTTACTGGAGCGCGCTGGAACAGCGCATCATGGACCGGATCGCCGGCGGCGAGTCACTCGACGCCTGGTGGTCGGTGCCGACGCAGTGGGCGCGCATTGGCCTGATTGCCGCGGGCTTCGCCCTCATCGTGGCGGGTTCGCTCGTCCTGCGCGCGCGCGCCGAGCAGCGGCAGATGGCCTACGACTCCATCCTCGGCCCGTCGAACGGCGGACCCACCCTCGCCATCCGCGACGCGCAGAGCGAGCGGCAGGCAACACTCAATTACATCAACGGGCGGTAGCCGAAGCGGCGCCGCCCCCGGCTGGCAACATGACGCGAACCAAAGGACTCGCCCTGGCGTTCTATCTCGGCGCGGCTGTGGCTGGCCTCGCCATCGGCATCGCCGCCGACCGCCTGCTCCGCCCGCCCGCCGCAGCGCGTCTGACCGTGCGGGAGATGCGCGCGCGCTTCGCCAGCGACCTCAAGCTGACGACGGAACAGCGGGCCGCGGTGGACAGCATTCTCGATGCTCGGTTCCGCGCCGAGTCGCTGCTCGTCGTACCCATCCGGCCGCAGCTCGACTCCATTCGCGGCGACGCGCGCGCCCGGATTTCGGCCGTCCTCACGCCGGAACAGCGCAGCGTGTATGAGCAGATGCAGCGGGACCAGAAGGCCCGCGCCCAGGAGAAGAAATAGGACATGTACCGGGTTGCCATGCTGTGCGCTGCGCTGCCGCTCGCCGTCGCGGCGCAGCAGTCGTCGGACGCGGGGGCGCGTGCCATCACACTCGACGACGCGGTGCGTGAGGCGCAGCGCAACGCACCGGCTGCCGTGTCGGCTCGCAATGCGCTGCGCACCAGCGCCGCGGCGGTGCGCACCGCCTACGCGCAGTATCTCCCTTCGCTCTCGATCTCCGGCTCTGGCTCGCGCCAGGGCGGTGAGACGTTCTTCCAAGGCAAGCTCGTCCCGTACAGCGGCGTGCCGTGGTCGTTCTCGCGCGGGCTGTCGACCAGTCTCGAACTCTTCGACGGCGGCCGCCGTTGGTACAACCTGAAGTCGGCACAGGCGAATGTGGACGCCGCCGACGCCGGTGAAACGTCGCAGCGCTTCAGCATTGCCCTGCAGGTCAAGCAGCAGTACTTCGCCGTGCTCGCCGCGCGCGAAAGCGAAGCGGCAGCCAACCGTCAGCTCGAGCAGGCGCAGGAACAGCTCAAGTCGTCCACCGCCAAGGTGCGCGCCGGCATCGCCACCAAGAGCGATTCGCTGCGCTCCGCCATCCAGGTGGGCAACGCGCGCCTCGCCCAGCTCACCGCGCAAAACAACCTGCGCGTGGCAAACGCGGCCCTGACGCGCCTCATCGGCGCCGCCGATGTCGTCACCGCCACGCCAGCCGACACGGCCGAGATGGGTCGCATCGTGCTCGACAGCACCCAGCTCACTGCGTTGGCGCTCGACGGACCGGCCGTCCGTCAGGCCGACGCGGCGCTCGTCGCCGCGCAGGCCGCCAAGCGAGCCGCCAAGACGCCGTACATGCCCACCATTTCGTCGTCGTACAGTCTCAGCGGCAACAATACGTCCGAGACGTTCGACTGGGGAAGCGGCCGCATTCCGAAACAGAACAGCCTTCGCTTTTCGCTCAACTTCCCGCTCTTCAACAACCTGAGCCGTGAGGAGAACCTCACGCGCACAACGGTGGCCGAGGAGAATGCGGTGGCCGCCCTGCGTGACGCCAAGCTCGCCCAGCAACAGTCACTCGTGCAGTTCCTCGGCGCCTTCCGCACAGCGGAGGAACGCGTCGCCATCCAGCTCGCCAGCGTCGCCGCCGCCGAGGAGGACCTGCGCGTGCAGCAGCAGCGCTACGCGCTCGGTGCCTCCGTGCTGCTCGACCTGCTGACGTCGCAGACGACACTCGATCAGGCCCGCGCCTCGCTCATTCAGGCGCGCTACGACGCCCGCATCGCCAAGGCGCAGGTCGAGGCCCTCGTCGGCCGCGACCTCAAGTGACCCGACACCGACCGACGCCCCTTTCGGAGCATCTCGTGAACCGCCGATTCGTCCTTGCCCTCGCCGCCGCGGCGTCCCTCGCCGCATGCGGCAAGAAGACCGAGAAGCCGGTCGCCATTCAGACTGCGCCTGTGACGCGCCGTGACATCATTGTGGACGCCACGGCCACGGCCGTCATCGAGCCCATCAACATCGTCGAGGTCAAGTCGAAGACCGCGTCGGGACAGATCACCAAGATGACCGTCGAGGTCGGCTCGTCCGTGAAGCCCGGCGACCTCATCGTCCAGATTGACACGCGCGATCTGACGAACGCCGCCAACCAGGCGCAGGCCGACTTCGAGGCCGCCCAGGCCAAGCTGAACACGTCGACCGCACAGAAGAAGCGCTCCGACGACTTGTTCCAGCAGCGCATCATCACCGCCCAGGAGAACGAGACGGCGAACCTCGACTTCGCCAACGCGCAGGCCAGCTTCGTCCGCGCCCGCACGTCGCTCGACCTCGCGCAGCAGCGCCTCGAGGATGCCACGGTGCGCGCGCCCGTCGAGGGCACGGTGATCGAGAAGACCGTCTCGCTCGGCCAGGTGATTCAGGCCGGCACCACCTCGATGGGCGGCGGCTCGACCATCCTCAAGATGGCCGACCTCACCCGCGTGCGCGCCCGGGCGCTCGTCAACGAGACCGACATCGGCCAGATCGCCGCCGGACAGGAGGCCACCGTCACGGTGGATGCCTTCCCCGACCATCCGTTCCGCGGCAAGGTGGAAAAGGTTGAACCGCAGGCGGTCGTGCAGCAGAACGTCACGATGTTCCCGGTGCTGATTTCGCTCTCCAACGAGGACGGGATGCTCAAGCCCGGGATGAACGGCGAAGCGTCGGTGCTCGTGGATCGCCGCACCGACGTGCTGGCCATCCCCAACGATGCCGTGCGCAATATGCGCGAAGTGCAGAACATCGCCCCACTGCTCAACCTCGACCCCGACAGCGTGAGCGCACAGTTGCGCTCGAGCATGGGTGGAATGTTGCGCGGCGGCAGCGGCGGCGCTCGTGGTGGACGCCCGGGCCAGGGGGGGCGCACGCAGACGAGCAACGGTGAAGTGGAGCTGCAGCAGCCGGGTGGCCGACAGGGCGGTGGCTTCCAGCAGGTTGAAGTCACCGACGCCGATTGCAAGAAGGTGGACGACGCGGTCAAGAAGCAGCCCGCCGTCGCCAAGCAGCTCGACGCGCTGCGCGAGCAGATGCGCAACCCCGACGCGGATCGCCGCGCACTCTTCACACAGACGCAGGAGCTGTACGCAAAGCTCGGCGTGGACGCGCGCATCGCGGGCGCCTGCCGGCGCCGCGACGGCGGCAACGGCGGTGGATTCGGCGGCGGCGCGACGAATGTAATGGGCGGCGCGCGGCCGAGCGGCGCGACCGCGGGCGCGTCCGCACGTGGCACCGCCGCTCGCCAGTCGGCACGCGGTGACCAGGCCGGACGCAGTGTGGACGTGCCGCAGGGCCCCGGCATGCGCGCGCGTGCGCGCACCGGCCTCGTCTTTGTCCAGAAGGCCGACTCCACATGGGAGCCGCGCATGGTGCGCCTCGGCGTCGCCAACTTCGACTATACCGAAGTGCTCGACGGCCTCAAGGAAGGCGAGCGCGTCGCGCTGCTCTCGGCGGCAGCCATGCAGGCCCAGCGCGAGGCCGCGCAGAATCGCGTGCGCCAGATGATGGGCGGCGGCAGTCCGCTCGGCGGGGCGGCCGGCGGCGGCCGTGGCGGTGGACCGGGCGGCGGTGGCCCGCCGCCAGCTGCCACTTCGACGGCCCGGCCAAGGAACTGACGCATGCTGTTTGGTGAGACCATCATGGTCGCACTCGGAGCGCTGCGCGCCAACAAGCTGCGCTCCCTGCTCACCATGCTCGGTATCGTCATCGGCGTCGCCGCCGTCATCGCGGTGGTGGCGCTGGGCCGCGGCGCGCAGAGGGCCGTCAACGACCGCATCGCCGCGCTCGGCACCACGCTTCTCACCGTGAGCCCCGGGCAGGCGTTCGGCCAGGGTGGCGTGCGCGTCGGCTTCGGCAGTGCGCGCCTGACGCTCGAGGACGCCAAGGCCCTCGCCGACAGCAGCACCAAGATCCTCGCGGTGCAGCCCGAGATGTCCGGCAACCTGCAGGTGCAGTACCTGAACAAGAACACCAACACGCAGATTGTCGGCGTCTCGTCGAACTTCCCCGAAGTTCGCAAGTACGAACTCGCCGCGGGCCGGTTCTTCACGACGGCGGAGGACAATTCGCGCCAGCGCGTTGCCGTGGTTGGCCCGACCGTCCTCGAGAACCTCGGCCTCCAGACACCCGACGCCATCCTGGGCGAGACGGTGCGCATTCGCGGCATCCAGTTCCAGGTGATCGGCGTGTACAAGTCGAAGGGGCAGGCATCGCCATTCAACAACCCCGATGACCAGGTCCTGATTCCCATCACCACCGCGCGCTACCGCGTCCTTGGCCAAAACCGCATTCGGTCGGTGAGTGTGCTCTCGCCCTCGGAAGACGATATTCCCGAGACGATGGCCGAGATCCAGAAGATCCTGCGCCGCGAGCACCGCCTGCGCGCCGGCAAGGAAGACGACTTTAACATCCGCTCGCAGGCCGACTTTCTGAACACGCTCGGCGAGACGACGCAGGTCTTCTCGCTCCTCCTCGCCGGCATTGCGACCGTGTCGCTCATCGTGGGCGGCATCGGCATCATGAACATCATGCTCGTGTCGGTCACCGAGCGCACCCGCGAGATCGGCATTCGCAAGGCGCTTGGCGCGACGCGGCTCAACATCATGTTCCAGTTCCTCGTCGAGGCGGTGGTGCTCTGCCTCGTTGGCGGCGCCATTGGCATTCTCGTCGGAGCGGGCGGCGCCGCCGCCTTCACCAAGGTGATGGGCTGGACCACCGAGGTCGGCTCCACGGCCGTCGCACTCGCCTTCGGCTTCTCGGCGAGTGTCGGCGTGATCTTTGGCGTCTATCCGGCGCGTCGCGCGGCAACAATGGACCCGATCGTGGCGCTACGATACGAGTAGCGCGCAACAGCGATCGTGTGCACGGCGCGCCACGCAGCTTCTGCGTGGCGCGCCGTGCTTGCTAGGGCTTGCGTCGCGTGTCGGCGGCGTTGCGGCGAACAATCTGGAAGCCGAACGGAATCTCCACGAGTTGGCGCACCTTCTGCGGCCCGACGGTGGCCGGATGGAACTTCATCCCCGGCAGGGCGTCGCGCACGGCGGCGGCGAAGAGCGAGTGGTTCGTTTCGACCACGCGAAACGTGGACACGTCGGCGTGACCGGTGGTGTCCACGACAAAGCGCACCACCGCCACCCCTTCGATGCCCTGCTTCTCGAGCAGACTCGGGTAGACAGGCACCGCGCTGGTTGGGTCACGCACGACCGCCGTGTCGACGTCGAGGTACGTGAAGGCATTTTGCGCGGCGGCGGCCTCGGCAAGCGGCTCCGGGGCCGCACGGTCTTCCGGCGCGGGCTCGGTCGTGCCGGGCTGATCCCGCTTTTCCGTGTAGACGTCCGGCGGTGCCGGCGGCAACGTGCCACTCTGCACCGCCGACCACGCGGCCTGCGCCTCCGAGGCCGCCTGTCCCGGCCGGTTCGGCGGGAGCAGGTAGCGCAGAGCCGACTCGATGACCGACTGCGTCTCCTTGGTCGACGGTTCGAGCAGCGTCTTGCCCGCACCGACCGTGAGGAGCAGGGCGAGCATCGCATGCACGGCGATGCTCACCCCCGCGCCAAGCGGAAGGCGTTCCGGACTTCGGGGAGGATGCTGCAGCAGATCGAACACGGACGCTCCGGGCGTGCCACAGAACCTGGCAAGGGTCTCACCTTCACTACAGACTCGTCTGATCACCGAACCATCGCCACTACGATGCAACCCCGGCGGCCGATTCGCTCGCAGGGCAATGCATGCCGTCAGGCAGAACTCTTCGGCCACTTGACTTAGACATATCTTCGATATATCTTAGCAATATCTTAGCACTATCGCTTAGTTGCTTGTTGGTGCCGCTCAACCACTGGAGGGTCACGATGCATCACTTTCACCGGGGTTCGAACTGCCGAGGAGCCGGCCGTGGATGGGCCGGGTTTGACGCCGACATCTCCGCTTTCCTCGGGCGCGTTGGCGGCCATTTCCGTGGCGCCGGATTTCGCGGCGGCCGGTTCTTTGGCCACGGCGATTTGAAGCTCGTCATTCTCTCGCTGCTCGCTGAGCGGCCGCGCCACGGCTACGACATCATCAAGGCCATCGAGGAGCGCTCGGGCGGCTTGTATCAGCCGAGTGCAGGCACGGTCTACCCCACGCTGACGCTGCTCGAGGAAATGGGCTTCGCGCACGCCGCGTCCGACGATGGCGGCAAGCGCATCTACGAAATCACCGACGCGGGACGGCAGCATCTCGCCGAGCATCGCAGCACGGTGGACGACATCTTCTCGCGCATTGCCCGCACGGGCGCCGGTCTCACCAGCGACGCGATGCAGGAGATGAACCGCGCCTTCGGGCGCCTGGCGCGCGCCACCTACGCGCAGGCCTCGCACCGGCTCGACGACCACGAGTACCTGCGCGCGGTGGCCAAGGTGCTCGAGGAGGCCGCCGTGGCGGTCAACACGTTGGCCACGCGGAAGTAGCGACGGCTGGCGTCTGGCCAGACGACGTCTGGACGCCACAGAAGCACGCCCTATGTTACAACGGGTCGCGCATCGTGCGCGGCCCGTTTTGCATGGGACGCCCTGCGTGCCCCTGACAACGCGATCTCCCTGGGGCGATGCCCCACGATCATATGCCGGCTGAACCAAGCAGTCCCACCCCGCCCCCCGACCCTTCCGGGTCAGTCGCCGCGAACAGCGCGGCAAACGGCGCAGCGCCCCGCAACGAAACGGCGGAGCACGTGGTGCCCCCGATGGAACGACACCACGTCGAGGAGCATCCCACTGGCAAGCGGCTGTCGGTACTGACGCTGACCGCCCTGGGTGTCGTCTTCGGCGACATCGGCACCAGCCCGCTGTATGCCTTCAAGGAGTGCTTCAAGGCGGAGTACGGGCTGACGCCCACACCGGAGAACGTCTACGGCGTCCTCTCGCTGATCCTCTGGTCGCTGATTCTCGTGGTCAGCTTCAAGTACATCGTCTTCATCATGCGGGCGGACAACCGCGGCGAAGGCGGCATCGTGGCGATGCTCGCCCTCATCCTCAAGAAGGACTCGGAGCATCGTCGCGGACGCGTCGTGCTCATCGGTCTCGGGCTGTTCGGGGCCGCGCTGCTATACGGCGATGGCGTGATCACGCCGGCCATCTCCGTCCTCTCGGCCATCGAGGGGCTGACGGTGCACAACGAGGAGATGGCCTCGTGGGTCGTGCCGATCACGGTGATGATCATCGTCGGCCTGTTCGCCGTGCAGCGCCACGGCACCACGCGCGTCGGCGCGGCGTTCGGCCCGCTGATGGCGCTTTGGTTCGTCGCCATCGGCGGCCTCGGGCTCGTGCAGGTGATGCGCGACGCGAGCGTCCTCTCCGCGATCAACCCGATCTGGGGCTATCGCTTCTTCCAGCACCACGACCTGCACGCGGTGACCGTGCTGGGCGCCGTCGTGCTGGCGGTGACGGGCGCCGAGGCGCTGTACGCGGACATGGGACATTTCGGCAAGCGCCCCATTCGGACGGCCTGGTTCTGGCTCGTCTTTCCCGCGTTGCTGCTCAACTATTTCGGGCAGGGCTCCCTGGTCCTCGGCAACCCGGCGGCCGCGGAGAATCCGTTCTACATTCTCGCGCCCTCGGCGATGCTGCTGCCGATGGTCGCGCTCGCCACCGGCGCCACCATCATCGCCTCGCAGGCGCTGATCTCGGGCGCGTTCTCGCTCACCCAGCAGTGCATCCAGCTCGGCTACAGCCCGCGGATGTCCATTGTGCACACCTCGGCCCGCGAGTTCGGGCAGATCTTCGTCCCCGAGGTGAACATGGCGCTCGGCGTCGGCACAGTGCTGGTGGTGCTTGGCTTCCAGTCGTCGAGCAAGCTCGGCGCGGCATACGGCATCGCCGTCACCGGGACGATGACCGTGACGACCCTGCTGTTCTTTGTCATCGCCGCGCGGCGCTGGCACTGGCCGGTGTGGCGGGTGACGGCGCTGACGCTCCTGTTCCTCGCGATCGACCTCAGCTTCCTCGGTGCCAACGCCATCAAGATCGAACACGGCGGGTGGGTGCCCGTGGCGCTGGCGATTGCGCTGTTCACGCTGATGACCACGTGGAAGCGCGGCAAGCTGATTCTCCGCGAGCGGCTGCAGGAAATCACGATGCCGCTCGACGCGTTCCTCAAGAGCCTGTCGTCCGGGAAGATTCCCCGCGTTCCCGGCACGGCGGTGTTCATGGCGTCGCACTCCACCGGCGCCCCGGTGGTGCTGCTGCACCATTTGAAGCACAACAAGGTGTTGCACGAGCAGGTGATCCTGCTTTCGATCTCGACGGTCGAGGTGCCCGAAGTGCGCGACGAGGAGCGGGTGACGCTGGAACGCCTCGAGCACGGCTTCGTGCGCGCGACGGCCCTGTACGGGTTCATGGAGTCGCCGGATGTCACGCACCTGCTCGCGCTGCTGCGTCAACGCGGGCTGAAGGCGCGGCCAATGGAAACGAGCTACTACCTCGGACGCGAGCTGCTCATTCCGCGGCAGAAGGCGTGGAAGGAGGGCGGCATGACGATGAGCATCTGGCGCAAGAAGCTCTTCGCGGTGATGTCGCGCAACGCCGTGTCGGCGGCGGCCTTCTTCCAACTGCCGCCCAACCGGGTGGTGGAGCTGGGGACGCAGATCGAATTCTAGAGAGACAACAGAGAAGAAACAGAGAGAAAACAGCGAGACAACAGACTACGCGCGGCGGGGAAGACCACAGTAGCCGCGCCGGTGTCCTCGGTGCAATTTCTGGGCTTCCTATTCCTGCTCACGCCGCCATGCGCCGACTTCTTCTTGCTGCCCTGGTGTTCGCCGCTGCCGCGCCCCTCGCCGCGCAGCGCACGCCCGTCGATTCCCTGCGCGACGACGCGCGCTTCTCGTTCTACGCCAAGGGGCCGTACCGGACGACGGTACCGAAGCCGGACGACCTGCTGGGCTACGGCATCGGCACGTGGCACACGCAGTACGCTGCGCAGGAGCGCGTGCTCCTCGCCATCGCCGACGCCGCCAGGGATCGCGTGCGCGTCGAGGAGATCGGACGCACGAATGAGAAGCGCACGATGCGCATCTATGTGGTCTCGACGCCGGAGAACATCGCCCGCCTCGACCAGATCCGCGCCGACCTCGACCGCATCGCCGACCCGCGGGGCGCCAGCGCGGCCGAACTCGATGCCGTGGCGGCGCGCACGCCGGCCGTGGTCTGGTTTAGCGGATCGGTGCACGGCGACGAGGTCCCCGGTTTCGAGGCCTCGATGGCGCTGCTCTACCACTTCGCCGCCACGGAAGACCCCAAGACGCTCGCGCTGCTGCAGAAGGCAATCGTGATCATCAACCCGTCGTCGAACCCCGACGGGCACGAACGCTTCGCCGTCTGGTCCAACTCCATCGCCGTCGGCAGCCCCGAGCGCGTGGGGCTCGAGCAGCAGCGCGGCCAGCCGTGGACGATCAGCGGCCGCTACAATCATTACCGGTTCGATATGAACCGCGACCTGATTGCCACCACGCAGCAGGAGGTGCGCAACATCGTGGGCGGGATGCTGCGCTGGCACCCGATGGTGACGGCGGACTTGCACGGCTACACCGTGCAGTACTACATGGCGCCTGCGTCGCGACCGATCAACGCGAACATCAGTGGCTGGCCCAACAAATGGAACGAGGCCGTGGGCGCCGGCAACGCGCGCGCCTTCGACGAGTTCGGCTGGCTCTACTACGTGCGGGACCAGTTCGACCTGTACTACCCTGGCTACTACGACACGTGGCCGTCGCTGACCGGCGCCACCGGCGCGACGTACGAGACGGACGGCGGCCCGGCCCTGCTCAAGCGCCGCGACGACGGCACGCTGCTCTCCCTGCGCGACGGCATCGCCAAGCATTTCACGGCGGCAATCGCGACCTTCGAAACGACCGCGGCGCGCGCCTCGGAACGGGTGAAGGACTACCTCGCCTTCCGCCAGTCGGCGGTGGCCGACGGTCGCACGCAGACGATGAAGCGCGTGGTCTTTGCCCCGGGGAGCGATCCGGCACGGGCCGGCGAACTCGCCGCAGCGCTGCTCCGTGCCGGTGTCGAGGTGCAGCGACTCTCGCAGCCGCTCACCAGCGCGAAGGCACACGCCTACGCGGACGACGCCGTCGGCACCCGTACTTTCCCCGCCGGGTCGCTCGTCGTGGACCTCGCCCAGCCACAGGGGCGGCTCGCCAAGGCGGTGCTCGAACCCGATCCGTCGCTCGACCCGGTCTTTGCGAAGACGCAGCTCGAGTACTTCCGCCGCAACTTGAACCGCGGCAAGAACGCCGACGGTGAAGGGTACGAGTTCTACGACATTACGGCGTGGGCCCTGCCCGTCGCGTTTGGCGTCGAGTCGTGGTGGACCGAAGACGCGGCGCCGATCGCGGGCGACAAGCTCACACTCCCCGCGGAGCCGGCCCCGCGCATCAACGGCGAGGCACTGCCGTTCGCGGTGCGCGGCGGCATCGTGGAGGGGGCCGGCGCGAAGTCGGCATACCTCTGGCGCAACGATCGCGCCGGTGCGTCGCGCCTGGCCGGCCAGCTGCTGCAGGAAGGGTACAAGCTGGCCATCGCCAGCCAGCCAATTCAGACCGGGAAGACGGACTGGCCGCGCGGTACGTGGGTGGCGCGCGTCTCGCGCAACGACGCCACGCTCGAAGCGCGCATTGATGCGCTGGCCAGGCCCGCCGGCGTCGAGGTCACCGGCGTAAACACCGCCTTCCCGGAGAGTTCGCAGTACGGCACCGGGTCGGGGAGCACCCTCTCGGTCCAGGAGCCGAAGATTGCCATCGTCGCCGACCAAGGCATCGGTCTTGGCGCGTATGGAGAAGTCTGGTGGAGCATGGACAAGCGCTACGGCCTGAAATTCACGCCGGTCACGCTGGCCACGCTCAACGGCGACCTTTCGGCGTTCAACGTCGTCATCATCCCCGACGGCGGCGTGGGCGCACTGGGCAAGGGGGCCGGCCTGAAGGCGTGGATCGAACGCGGCGGCACGCTGATCACGATGGGGCGGGCCACCTCGTGGGCCGCGCGCGAGGATGTGGGGCTGACGACGGCGCGCATCCTCTCGGCGGACGATTCGGGCAAGGGGAAGAAGGCGGAGGAGACGCCATCCGCGGCCACCGATTCGCTCCTCGCCATCAAGAGTCCCAGCGCCAATGCCAATGCGCCGCAGCCCATTCCGGGCGCGCACTTCGACGCCGTGTTCGACCTGACGCACTGGCTTACGCTTGGTGTCGAGCAGCAGCGCACGACGGTGTTGATGGACGGTGACGCGTTCCTCAAGCTCTCCAAGGACGGGTCGAATGTCGGCGTCTTTCCGGTGACCGGTCCGCTCAAGCGCGCCGGCTTCAGCTTCCCCGACAACACCGAACGCCTGCTCAAGGGGACCGCGCTGCTCGTCGAGGAGAAGGTCGGACGCGGACACGTCGTGCTCTTCGCCAACGATCCGCTGTTCCGCGGCTGGTGGCGCGCGCTCGACCGCGTGGTCTTCAACGCCGTGCTGTTGGGGCCGTCGTTCTGACAGGCCCGGCAACGACAGGCGGCGCCAGCACGGTACGCTACATCCGGATCGTCCGCCCGGCGCGGCCGGTGAGGCGCACTTCTTCGAGCCCGCGACGCGCCGCGTCGAGTGCGCGCTGCGTTTCGTATCGCACGCGCGGCATCTCCAGCTTCAGCGTCCGCTCCACTTCGGCGCGTACATCGTCCAGCTGCAGGTGCACCGCCGACTCGTTGCCATCGAGGTCGTAGTAGCGAATCACCGGCGCGCGCGGCGCGCGCGGCGCCGCGGGGGCCTTGGGCACCGCCGGAACGGCGAAGCTCATGGGCGGCATCGGGGCCATCGGGGCCATCGGGGCCATTTGGGCCATCGGCGCGTCCGGCGAACGGAAGATCGTGAAGGAGCGCCCGCCCTCCTTCTTCAGCGTCGAGGCCTTGGCGCTGGTCACCTTCACCTGCCGCGCACGTCCGCCACTGATCACCGTGAGCTCCACTGCGTCGCCGGCCTTCACCTTCTGCATTTCGCGCGTCAGGCGATTGAGCCGGGAGTTCGCAATCCATCCGTCCTCGATGTCATCCTTCGACTGGCGCAGGGAGACGCCGTTGATCGCCGCAATGCGGTCCCCCTCGACGATGCCGGCCTTCTCCGCCGGGCCGTCCTCCGTCACCGAGTTCACGAAAACGCCGGCCGTGTCGCGCTTGCTTCCGGTCAGCCCGAAGCCGATGCCCAGCACGGCCCGGTCCTCACTGGCCGTGCGCGCCATGGCCGGCTTGTACAGCTCGTCGGCTGCCACGGTCTTGAGCTTGTAGCTTCGACTCGCGCCGTCGTG
Source organism: bacterium (assembly GCA_021813725.1). GTDB lineage: Bacteria > Gemmatimonadota > Gemmatimonadetes > Gemmatimonadales > Gemmatimonadaceae > PNKL01. The sequence continues at coordinate 21,091 of JAKAJN010000007.1, read as the reverse complement.
CCAGACCTGCAGCGTCACCTCGTCACCGGCCTTCACCTTGCCCAGCTCCCGCGTCAGGCGCCGCTGCATGATGCCGCTCATCTCGTCGTCGCCGGCATCCTCGCGATTCACCCGCAGCGAGACGCCGTTGATGGACTGAATGCGGTCGCCCTCGCTGAACCCGGCCTTCTCCGCCGGCCCGCCTTCCGTCACCGACGACACGAGCACGCCGAGGGTGTCGCGCTTCGAACCCGACGCGGTGGAGACGCCGATCATCGCGCGGTCGCCGCCAGCCTCGGCCATCCGGCGGTCGGCGTTGGTGTAGACGCGCACCTGCTGCGCGGCGAGCGGCGCCGCAAACGGCGCAACGAGCAGAAGCGTGCCAAGAAGAATCGCGGGTCGGCGCATGGGAGCCTCGGTGTGGATTCGGTAGATTCAGTGGTCCACCCGAATTGTCACGCGGCCGCGGCGGAGGGTTGCCTGCACCGGAAGCGGGCCTTCGCCGCCCGATCGGCGTCGGCCACGGCACGCGGGGAGCGCGTGAATTGTCCTACAGCGCCGTCAACTTTCGCTGACTGCGCGCCTCCGCCGTACCTCTGACCTTTTCAGGGGCGCCGTCCGGCGCCTCCCACGATCCACCGGAGTTTGCTCGTGACTGTCCAGGTGCACCCACCCCAGCCCGCTCTCGACCGCCTGAAGGGGCTGCGCAATCTCGTCGGCAACACACCGCTGCTGGCGATTGATGTCCGCTTTCGCGGGCGTCCGCGCCGCATCTTCGCCAAGGCCGAGCACCTGAACTTCACCGGCTCCATCAAGGACCGGATGGCCGTGCACATCATGCGCTGCGCGTACGAATCGGGGCAGCTGCAGCCGGGGGCCGTGGTCATCGAAGCCACCAGCGGCAACACGGGCATCGCCTTCAGCGCGGTGGGCCGCGCGCTCGGGCACCCAGTCGTCATCTTCATGCCAGACTGGATGAGCGAGGAGCGCAAGCGCCTGATCCGGTCGTTCGGCGCCGAGGTGCGCCTCGTGTCGCACGAGCAGGGGGGGTTCCTCGGATCGATCCGGTTGTCGGAGGAGTTCGCCGCGAGCACCGCGGGGTCGTTCCTGCCGCGGCAGTTCGCCAACGTGCAGAACTGCGCCGCGCACGAATACAGCACCGGTCCGGAAATCTGGGCGCAGGTGCGCGCCCGCGGGCTGGTTCCGGACGCCTTCGTCGCTGGCGTGGGAACGGGCGGCACGATCATGGGGACCGGCCGCTTCCTGCGCGAGCGTAACCCCGACATCAAGCTGCATCCGGTGGAGCCGTCGAACTCACCGACGCTCAGCACCGGCTACAAGGTGGGAAAGCACCGCATTCAGGGGATCAGCGACGAGTTCATTCCCGCCATCGTCAAGCTCGACGAACTCGATGCCGTCGTGGCCGTGGATGACGGCGACTCGATCATCATGGCCCAGCGGCTCGCCTCGGAACTCGGCATCGGCGTGGGCATCTCGAGCGGGTGCAATGTCCTCGCGGCGCTCCTGGTGCAGGAGCAGATGGGGGGCGATGCGACGGTGGTGACGGTGCTCAGCGACGACAACAAGAAATACCTCAGCACCGACCTGATGCAGGCGGAGCCCGTGAAGGCCGGGTTCCTGTCGAGCGAGGTGAAGCTCCTCAGCTTCCGCGCATTGAACCGGATGTGCGATGCGTGTTTTGACCCGACAGATCCGGACGGGGCGCCGGTGCATTTGGCGAGGGGATAGATCGGCGCGGATGGATAGTGACGGGAGACGGGAGACGGAAGACGGGAGATGGCGCGACCCACGATGAACGCCCTGCACGTCGCAGGCCGCAGTCGTCTTCTAGCTCCCGTCTCCCGTCTCCCGTCTACACCACCACACTCAAGAGTCTCCCCTTCACATACACCACCTTCTTCGGTTCGCCTGTCAGGAACTTGGCGATGCCGGCGTCCGCGCGCGCCGCGGCCAACGCCGCGTCCTGCGTGACCTCGCGCGGCACACCCACCTTGCCGCGTGTCTTGCCATTGACCTGCACCACCAGCTCAAACGTATCATCGTGTGATAGCGCCGCATCGTACGCGGGCCAGCCGGCATCGAAGACGCTCGCCTGGTGGCCGAGCATCTCCCACAGCTCCTCGGCGATGTGCGGCGCGAACGGCGACACGAGCTGCACCAGCGGCGCCACTTCACTGCGGTGCGGCACGCGCTCGCCGCGGCGCAGCGCGTTCATGTACTCCATCATCGCGGCAATCGCGGTGTTATAGCTGAGCGCCGGAATGTCCGCCCCGACCTTCTTGATCGTCTGGTGCAGCTTGCGCATCACCTCGGCGTCGGGGTCGCCGTCGCGCCGCGCATCGCGCACGCTGGCCCAGAGCCGGTCGAGGAAGCGGCGCACACCGCTGATGGACTGGTCGCGGAAGTCGCCGCCCTCCTCGAACGGCCCGATGAACATCAGGTAGGTGCGCACCGTGTCGGCGCCCCACTGGTCCATGTAGGCGTCGGGGTTCACCACGTTGCCGCGCGACTTCGACATCTTGGCGCCGTCGCGGATGATCATCCCGTGCGCGCGGAACCTCCGGAACGGCTCCTCCTCCGGCACCAGCCCCGCATCGAACATCACCATGTTGATGAAGCGCGCGTACAGCAGGTGCAGCACCGCGTGCTCGTTGCCGCCGATGTACGTCGACACCGGCAGCCAGGTCTTCGTGGTCGCCGGGTCGAACGGCACCGCGTCGTTCGGCACACTCGGATACCGCAGGAAGTACCACGCGCTGTCGAGGAAGGTGTCGCTCACGTCCGTCTCGCGTCGCGCCGGCTTGCCGCACGTCGGGCACGGGACGTGATAGAACGCGGCGTGGCGGGCCAGCGGTCCGACGCCGGAGTCGTCGGGCTTGTAGTCGGGGACGTTCGGCAGCAGCACGGGCAGGTCCTTCTCCGGCACCGGCACCGTTCCGCACGCGTCGCAGTAGATGATCGGGATCGGCGGACCCCAGTAGCGCTGACGCGAGACGCACCAGTCACGCAGGCGGTACGTGGTCACCGGCTTCGCCGAGCCGCGGCCGGTGAGCCAGTCGGTGACCTGACGCTTGGCGTCCGGCACCGCGACGCCGTCGAACTGCTCGCTGTTCACGAGGCGGCCATCCGCGTCGTCCGTGTACGCCGCGGCGAGTGGCGTGCGCGAGGTGTCGTCGGGACCGGCGACGACGCGCACGATGGGGAGGTTGAACTTCTGCGCAAACTCGAAGTCGCGCTCGTCGTGCCCCGGCACGGCCATGATCGCACCGGTACCGTAGCCCATCAACACGTAGTCGGCCGTCCAGACGGGGATCATCTCGCCGTTCGCCGGGTTCACGGCGTACGCGCCGGTGAAGACGCCGGTCTTCTCCTTGTTCACCTGGCGGCTCACGAGGTCCTGCTTGCGCGCCGCCTCGCGGTACGCCTCCACCGCGCCGCGCTGGTCATTCGTCACAATGCGGTCCACCGCGGGATGCTCGGGGGCGAGCACCAGATAGGTGGCGCCGAAGATCGTGTCGGGGCGTGTCGTGAAGACGTTGATCACCGTCGAGCCGCTGGTGATCTCCTGTGACACCATCACGCCGGCGCTGCCGGCGTCGGTGAGCGGATCGAGCACGCGGAAGCGCAGCTCGGCCCCCTCGCTGCGCCCGAGCCAATTGCGCTGCGCCGTGCGCGTGCTCTCCGACCAGTCAATCCAGTCGAGATTCTTGAGCAGGCGCTCGGCATAGTCGGTGATGCGGAAGAACCACTGTTCGAGCGCACGCTGCTCGACCGGCGTGTGGCACCGCTCGCAGGCGCCATTGATCACCTGCTCGTTGGCCAGCACCGTCTTGCACGACGGGCACCAGTTCACTGCCGCCTGCTTCCGGTACGCCAGGCCGCGCTCGAAGAGCTTCAGGAAGACCCATTGCGTCCACCTGTAGTAGCTCGGATCGGTGGTGTCCACCGAACGGCGCCAGTCTACCATCAGCCCCGCGCGGTCGAGCTGCCGCCGGAAGTTGGCGACATTGCGCGGAATGAGTTCCATCGGATGCACGCCCATCTTGAGGGCGAAGTTCTCCGAGTGGATGCCGAAGGCATCATAGCCCAGCGGCTCGAGGACCGTGTGGCCCTGCAACCGCTGGAATCGCCCGTGGATGTCGTTTCCCGTGAACGCGTACAGGTTGCCGATGTGCAGTCCCTCGGCGGACGGATACGGGAACATCATCAGCTGGTAGAACGGGCGTGCGCCAAGCAGGTCGGTGGCGTGGGTGCCGCGCTCGACCCACCGGGCGCGCCACTTGGCTTCCACGGCAGTCGGGTCGTAGCCGACGGGCTCAGCAGGGCCGGCCGGCGAATTCGGTACGGTCATCACGGTAGTGGCTGGGTGGTACGGGACTCCCCGCACGAGGCCCGGCGCCGGAGCGCGACCCGCGGGGACTTGCGGAATCTAGCCCGACCCGACCATCGCTCCAAGCGGCGCGCGGGCGCCTGGTTGGCGCGGGCTCGGGCGCCGACACGGGCGCCGGCGTGCGCTATCGCGCCGCGACCCCCGCCGTCTGCAGGTGCGTCACCGACGCCGGATCGCCCATCACGATGAGGTAGCAGCCGCCCTGCACCGCAGTGGAGGCCGGCGGGTTGAAGATGTAGTCCCCCGCGCGGGTGCGCATCGCAAGCAGCAGCAACCCGGTGCCGTACTCGTGCAGCCGCAGCGAGGCCACGTGGTGCGCGTCAAGCGCGCTCCCCTGCTCCACCAGCACTTCCTCGATCCGCAAGTTCCGGTTCTCGTCGCGCAGCATCTGGTCGAGGAAGGTCACCACGCTCGGCCGCAGAAGTTCGCTCGCCATGCGCATCCCGCCGATGCGTCCCGGGGAGACCACCGCGTCTGCGCCACTCTGTTTCAGCCGCGCGGCCGCACGTTCGTCGGAAGCTCGCGCGACGATTCGTGCCTTGGGCGCCATCTGCCGCGCCAGCACCGTGGTCACCAGCGCCACCTTGTCGTCGTCGGTGCAGACCACCACCCCCGACGCCCGGGTGACCCCGGCCTGCGTCAGCACTTCGTCGTCGGTGCAGTCGCCGACCAGCACGGGCACGTCCGGAAAGAGCTTCTCAAAGAGCGCCGCCCGCTCCGCGTTCCCCTCGATGGCCACGGCAGGCCGGTCGGTCGAGACGAGCTCGCGCACCACCGCCGTTCCGGTCTGCCCAGCACCGCACACGATGGTGTGCGCGCGCATTGCGTCAATCCGCTTCTGCATCCGCCGCCTCCGGAATCCAGCCGTCAGGTCGCCCTCGACCACATAGGCCGTGAGCATCGAGCCCGTCATCACCACCGCGGTCGCGCCGAACAGCAGCAGGACGATCGTGAAGATCATCGCCGCGGGGTGCGCTGTGATATCGATGACTTCGCGATACCCGGTGGTCGTCAGGGTGATCGTCGTCATGTAGAACGCGTCCAGCCAGCTGTGGTCGCGGCCGCCGATCCACTTGTAGCCGACGATCCCCACCAGGTACGTGGCGAAGAGCACGGCGAGCGGCGTCAGGATCCGCCGCGCCAGCGTGCTCAGTTCGTCACGCCAGTCGGTCATCTCAGCGCGGGCGCTCCGCGCCCCGGTAGAGGTACGCGCACTTCTCGAGACGCGCGCCCTGCTCGTCGCAGACCGCGAACGACGCGCCCTCATACATCCCGGCGGCGCCGTAGCGTCCGTCCTTCGCGACCGCATACACCTGGATGTCGTACCGCGGGCGTCCGCGCTCGTCGAGCAGGCGCGGCTCGGTGACGTGCACCATGCGCTCGAGGGTCTTGAGCGCCGCCTGCTCGGGCGTCGCGCCGTTGCGCATGAACTCCACCGTCAGGAAGCCGCCGCACGCCTTGATGTTGATCTCACCGAGTCCCGTGCTCCCGGCCGCGCCAACATCGTTGTCCGTGTACTGGCCGGCGCCGTGGATCGGCGAGTCGCCCAGCCGCCCGTCGAGCTTCCACGCCAGGCCGCTCGTCGTCGTCACCGAGCTGATGTCCCCGGCCGCATTCACTGCGTTCATGTTGATGGTGCCGTGCGTCCAGTTGATCCTCACGTCGTCGTCGTGGTCGAGCCAGTTGTCGTTCTTGCTGAGGCGCGACTTCCAGCGCAGCCAGTCCTGGCGGCTCTTTTCCGTCAGCAGGTTCTGTGTCTTGAAGCCCATCGCGACCGCGAACTTCCTCGCCCCCGGACCGACGAGCAGGACGTGCGTCGTGTAGTCCATCACGGCCTTGGCCACGAGCGACGGCGTCGCGATCTCCTCGAGGCAGCCGACGGCGCCGGCGCGCCGCGTCGGACCGTGCATGCAGCTCGCATCGAGTTGCACCACGCCCTCCTCGTTCGGCAGGCCGCCGAGCCCGACCGACTGGTCGTTCGGATCAAGTTCCACCAGGTTCACGCCGGCGATGATGGCGTCGAGCGCATCAGTGCCGGCCGTGATGCGGTCGTACGCGAGCCGCACGCCCTTGATGCCATTCGCACTCGAGACCACGCACGGACGACCGCGGAAGTTCGGGAGCGCTGCGATATTGCCGCCCATCACGTCGCGTTCGTATTCCTCGATGGTCAGCGCCCGCGGCAGGAAGCCAAGGGCGGAGAGGAGCGCAGACTTTTCGAGGAAGGCGCGGCGGTCAATCATCGGCGACTCGGCGTTGGGGACCAGCTTCCGAATTTGACCGGGAAGCGGGGATCCGGATAGGGACACCAACGCGCGATTCCGCAAGAGCGCGCCACACCATCGGCAGCCCGAGGCGCCTTGTCCGCGGTGCGGACGACACGGCACAATTAATGGATCGCCAAGCTCCATCCGAGTTCGCGATTTCCAGTCGGAATCCGGATTCCCGATCCTCAATCGTTTCGGATCCATGCCAATAGCCAAGTCCCTGCAGGGCGTCCCCTTCTTCGCCGGTCTGGCCGACACACTGCTCAAACCGCTGGCGCGCACGGCCGCCGCGGCGACCTACGACGAAGGCGCACACCTGTTCACGGAAGGCGACCCGCGCGCCTTCCTCGCGGTCATCCAGTCGGGTGCCGTGGCCATCGAGAAATCCCACGGCGGGAGCGTCACGCGCCTCGCGACGTTGGGGGCCGGCGAGGTGGTCGGCGAGGGGCTCCTGCTCGACGACTCGCCGCACGGCACGACCGGCGTCGCCCTGGAGAAGACCGAGGTGCTGCGGTTCGAGCTCGACGCCCTCGTCCCGGTGCTGTCGCAGACGCCGCAACTGCACGCCGCCCTCCTCTCGCGCGCCGCGCGGTCCATCGCCCAGCGGCTGCACGTCGCGAGCGCCACGCTGGTCGGGCACGGCCGCGCAGTCGGGTTCTACGGCGGCGGCACGCGCCGGGAGCACGACCTGCTGGGCGAGCGCGACGTGCCCGTCGAGGCCCTGTATGGCGTGCAGACCCTGCGCGCGCTCGAGAATTTCCCCATCACCGGCATTCCCCTGCGCGAGTTCCCGGCGCTGATCGTCGCCCTGGCGCAGGTCAAGGAAGCCGCCGCGCTGGCGAACAGCGACCTCGGACTGCTCGATGCCACCGTGACGGACGCCATCGTGCGCGCCGCGCGAGAGGTGCAGCACGGCCGGCACCACGAGCACTTTCTCGTGGACATGATCCAGGGAGGCGCCGGCACCTCCACGAACATGAACGCCAACGAGGTCATCGCCAACCGCGCGCTCGAACTGCTTGGCCATCGGCACGGCGAGTACGATCACTGCCATCCCAACAACCACGTCAACAAGTCGCAAAGCACCAACGACGTCTACCCGACGGCGGTTAAGCTCGCGCTGCACGCCAGCATCGCCGGCCTGCGCGACGCAATGCGTGAGTTGGTGGACGCCTTCCTCGGCAAGGGAGAAGAGTTCAAGGACCTGGTGAAGATGGGACGCACACAGCTCCAGGATGCGGTGCCGATGACGCTCGGGCAGGAGTTCGCCGCGTTCGGTCACACCATCGCGGAAGACATTGACCGGCTCGGCGAGGCGCAGGCGCTGATCCGCGAGATCAACATGGGGGCCACGGCGATCGGCACGCGGATCAATGCGCCCGCCGGCTATCCTGAAGCGGTGCGGGTGCACCTGAGCGCCGTCACCGGATTGCCGCTCATCACCGCCCCCGATCTGGTGGAGGCGACGTCGGACACGGGCGCCTTCGTGCAGCTCTCCGGTGTGCTCAAGCGCTGCGCCGTGAAGCTGAGCAAGGTCTGCAACGACTTGCGGCTGCTGTCGAGCGGGCCGCGGACGGGACTGGGCGAAATCAACCTGCCCCCGATGCAGCCCGGCTCGAGCATCATGCCCGGCAAGGTGAATCCGGTCATTCCCGAGGCGGTCAATCAGGTCTGCTTCGATGTCGTCGGCGGCGACATGACGGTGACGATGGCGGCCGAGGGCGGCCAGTTGCAGCTCAATGTCTTCGAGCCGATCATCGCCTTCCGGCTGTTGCACAACGCGCGCACGCTGACTGCCGCTGTGCGCGTCCTTCGCACGCGCTGCGTGGAGGGAATCACGGCCAATCCCGGCCAGCTGCGCGACTTCGTGCAGCGCTCGGTGGGCATCGTCACCGCCCTGGTACCGGTGATCGGCTACGAGGCGTGCACCGCCGTGGCCAAGGAGGCGCTGCAGACGGGGCGGGGTGTGTACGAGCTGGTGCTGGAGCGCGGCCTGCTCACGAGAGCGCAGCTGGATGAGGCGCTGGATCCGAGCAGGATGGTATAGGGACAGAGAGAAAACAGAGAGAAAACAGAGAAAAAACAGAGAGAAAACAGAGAGAAAACAGAGACAAACAACAGCGCGACAACGGAAACTGTCAGGGCGGCATCGGGACGGCGTCATTACGACGTCGGCCGACAGCGCCTAGATTGCGTAGGGCCAACGGGGCACCAGCGGTCCGCACCCTTCAGGGGTGCACTCCTCCCCCGCATCGTCTGTTGTTTGTCTGCTGTTTGTCTGTTGTCTATCTGTTCTCTCTCTCATCCCCTCCCTATGGCCAGCACAAAACTCGACGGCGCCGGCGCGCAGAAGATGAAGACGCTGGAAGAGGCGCTGATGAGCATGTCGCAGATCCACAGCATGGTCGAGCGGACGGCCATGGAGATGAAAGCGGGCAAGCCGATGGGCGTCTTTCCGATGCAGCTCAAGCGGACGGCCACCCCCCTCGTGGGGCAGCTCAAGGGGCAGTTCGGCATGATTGCCGACCAGGTCTCGGCGATGCTCCTCATCGGCGGACGTGGCGGCGGCGACCAGGTGAAGCTTCGCTCCTATCGCGAGGCGGTCGCGAACATTCGTCAGCTCATCGACTTTGCGCAGAAGAAGGTGAAGGTCGAGCACGCGGTGGACATCTCGCTCGCCCCTGAGTAGCCGGGGCGGCGCAGTGGCGGACAGCAGTGCGGTGTAGGTAGTTGCCTGACTCACGCGTGCTTGAATCGCCCGACCTGAGCCGCTAACTTTCTGCGGCTTTTCCGCACACCCTTGTCCGAGTCTGCCGGGCAAGGGGCCCTCACCCCCAAACATCACCGCTGATGCTCAAGCTGCATCTGCGCCGGTTCGCGCCGGCCGCCGCACTCGCTGTTGCCCTGCTGGTGCTTGCCGCGTGTGGTGGAGAGTACCCCAACTCCACCTTCAGCCGGCACACCGAGCTCAACGAAGGCGCGGTCTTCCTCTGGGACCGTATGATGCTCCTCGGCACGATCGTCTTCGTGATCGTCGAGGTCCTGCTGGTCTACACGATCTTCAAGTTCCGCCGGCGTGAGGGCGGGCCGGGACCGCGCCAGATCCACGGCAACGCGGCCCTCGAGATCACCTGGACGGCCATCCCCGCGCTGATCCTCGTCTTCATCGCCGTCCCCACGGTGCGGACGATCTTCGAGAACCAGCGGAAGGCTCCGGCTGAGGCGCTGCAGGTGGAGGTGATCGGCCATCAGTGGTGGTGGGAGTTCCGCTATCCGCAGTACGGCATCGTCACCGCCAATGAGCTGTATCTCCCCATCGGCAAGACGGTGAACTTCTCGCTCCAGACGCGCGACGTCCTCCACTCGTTCTGGGTGCCGCAGCTCGGCGGCAAGCGCGACCTGATCGCGAACAAGGTGAATCACATCTGGTTCACGCCCAGCGCCTCAATGGAACCGACGGCGCTCAACGGGGCCTGCGTCGAGTACTGCGGGGCGAGCCACGCGAACATGCGCTTCCGCACCTTTACCGTAACCCCCGCCGAGTTCGAGCGGTGGGCCGCTCACCAAAAGACGGTGGCGATGGGCTCGCCGGCGGCGATCGCCGCCGCCGCCGCGGCGGATTCGGCCGCGAAGGCGGCAGCCAAGTCGCCGGTGGTGAGGGCCGCTTCCGTCGTCCCCGCTGTCGCGCTTGCACCCCACACCGACTCTTCGTCAGCACCCGAAGCGTGGGTTTTCCCCGCCGAAAAGATCGCCGCGTACGCCTGGCCGCAGACGCCGCTCCCGGCGACCAAGTTTGACGAGGCCCTGCTCGCCTCGGGCGACGCCGCGACGGGACGCGCGCTGCTCACCAATCCGGCCAACCTCGGCAAGGCGCCCTGCCTCACCTGCCACGTCATCAAGGGCGAGACCAACTACGCCAGCGACGACAACGCCAAGGGACCCAACCTGACGCACGTCGGCTCGCGTCACACGTTCGGCGCCGGGCTCTACCGCCTCGACGCCAAGTCGCTCGCGCTCTGGATCAAGAACGCGCCGGCCATGAAGCCGGGCTCGCAGATGCCCACGTTCGGCGCCGGCGAGTACAACCCCGCCATCAAGGCGGCCGTCCCCGCGGCGGCTGGCCTCGACGACAAGCAGATCGCCGACATCGTCGCGTATCTGCGCTCCCTCAAATAGCCCCGGAGAACCGCACCCATGGCATCCCACGCCATTCCGACGCACGCGTCCGCCGCGTCGCCGTCGTCGGAGCAGACCGGCCTCTGGAGCTGGCTGACCACCGTCGACCACAAGCGGATCGGCATCCTCTACCTCTACACCGCTCTGTTCTACCTGCTCGTCGGCGGTCTTGAGGCGTTGCTCATCCGCACCCAGCTGGCCAAGCCAAACCTGCACGTCGTCTCAGCCGAGACGTACAACCAGCTGTTCACGATGCACGGCACCACGATGGTCTTCCTCGTGGTGATGCCGCTCTCGGCGGCCTTCTTCAACTACCTCATCCCGCTGCAGATCGGCGCCCGCGACGTCGCGTTCCCGCGACTCAACGCCTTCTCGTACTGGGTGTACGCGCTGGGCGGCCTGTTCATCACGCTCCCGATCTTCTTCGGCCTCGCCCCCAACGGCGGCTGGTTCGGCTACGCGCCGCTCTCCGGCCCCACGTATGGCGGCGGCTTCAACATGGACTTCTGGGTCCTCGGCCTGCAGATCCTCGGCATCTCGTCGCTCGCGGCCGCGTTCAACTTCATCACGACGATCATCAACCTGCGTGCCCCCGGCATGACGCTGATGCGCATGCCGATGTTCACGTGGATGTCGTTCGTGGTGCAGTTCCTGATCGTGCTCGCCTTCCCGGTGATCACGGCGGCGCTCTTCTTCCTGCAGTTCGACCGCTTCTTCGGGACGCAGTTCTACGAGGTGTCGGCGGGCGGCGATCCGCTGCTCTGGCAGCACCTGTTCTGGGTGTTCGGCCACCCCGAGGTGTACATCCTGATCCTTCCCGCCTTCGGCCTCGTGTCGGAGGTGCTGCCGACGCACAGCCGCAAGCCGCTGTTCGGCTACAACGTGATGGCCTACTCCGGCATCATGATCGGCTTCCTCGGCTTCGGTGTGTGGGCGCACCATATGTTCGCGGTCGGTATGGGGCCGGTGGCCGACTCGATCTTCTCGGTGGCGACGATGCTCATCGGCATCCCGACCGGGGTGAAGATCTTCAACTGGATCGCGACGATGTACGGCGGCTCGCTCCGCTTCCCGACGTCGATGAAGTTCGCCATCGGGCTGATCGCGATGTTCACGATCGGCGGCATCTCGGGCGTGATGCACTCATCGCCGCCGTCCGACCTGCAGCAGACCGACACGTACTTCGTCGTGGCGCACTTCCACTACGTCCTGTACGGCGGCGCGATCATGGGGATCTTCGCGGGCATCTACCACTACTTCCCGAAGATCACCGGCCGGTTCATGAGCGAGAAGATCGGCTCGTGGCACTTCTGGCTGAACTTCATCGGCCTGAACCTCACGTTCTTCCCGATGCACTTCAGCGGCATGCTCGGCATGCCCCGCCGCATCTACACGTACGACGCCGGTCAGGGCTGGGACCTCTTCAACCTGATGTCCACGACCGGCACCTACATGCTGATGATCGCGGGCCTGGTCTTCGCCTACAACTTCTTCTCCAGCCGCCAGCGCGGCGCTGCGGCGGGGAACGACCCGTGGGGCGCGCCGACGCTCGAGTGGTCTATCCCATCTCCGCCGCCGGAGTACAACTTCGCGCAGATCCCCGAGGTGGCGTCGCGCTACCCGATGTGGGATCTCAAGGCGCCCGATCGCACGGAGGGGATCGCGCACTCGCACGCCGACGCCGCGACGATCGCCGACGCGCACGCCGTGCCGGTGCACGAGGAGACCGAGCGCCGGTCCGCGAAGGAGCTTGGCATTCCCATGCCGTTCCCGACCATCAAGCCGTTCATGGTGGCCCTCGGCATCCTGATCCTGTTCAGCGGCCTGATCGTGCTGCACGCCGGTCATTTCGCGTTGGCGATGGCGACCATGCTGGGCGGCGCCGCGTTCATGGTGGGCTCGCTTTATGCGTGGCTCACGAGCCCCCTCGAGTAAACGGAGACCAAGACCGTGGCCACTGCTGCTGCCGCCGGCGCCCACGAGGCGCACGAGCACGCCCACTACACGACGACCGGCCTCAACCACCGGAAAATCGCCATGTGGGCCTTCATCGGGTCGGAGTGCATGCTCTTCGGCTCGCTCATCTCCACCTATCTCGTCTACAAGGGACGCTCCGTCGTCGGGCCGTTCCCGCACGAGGCGTGGACGTCGCCTACCGGGCAGGTGTTCAAGCCGATCCTCAACATCCCCGTCACGTCGGCATCGACGTTCGTGCTGCTGATGTCGTCGTTGTTCATGGTGCTGGCGCTCGCCGCCGTGGAGAACAAGGGGAAGCCCGGCTACGAGGGACTGCTCGGGTCGTCCAAGTTCTGGCTGGCGGCGACGGCCGCCGCCGGCGCGACCTTCCTCGGCTTCCAGGCGTACGAGTTCACGTCCTTCGTGCACGAAGGGCTGACCATCAAGACCAACCTGTTTGGCTCGTCGTTCTTCACGCTCACCGGATTCCACGGCACGCACGTGGCGGTCGGCGTGCTGTGGCTGATGACGATGCTCTTCATCGACATGAAGCGCGGGCTGCAGCCCAAGGATGCGATCAACATCGACATCATGGCGCTGTACTGGCACTTCGTCGACGTCGTCTGGATCATCATCTTCGCGCTCGTCTACCTCATCAAGTAAGGGACTGCCGACCATGTCTACCGATCGCGTCCACGCCGATCACGTGCACGAGCATCCCACCTGGAAGCAGTACAAGTGGGTGGCGCTCTGGCTGTTCATCATCACGGTAGCGGAGGTGTGGGCGTACTACATTCCCGCCCTCGTGAACAGCAAGGCCTTTGTGCCGTCGATCCTGCTCATGATGGTGGTGAAGTTCACGATCGTCGTGATGTTCTACATGCACCTCAAGTACGATCACCACCTGTTCCGGAAGCTGTTCACCGGGCCGCTGACGATCGCCGGCATCACGCTGGTCGCGTTCCTGTTCCTGTTTGGCAAGTTGTAGGACTGGACACGCGGCACACACGGGCGCTCCGCGAGGGGCGCCCGTTTGCTTCGGTGGTGTGGGGCAGGCGCACGGGCACGGTATGGGGCAGAGGACAGGGGTCAGCCAGACTGGAAACGGGGGGTGCCATTCCGCTCCACGGACTTGAGCATGCCGACAAGCAGTCGGCGTTCCTGGGCGAGAAATGCCATGCGCAGATCAAGCACGGTTCCATCCAGGCACCACGCCATACTGCGGTACCAGAGCGCGGCCTCGCGCGCTGATCCGAGCGCATGACCGTAAAACCGAGAACGGTCGGCCGCCGAGCGGCGGCTGTATCCCTCAGCGACGTTCGCACCGATTGATGCGATGGCGCGCGACAGCTGGGCAATTAGCGTGGGATCGACGCGAGCGTTCAGCGTCGTCGTCGTGTCCTCCTGCACGAGGTCAACCAGACAGCGGGCGACCCGATACGCATGCAGCTGCCAGACGGGATCAGCCTTCTCGTCGGCCGCGACGTGCGATTCCCACGCCGTGAGTGTCTGCTCGATGCGGGTGTCCATGCACGAATCCTGCGCCGCAGCGCACGATGAGCGGCACCAATAGACCGCATCACCACTCATTCCCTTGCCCCACACCGTGCCAGTGCCCCTGCCCCACCCCCGTCCCCCTGCGTCGAGTCACGCGCCCTTCCCCCACACCGGACCCGACGCCAGTTTCTCTTGTCCCCATCGGAGCCCACCGGTGAAGCAGAGCGAACGGCTGGTCAGCCTCGACGTCTTCCGCGGCCTCACTGTCGCCGGCATGCTGCTCGTGAACAACCCCGGCAGTTGGGGGGCCATCTACCCGCCGCTCGAGCATGCGTCGTGGAATGGCTGGACGCCGACCGACCTGATCTTTCCGTTCTTCCTGTTCATCGTGGGGGTTACCACGCACCTCTCGCTCGCCGCGCGCCGCGCGCGCGGCGACAGCGACGCGGCGCTACGGCGGCAGGTGATCCGGCGTGGCGTGCTGATTGTGCTCATCGGCTGGGGAATGTCGGCCTTCCCCTACTACCCGCTCGAACGCATCACCGAGATTCGCATTCCGGGCGTGTTGCCACGCATCGGCGTGGTGTACCTCATCGCCGGACTGCTCACCCTTCGTGCCTCGGTCAAGCAGGTCGTCGGCATGCTGGTCGTGCTGCTGTACGGCTATTGGTTCGCGATGACGCTCCTCCCGGTGCCCGGGGGGTGTTCCCTCGGCGCACTCTGCCTCGACGACCCGTCGCGCACGCTCGCGGCTTGGCTCGATCGCACCCTGCTCGACGGCCACCTGTGGAAGTCGTCGAAGACGTGGGATCCCGAAGGGCCGCTTTCCACGCTGCCGGCCATCGGCACGGCGATGCTTGGCGTGCTCTGCGGGCGCTGGATCGCCCAGAAGGAGCGGCCGCTGCTCGAACGGCTCACCGCGATGTTCGCCGTCGGTGCCCTCCTGATGATGGCCGGCCTGATGTGGAACTGGGCCTTCCCCATCAACAAGGGCATCTGGACGAGTTCGTATGTCGTCTTCACGGCGGGGATGGCGGCGGTCTCGATCGCCACGATCACGTGGATCATTGACGTGCAGGGTGTTACGTGGTGGACCCGTCCGCTCGTCATATATGGTGTCAACCCGATCGTGGCCTTCGTGGGATCGGGGCTGATGGCACGCATCATCTACTCGCTGTGGAAGGTCGAGGTCGACGGCAAGCCGATCGCCGTGCAGGCCGTGGTGTACAAATCGGTGTTCCTCTCGTGGCTGGAACCCCGCAACGCCTCGCTGGCCTTCGCGCTCTGTTTCGTCCTGTTCTGGTACGCCATTCTCGCGGTGCTCTACCGCCGCAACCTGATACTGAAGGTGTGACGCGCCAGGCGGCGGCCCTGGCCGCCGCCTTCCCAGCACGAGAGCCGACCCCCTGATGCCTGTCCTGCCCTGCCACCGTCGTCTCCGCCTGTGGTGTGTTGTCCTCGTCGCGCTCGTGGCCGCCGGTCCCCAGCTTCCGGCCCAGGCCAATCCGGCCGTGGCCTCGGTGCGCGCAGCCACGCCGAAGAAATCGGGGACCGAGCGACGCCGTACCGCGTCGGCACGCCGCAAGGCAGCCAACCCGTCCGCAACGAAGGTGCGCACCGCCGCGAAGCGGCGCGCCCCTGCGCCGGTACCACTGAAGTACACGTCGCCGCGCGGCAGTACCCAGCTGATGACCGACCTGGACAACATCCTCGACCGCGCCTCGCGCAGCGGGAGCTGGGGCGTCGCCGTCGTTTCGCTCGAGAGTGGCGACACGCTGTTCACGCGGAACGCCGATCAGCGCCTGCTTCCAGCCAGCACGATGAAGCTCTACACATCGGCGGTGGCGCTCGACCGCTTTGGTCCCGATTATCGCTTCGTCACCGAGGTGCTTCGCGAGGGAACCCTCGGCGGCGATGGCACGCTGCGCGGCAACCTTGTGCTGCGTGGCGCGGGCGATCCGTCGTTCAGCCGGCGTTTTGCCGATGGCGCCTCCGGTGAGACGCCGATGGCCGCGATCGCGCGCCTTGTGGCGCAGGCGGGCGTGCGTCGCGTGTCGGGCGACGTCCTTGGAGACGCTTCGGCCTTCGAGGATCGCGCAGTGCCGGAAGGGTGGCGCTCGCGCTACCTTGGCGCCAAGTACGCGGCCCGCGTCTCGGCCCTCTCGTATAACGAGAATTTGCTGAAGGTGACCGTGAAACCGGCCGGGAAGAGGGCCGTCGTGGCGTTCGAACCTGCGTTGTCCGGCCTGCCGGTCGTGAACGCGGTCCGAGTCGTCGCCGGCCGCGGCGGGCGCATCAGCATCGTGCAGCGCGCGAACGCCATCGAAGTGCGCGGCTCCGTGGGACGCGCCGGCGTCGGGCGCAGCGTGCAGGTCGTCGCCGAGCATCCCGATCTCATCACCACGGCGGCGTTCCGTGCGGCGCTCGAAGCCCAGGGGATCGCGGTGGGCGGCGGGGCCCGGCTCGGCAAGGCGCCGACCGGAGCGCCGCGCGTCGCGGCACTTCCGTCGGCACCGCTCGGCGAACTGGTGACCACGATGAATGGCGAATCGAACAACCATTTCGCCGAACTCGTCTTCCGCAACTCAGCCCGCAGCGTCGGTGTCGTTGGCTCGGCGGAGAACGCCAACATCCTGCTGCGCCGCTTCCTCTGGGAGAAGGCGCAGGTGCCGCCGGTGGACGTCTACGCCGCGGACGGCAGCGGACTGTCCACCGCCGACCGCGTGACGCCCCGCTCGATGGTCCAGCTGCTCGGCTACGCCGCAAAGGCGCCCTGGCGCGACGTGCTCGAGCAGTCGCTGCCGGTGGCCGGCCGCACGGAAACATTGCGCAAGCGCATGAAGTTCACGCCGGCCATGGGGAACCTGCGCGCCAAGACCGGCACGACCAACGATGTCGCCTCGCTCGGCGGCTACGTGTCGTCCCGCGACGGCGAACGCCTCGCCTTTGCATTCATCTACAATGGTCGCGACCGCTGGCGTGCCAAGGAAGCGATGGACGCGATGGGCGCGACGCTCGCGAACTACCAGCGATAACGGATCGGGAATCCGGCATCCAATTCAAAATCGCGAATTCGGATCAGGACAGGCGATGGGCCCCGGAGCCAAGTGGTTCCGGGGCCCATCGTCCATCCTGATCCGGAATCGTCACCTCGCATCGAAGTCCGGATTCCCAACCCGCAATCAGTCGTCCAACTCGTAGATATCCACGACCATCCTCGTTCTCGAATCGATCACGAGCACCGTGTCGCCGTAGATGCGGCGCTCGAGGTACCACGGCAGCTCGCCGAGTTCGAGTTCCAGATCGTACGGCAGCACGCCGAGGTGCGAGTAGACGCCCAAGGACAGGTAGATTCCCGGCCGGAAGGCGTACCGGACACCGGCATAGCTGGGACCGTAGTAGCCGTACGCGGTGAGCCGCGCCGGCGGAAGCGTGCGGAACCAGGCGGTGATCGTGAACCTATCGCGCTGGCGGTAGTCGTGATCGCCATAGCGGTAGCGCACCGGCGGACCGTAACGCATTGGCGGCCCGTAGCGGGACCCGCGGTGGTCATACCGTTCGAATACCACCGGCGGACGCACTGCGACACGCGGCTCGTCCCGCCGGTCACGGCGGTCCCACCCCGCATCCGGGACGCGGACGCGCGGCGCTGCACGTCCCTCGTCACGTGGTTCCGCCCGAGGGTTGCCGCGCCGTTCACGCGGTTCGGCACGCCGATCGTTGCGCTCCCCGCGCGAGTCGCCGCCGCGGTCGGCGCGTGAACGGTCTGTGCCGTACCGGCCAGGCTGCGCATACAACGGTACGCTGATGGCCAGCGCACCAACCGCCAATGCCGTACGAATGACACCCATCGTACCTCCAAGAGGGTTCTGAGCCCTCTACCCCCCGCGAAACCGCATTGATCCGGGGGTGGCGGCGATACGGCATCGCGGACTACCGGCGTCGCGGAACATCACCGCGGCTGCGGGGTTCTTGGCCGCCAAGAAAGCGAGGCGGGGCCGCAAGGCCCCGCCTCTGCTCTGCCCGCATCGTGCGCGTCAGGCCACGGACTCCGCGATGCTGATGCCGCGCTTCGCCAGTTCCTTCACATACGCGTCGCCCGGCATCACCTCGTCCGACGTGTGCACGCCGGCCGGCGCAATCTGGCCACGCGCCTGCATCAGGCCGGTGATCGCCAGCGAGAAACCGGTCGTCCGCTCCATCGACGTGATGTGCGTCTTCTCGTCAAAGCGGTCCACCATCTCGAATGTGTACGTCACGGACTTGCCTGCCTTCACACCGCTCACGATCACGCGCATCGCCACGAGGTCGCGTCCATCGGGCTTGTTGAGGCGCGGCGCCATGCAGGCAATCGCCACGTCGCGCGGCACCACCTGCGTCCCCTTCACGTTGATCGCGCCCAAGTCGAGCAACCCCAACTCGCGGATGGCCTCCATGATGTGCGCGTGTCCGGGATAGCGCAGCGTCTTGTACTCCATCGTCGGAATCTTCCCCTCGTATCGGAAGCCGATCGTGGACAGGCCGCCCGCCGTGTGGAACGCCTCGAGTTCGCCGAGCTCGCTGAAGACCACCGGCTCACGCTCCGAGAGCGCCTTCACCTGGTACCGTTTGCCGTCGCGAATCACCCACGACAGCGTGGTGTAGTAGTCGAGCACGCCCTCGAGCGAATACACCACCTGATAGTTGAGCGGTGGCTCCGGCTTCTGCGGCAGGCCGCCGACGAAGATCTTCACGGACGACACGGTCTCGCAACGCTCGATGCCGAGCTGAGCCAGGATGTTCACCATTCCCGGCGCGAGGCCACAGTCGGGAATCACCCGCACGCCGGCCGCGACCGCCTTGGCATGCAGTGTCTTCTGCTGGAAGACGATTTCCGTGTTGCCGCCGAGATCGCAGAAATGCGCGCCCGAGGCGATGGCCGCCTCCGTCATCGGCATGTTGAAGTAGTACGGAACCGCGCACATCACCGCCGTCACGCCGTCCATCGCCTTCAGGGTTGCGCCTTTGTCCGTGACATCGAGCGTCAACGGCTTCAGCTTGCCCCCGATATAGGGCGCAAGGAATTTCGGCAGGTGATCCACGGATTTGTCCGCGAGGCGCACCTCCGTGACGTCAGGTTGGTGCAGCAGGTCATAGGCGCACGCGGAGCCCTGCAGCCCGGCGCCAAGCACGAGCATGTTCATGGGAGACGATGGGTTCGAGTGAAAACCGATGCGTTACGCCGGGGGCAGAACAAGAAATCTATGTTGCGCGCTGCCGCTCTGCCGCCCGCGGCGGCGCCGCGTTGCGCTCAGTGCGCCGGCTCCACCCACAGCACTCCACGGTGCAGGTCCACGGTCCAGCGCTTTCCACGCAGCGCGGCACGTCCGGCAGGCGACACAATCGGCACAGGCGCTTCTCCCGGGCGCAGCGCCAAGCTCACGCCGGGGAAGCCGAGCAGGAAGGGAATGCCGGCCGCGCCCGGCGGTTCGATCACGCGTCCGGCGCGGTGCAGTGTCACCGTCGCGGCCTTCGTATCCACGGTGGGTGCGAGCTGCGCGAACACATCGAAGCCGATGCGGGCGCGGCCGGAAGGAAGCGTCGCATCGACGCTCACCAGGAGGTTCTGGAGGACGATTGTTCCCATCGCCACCTCTCGCAACACGCCCAACGGCCCTCGGCGATCTTCACCCAGCAACTCCACGAGGCCGGCCCCTCGTGCGAGTCCGGGAAGCACGACCCCTTCTTCCTGCGGATCAATCTCGGCCCAGACGGTGTCCTGGCCCAGGATAAGTGGCACGCGGCCAAGTCCCCCCAGTTCGACCGCCCCGAATGGCACCACGGTGCTGTCCGTACCCGATGCATTGGTGGCGCGCTGCGCGAGCACAGCGGCACGCGCCTTCTCGCCGGGTGAGAGCGGCGGTGCTGGAAGTGCGGCCAACGACGGCCAGTCGCGCAGCCACACATAGATATGCTGCAGGCGCGCGCCGACGGCGCCTGCGGACCCGCCGAAGAGCCGCGCCTCCTCCAGCAGCACCGAGCCGGATTTCAGCTGCCCGCGCGACGCGAGCCAGTTGCCGAGAGCAGCACGCGCCGCCGGATCGCGCGGTGCACGCCGCACCGCGTCGTAGAGTCGGCGCTCGAGTACGTCCACCCCGGCTGTGCTCGTCGCCGCCTGCGTTGCGGCGCCACCCGGCCGCGTTTCCTGCGCGCCGGCAGTCAGCGCAAGACTTGAAGTCAGAGCGAACACGGCGCAGGATCGCACAACCCGCGGTTGCTGGCACCGACCCCGTCTCACTTGGCCGTGCATACCGCGAGCAGAGTGAGGTTCGGATCGCACCGCACCGCCGTCGGCGCGGACGCATACGTCCCCGGCAGTGTCACCGACTGGCGCGCGGTCGCTTCGACGAGCAATCGCTCGCGATGCACGGCGCCCGACAAGTCCACTATTTCCACGGGGAGCGTCAGGCGATACGGCCCAAAGCGCGTCCCTTGCTCCAGCAGCACCGTGACGCGTTGCGTCGGGGGATCCCACGTGAACTCGGCTTGCAACTCCGCCCATCCGGGCTTGCGCAGCCACTGATCGAAGAACCAGCCGAGCTCCCGGCCAGTTGCGGCCTCGACCGCCGCCTGCAGGTCCGCGGTCAGCGCGTTGCCGTGCTGGTGCGCCGTGTAGTAGCGGCGTAGGCCGGCGAGGAAAGCACTGTCGCCCACCTCGTCGCGCAACATCCGCAGCACGAACCCGCCCTTGGGATACGAGTTCTCGTTGAGCAACCGGTTCGGATCCGTTTCCACGCTGTCGATCACCGCACGGCGCGTCACGACG
>JAKAJN010000071.1 GCA_021813725.1 bacterium | reverse complement strand
CCATCGCGATGCAGCGCGCGAGTCCGACGAGAATCAGCCCCTGCGCATACCCGGGGAAGTCGGGGAGGAGCAGCACGGCGAGGCCGAACATCACCAGCGGCCCAAGCACCCAGTTCTGGAAGAGCGAGAGCGCCAGCACGCGTCCGTTGCGGAATGCGGCGCCAAGCTTCTCGTAGCGCACCTTGGCCAGCGGCGGATACATCATCAACACGAGGCCGATGGCGATGGGAATGTTGGTCGTGCCAACCTGCACGCGCTCAATCCACTGCTCCACGTTTGGCGCCGCGGAGCCGAGTGAGACGCCGACCGCCATCGCCAGGAAGATCCAGAGCGTCAGGAAGCGATCGAGCGTCGAGAGTTTCTGCGAGATCGAACGGGCGGGGGTGGGAGCGGACATGGATGGGCGGCTCTCGTCAGGGCGTGGTGGCGGCGTGGCGAAGCGGTCGACACATCACCGTCGCGCTCTCGGGGCAGGCGCCGCGGAACTCGCTGGTCTGCCGCACCTCGTCGGGAACCTGTTCACGCGTGATTGTCTCGAAACCAAACGACGGGAAGTAGTGCTCAGCCGTGTTGGTCAGCAGGTAGAGTCCCTTGATGCCGCGCGCCTCCGCCTGCGCGATGACGCGCGTCACCAGTTCGCGGCCGAGGCCGCGCTTGCGCCACGCCGGCGTGACGGCGACGGAACGCAGCAGCGCATGCTCGCCGCAGACTTCCAGTCCGGCAACGCCGACGAGCGCGCCCGCGCTTTCGGCGAGCAGAAAGGTTGCCAACGCCTCGCGCACGCCGTCGAGCGGAAGCGCACTCTCCGTCAGCAGGCGTTCGATCGCCGGAAGGTCGGTCGGCGTGGCGCCGCGGAGGAGGGCGCGCGCCGCGCCGGCGTTGGTCTGTTCAGTTCTCAGCATTGGCCCCTCCGCACTCAGCAGCAGCCCGACGAGCCGCAGCCGCATCCGCCATCGCCGTTCGTCGCCCGTCCCAGCGCGGCCAGTTCACGGCGCGGCTTCGCGGCGCGTGCGGCGGCTGCCGCCCCCGGCTTCGTTGCCCGCACGAATGCACTCATCACCTTGCCATCCACCTGATCGGCAAGTGCGGGGTCGAGCCCCGTCCCTTCGATCAGCGCCCGCGCATCGTCGCGGGTATAGATGCGCGTCGGTTCAATGCTCGCCTGCTCGAACCCGGCGTCGCGCAGCATCGCGATGAACGCCTGCTCCTCGAGCGCACCGGCCACACAGCCGGTCCAGAGGGCCAGGTTCTTGGTGACGACGTCTGGCAACCCTTCGCGCACGACGATGTCGCTCACCGCGAACCGTCCACCGGGCTTGAGCACCCGAAACGCCTCGCGCAGCACCGCCGGCTTGTCGCCCGAGAGGTTGATGACGCAGTTCGAGATGATCACATCCACCGTGTTCGACGGCAGCGGAATGGACTCGATGTGCCCCTTGAGAAACTCGACGTTCGTTGCGCCGGCCTTCGCCTTGTTCTCGAGTGCGAGCGCCAGCATCTCGTCGGTCATGTCGAGTCCGTAGGCCTTGCCCGTCGCGCCGACACGCCGCGCCGAGAGCAGCACGTCAATGCCGCCGCCCGCGCCAAGATCGAGCACGACCTCCCCCTCGTGCAATTCCGCCAGCGCGGTGGGGTTCCCGCACCCAAGCGACGCCAGCAGCGCCTCGGCGGGCAACCCGGCCGTCTCGCCGGCGTCGTAAAGATCGGCGGTGATCGGATCCCACGTCTCATTCGTGGCGCCGCAGCAGCCGCTCGATCCACCCGACGGGCCGCAGCAACTGGCCGCAGCGCCATCGGCCACGCGCTGGGCGGTGGCGCCGTATCGCGCCTGGACGGTGGCGCGCAGGTCGTCGAGTGACGGTGGGACCGTGGTCTTGTCAGACGCTGTCATCGAGGATCCCCTAATTGACAATCAAGAAAAGTTGATGAATCGGAGCAAAAAAAACCGCTACTTGCAGCACGCGCCGGAGTGCAGCACGGCAAGCGTTCCCGCCCGCGGCTGCATGGCGACGGCGAGGTCGTGGACTTCCGCGAGCGCCCCTGGCACGATGCGATAGTGCGACCAGCGCCCATCGCGGCGGTCCGTCACCAGGCCCGCTTCCTTGAGGACGCGCAAATGGAACGAGAGCCGAGACTGCGCGGCGTCGAGTTCGGCCTGCAACTCGCATACACAGCGCTCGCCATCGCGTAGCATCTCGAGGATCGCCAGTCGCGTGGCGTCCGACAGCGCGTGGAAGAGCGCTTCGGCGCGTGCGAGATCGGCAGTCGCTGGCTTGGACGTAGTGGTCACGCGCTAAATATATCAAAAAATCTTGTTGTGTCAAGCGATGGGGTTCGCGCCCTCCGCCGGTCCGCGCCCAACGCCGGATCATCCGCTTGCGAGAGTGCTTTCCGCCCGGTTCAATTCGAGGGTTCTCACTCGTCTGGTTGCCATGCGCCTCACCGTTCGCGCCGCTGCATTGACGGGGCTGCTTGCGAGCCGCTTGTTCGCGCAGGAACCTGCGCGCGAAGCGAGTATTGCCAGCATACCGGATACCCTCCGGGTTCGCACGCGCAACGCCGAGGCGTGGGCGATGCGTCGCACGCGGCCGGTGGACGCAATCCGGCTTGGTGAGCAGTCCCTGGCCCTTGCACGCCGCATCGGTTTCGCCGCGGGCGAGGCGCAGGCGTTGAACCAGATTGGCGTCTACTATCAGTGGCTCAACGACGAGAAGACGGCCTCGCGCTACTTCTTCGATGCGCTGCGGACGGCGGAAGCGGGCGGCGTGGACGTCGAGCAGGGCTACGCCTTGAACAACATTGCGTCGTCGTTCCTGCGTGAGGGTGAGAACGAGCAGGCGCTCGCGTACGCGCGACGGGCGCAGCAGCTCCAGCTGCGGTGGAAGAATGCCCGCGGGATCGCCTATGCCTACAGCCGACTGGGCGAGGCGCACAGCGCGATGCGGCAGTTCGACTCCGCCCTCGTGAACTCCGAGGAGGCGTACCGCCGCTGGACGGCGCTGAAGGTCGAATCCAATGCGCTGACCGCGCTGCGCACGATGGGATGGGCGCTCGAGGGAAAGGGACGGTACGCGGCTGCGCGCGAGCGCTACCTGCAGGTCAGCCAGTCCGATTCCGTGCCGAACGTCACCCTACTGCACGTCTTCAACGACCTCGCGCGCATTTCATTGAAGCTGAACCAGCCGCAGGAGGCGCTGCGCTTCGGCCTGCGACGGTTGGCGCAGGACAGCACGGACTACGAGGTGATGCGATCGGTGGCCGACGCCTATGCCGCGCAAGGCCAGTGGCAGGAGGCCTACCGGTTCAGCAATCGCGCCGCGGTCATGCAGGACAGCCTGGCACGGCAGGAACGCTACCGCGCGCTCAAGAACCTGCAGCTTGGGTACGAGAATTCGCAGCGCGAGCGGGAAAATGCCGTCCTGCGGCGTGAGGTCACCGCCAACCGGCGACTCGCCCTTGCCTCGATGCTCGCCGTATTGCTGGCCGTGTACCTTGCGTTGACAATGCGGGCCAAGCGGCGAGTGGCGGAGACACTGACACGCAGCCTGCAGGACGCAAAGGATGCCGCCGAGGCGGCCACGAAGGCCAAGTCGGACTTCTTGGCGCGCATGAGCCACGAGATCCGCACGCCAATGAACGGCGTCATCGGCATGGCCGATCTGCTTGGCACCACCCGTCTGACGCCTGAGCAGCACGGCTACGTGGAGATCGTTCAGAACAGTGGCGCGGCGATGCTCGCGGTGCTCAATGAGATCCTCGATTTCTCGAAGGTCGAGTCGGGGAAGCTCGAACTCGATCCGGTCGTGGCCGACCTGCGCGATGCGGTGGAGGAAATTGCGACCCTGCTCGGCACCACGGCCTTCAACAAAGGGCTCGAACTGGTCCACTGGGTGGATCCCGACATCCCGGCCGCACTGTCGTTTGACAAGCTCCGCTTCGGTCAGGTGCTGATCAACCTCGTCGGCAACGCCATCAAGTTCACCGAGCGCGGCGACGTGCAGATCTCGGCCGACGTGGTGGCGAGTGATGGCGAACGCATGACGGTGCGCATACGGGTGCGCGACACGGGCCCCGGCATCCCCGAAGATCGCGTCGGCCGCATCTTCACACCCTTCTCGCAGGCGGACAGCTCGACGTCGCGGCGTTACGGCGGCACGGGACTCGGCCTTTCGATCTCCGCGCGCCTGGTCGACCTGATGGGCGGCGCCATTCGCGTCGAGAGCCGCGTGGGCGAGGGCTCGACCTTCGAGTTCACGATGGTCTGCGGCGTGCCGACGGACGCGCCCATCCGCGACACCACCACCGAGGATGAAGCGCGCCGTCGGCTGAGTGGCAAGCGGCTGCTGATCGTAGACGACAACGCGACCAGCCGCCACGCATTGCAGGAGATCGCCGAGGCGTGGGGAATGAGCGTGCAGGCGGCGGCGTCGCCTGACGAGGCGCAGGGGTGGATTTCCGAGGGTCGAGAATTCGACGTCGGGCTCGTCGACCAGGAACTCGGCACCGTGGATGGCCGGGAGTTCGCGCGCACCCTGCGCGCCTCCTGCGGCCGCACCTGTCCGATGATTCTGATGTCCTCGCCGCGGCGCCTTCCGGGAGACGACGACTCGACCCACGCCCTGTTCCAGGGGCGCCTCGTGAAGCCACTGCGGGCGCGACCGCTCGTCGCGTTGCTCGATGAAGTGCTCGAGGCGCACGCCGCCGAGGTCGCGCGCCCGGTCGCGGGAGTGGTCGCAGACGAGGCCGGCACGTCGGCGCTGCGCATCCTGATTGCCGACGACAGTCCGGTGAATCGCCTGCTGATCAAGTCCATGGTGCAGAAGCTGGGTTACACGAACGTGGGGACGGCGTCCGACGGCGCCGAGGCGGTGCGAATCATCCTCGACGGCGGCGCCGATCTCGTACTGATGGATGTGCAGATGCCCGAACTGAACGGACTCGAGGCCACGCAGCGCATCCGACAAGAAGCATCGCTCGCGACGCAGCCGGTGGTCATCGCGCTGACGGCCGGCGTGCTCCCCGAGGATCGCGAGCGCTGTGAGGCGGCCGGGATGAACGACTACCTCACCAAGCCGGTGCGCTTTGACGACCTGCGCGCGATGCTCTCGACCTGGAGCGATCGGCGCGGCGCGTGATGGCCGCCGACGTCAGCGATGTCAGCCGGCGTCGCGTATCGCATAGGAGCATTGAACGCTGAACCAGGCACTCCATCCTCGTCCCACTTCTCATGCGTCGCACACTGATTCTCGCCGCGCTGGCCGCCAGCGCCGCCACGGCCGGCGCCCAAGGCGCGTCCGCCGTTGATCCCGCCATCCAGCGCATCTGGACGCTTGGCATGGACAGCTCGCAGGCGCCGCGCCTGGCGCAGCAACTGCTCGACTCGCTCGGGCCGCGCCTCCTCGGCAGCCCCGACATGGCGCGCGCGCAGGACTGGGCCATCAAGACCCTGGGTGGCTGGGGCATCGAGGCCAAGCGCGAGGTGTTCGGCACGTGGCGCGGCTGGCGTCGCGGCTACTCGCACATCGACCTGATCGCGCCGCGCGTTCGCACGCTCGAGGGAATGATGCTCGGCTTCTCGCCGGGGACGAACAGGAAGGACCAGGTGGCCGAGACGATCGTCCTGCCGCTCTTTGCCGACAGCGCCGAGTTCGTGAAGTGGCTGCCGGCGGTGAAGGGCAAGTTGGTGCTCGTATCGGCGCCGTTTGCGTCGTGCCGCCCCACGGAGGATGTCCTGAAGAACGGCACGCCGGCGACGATCGCCCGTGACAGTGCGTGGCGCGCGCAGAATGCGCGCGAGTGGGGTGGCCGCAACGTGCGCGGCACCGGCCTGAGTCTCGCGCTCGGCGGTGGCGAGCTCGCCGTCCGTCTCGAGCAGGCCGGGGCGGCAGGCGTCATCAGCTCGCGTCCGACCAACTCGCGTGGCGGCCTCGCACTCTTCGAGACGTACACCACGAAGGTGCCGACCGTCGCGCTGGCGTGCGAGGACTACGGCCTCGTCTTCCGCCTCACGGAAAACAACCAGCATCCACGGATTCGCCTGAACCTCGACGCCGAGCTGCTCGGCGAACAGCCCATGGCGAACGTCGTCGGCCGCATTCCCGGCACGACCAAGCCCGACGAGTACGTCCTGCTCTCCGCGCATTTCGATTCGTGGGACGGCGGGAGCGGGGCCACCGACAACGGTACCGGGTCGGTGATGATGCTCGAGGCGATGCGCATCCTGCAGCAGGTGCTGCCGAAGCCGCAGCGCACCATCCTGATTGGCCTCTGGGCCGGAGAAGAGGAGGGGCTGATCGGCTCGGGAGCGTTTGCCGAGGATCACCCCGAGGTGCTCAAGGGATTGCAGGGACTCTTCAACCAGGACAACGGCACGGGGCGGGTGATGCGTCTCAACGCCGGCGGCCTGCCGAATGCCCGCGCGCACCTGAATGAGTGGCTGACCCGGCTCGTGCCGTCCATGAGCGCCATGATCATGCCCGACACGACACCCGGGCGACCGTCGATGGGCGGCACGGATGACGCGTCCTTCGCCTGCCACGGTGTGCCCGCCTTCGGGATGGGTGGCGCGTCGTGGGACTACGGCGTGGTCACGTGGCACACGACGCGCGACACCTACGACAAGCTCGTGTTCGAGGACGTCAAGCACAACGCCACGTTGGTGGCGAGTCTGGCATACCTCGCGTCCGAGGATCCGTCGTTCATCACGCGCGAGCGCGTGGACCTGAGCACGCTCCCGGCCGGCGGTCCGCCGGGTGTGCCGGCGCGTGCCGGCGTCCAGGCGCCGCGCACCTGGCCCGCGTGCGCGCCCGTGCCGCGTGTCACCCGCCCGCGTCTGAAGTAGGCGCGGACGGGGCGCTCACTCGTCCACGAGCGACTTCATTCCGGTCGGGTAGCGATCACCCGACGCCGCATCGGGCGGGATTGCCGCTGCGAGGCGCGCGAGGTCGGCCGCACTCAAGCCGACCTCGCAGGCGCCGAGGTTCTCGCTGATACGCGCCGCCTTGGTAGTCCCTGGAATCGGCACCACGTCCTCGCCGCGCGACAGCAACCACGCCAGCGCCACCTGCGCTGGCGTGCATCCCTTGGATGCGGCGACCGCGCGCACGGCGTCAACGATCGTGATGTTGGCGGCACGGTTGTCGCCGACGAAGCGCGGGC
This sequence comes from bacterium, assembly GCA_021813725.1. Taxonomy (GTDB): domain Bacteria; phylum Gemmatimonadota; class Gemmatimonadetes; order Gemmatimonadales; family Gemmatimonadaceae; genus PNKL01. The sequence goes on along the minus strand of JAKAJN010000071.1, from coordinate 5,305 downwards.
TCGTATGGCGGTAGTCTCCCTCGGGGAAGACGGTGTCGGTGGTGATGGCGCCGGTCAGGAACCCGCGACCGAGCGGACTGTAGGGGACAAGGCCGACGCCGAGCGCGCGCGCCGTCGCAAAGGTCGTGCGCTCCCAGTCGCGCGTCCACAGCGACCATTCGCTCTGCACCGCCGAAATCGGGTGCGTGGCGTGCGCACGGCGCAGCGTCTCGGCCGAGACTTCCGACAGCCCGACGTAGCGCACCTTCCCCTCGTCCACGAGTCGCGCCATCGCGCCGACGGTCTCCTCAATCGGGGTCGACTTGTCGCGTCGGTGTTGATAGTACAGGTCAATCGTGTCCACGCCGAGGCGGCGCAGCGAGCCCTCGCATGAGGCGCGCACGTATTCCGGGCGTCCGTTGACGCCGCGCCGCTCCGGGTTTGCCGCGTCGCGCAAGATGCCGAACTTGGTGGCGATGACGACGCCGTCGCGGCGCCCCTTCACCGCACGTCCGACGAGCTCCTCGTTGAGATACGGACCGTACATGTCGGCCGTGTCGAGCAGGGTGATGCCAGCGTCGAGCGCGTGATGGATCACCGCAACACCGTCCACGGCGCCGCGCGATGCCGCGTCGCCGTAGAACTCGGAGAAGCCCATGCAGCCAAGTCCGATGGCGGACACGCGGAGCCCCTGGGTGCCGAGCGCACGCTGGGGAATGGCAGGGAGAGTCATGCGTCGAAACGTAACGCGCCGGCGGGGAATGGTGGCCCGGTTGACATAGGGAGGGGGGGTATCTAGACTACGGGAAGGGGCACGGGCATGGCACTACGGTCCCCTGCACCCTGCACCACACTGTGCCTGTGCCCCCGCCCCCCGTTCCCCTGCACCCCACCGTGCCCGTGCCCCTGCACCTCTCCTATCTCCCAACCCAAACCACAATGACCTCCCTTCAGCTGACCATTGATGGCATGAGCTGCGGCCACTGCGTGATGGCCGTCCAGAAGGCCCTGCGTGCGCTCGACGGCGTGGACGTCCAGCAGGTCCAGATCGGCAGCGCCGCCCTGCAGTACGATCCCGCCAAGCGCGGCGTCGAGGAAATCCTCGAGGCCGTGCGCGACGCCGGGTACACGCCGCATCCTGCGGCGAGCGTGTAGGAGCGCGCCATGTCGACCGCTGCGCCCCCCGCGCCCGCCGCGAGCCGTTCCCCGACGGCCTCCCACGTCACCATTCCGGTGGGCGGCATGACCTGTGCCGCCTGCCAGTCGCGCGTACAGCGCGCGCTGGGCAAGGTCGAGGGCGTGCAGGACGCGACGGTCAACCTGATGCTCAACAACGCGACCATCACCTTCGATCCCACGGTGGTGTCGCCGCAGGCGCTGGTGGACAAGATCCGCGACACGGGCTACGAGGCGGAGATCCCGAAGGGCGAAAAAACGTCGCTCGAGGCGCAGGACGAGAACGAGCGCAAGCAGGAGCAGGAATTCCGCGCCCTGCGCCTGCGCGCCATCGTCGCCGGCATCGCCGGCGCGGTGGCGATGTTCTTCTCGATGCCGCTGATGATGTACACGTCGCACGTCTCCGGCGCGCCGGGCAATGACCCGTTGATGCTCTGGCAGGAGCGGATCTTCACGCCGTGGTTCGTGAAGCATGCGGCGTGGACGTACTATCTCGATCCGCGAATCATCAGCTACGGCAGCCTGGTGCTCACCGCTGCGGTGATGGTGTGGGCGGGACGGCACTTCTACACGCGCGCCTGGGCCGCCGCACGGCACGGCGCGGCCGACATGAACACGCTCATCGCCGTCGGCACCGCCGTCGCCTTCGTCTACTCGGTCGTCGCCACTGTGGCCCCGGGCTTCTTCGCCGCGCGCGGCGTCGCACCCGACGTGTATTACGAGGCGGTCATCCTCATCACCGCCTTCATCCTGATGGGCAATGCGTTCGAGGCGCGCGCCAAGCGCAGCACGGCCTCGGCATTGCGCGCACTCGCTCGGTTGCGCCCCAAGACCGCGCGCGTCGTCCGCGGCGGCGTCGAGCGCGACATCGACATTGACGACGTGCTCCCGGGCGACGACGTGGTCGTGCGCCCCGGCGAGCGCGTGCCTGTGGACGGCGTCATCAACCGCGGCGCCAGCGACGTGGACGAGTCCATGCTGACCGGCGAGTCGATGCCGGTTGCGAAGCAGGTGGGAGATGCCGTGGTCGGCGGCACGGTCAACGGACACGGGGCGTTCCAGATGCGCGCCACGACCGTGGGCGCCGATTCCGTGCTGGCGCGCATCGTGCAGTTGATGCGCGACGCGCAGGGTTCGCGCGCGCCGATCCAGGCGCTGGCCGACCGCGTGAGCGCCATCTTTGTTCCCGTGGTGATGGGGCTTGCCGTCCTCACCTTTGCCATCTGGTTCTTCGCGCTCACGCACAGCGGCGCCTCGGCCAGCGTGGCGTCGGTGCGCGGTCTCGTGTCGGCGCTCGCTGTGCTGATCATCGCCTGCCCGTGCGCGATGGGACTCGCCGTGCCGACCGCCGTGATGGTCGCGACAGGGAAGGGCGCCGAGTTCGGCGTGCTCATCAAGGGCGGCGAAGCGCTGCAGCGCGCCGGCGACGTCACCACCGTCGTACTCGACAAGACGGGGACAGTCACCGAGGGCAAGCCGGGCGTCACCGATCTCCTACGGACGGCGGCGATGGAGAGCGACGACGAACTGCTGCGGCTCGTCGCCTCACTCGAGCGCAGTTCCGAACACCCGCTGGGCGACGCCATCGTGCGTCACGCGGAGTCGCGCGGCCTCACGCTCGTGCGCGCTGAGTCGTTCGCGGCGGTCCCCGGGCGTGGCGCCACGGGCGTCGTGGACGGACGCGCGATGGCCGTCGGCAACGCGGCGCTCCTCGCGGATTGGGGGGTGGACGTGGCGGCGCTTGCCGACGCGGCGGCGCGTGTCTCCGCCGAGGCGAAGACTCCGGTCTTCGTCGCGATTGACGGCGTGCTCGCCGGCCTCGTGGCCATCGCCGATCCGCTGCGAGCGACGTCGCGCGCGGCCATCGCGCGGCTCAAGGCCCTCGGCCTCGACGTCGTGATGCTCACCGGCGATCACCGCCGGACCGCCGACGCCATCGCCGCCCAGGCGGGCATCCCGCGCGTCGTCGCGGAGGTGCTCCCCGACGGCAAGGTGGCCGAAGTGCAGCGCCTGCAGGCCGCGGGGCGCGTGGTCGCGATGGTGGGCGACGGCATCAACGACGCACCGGCGCTCGCGCAGGCCGACGTGGGCGTGGCCATCGGCACCGGCACCGACGTGGCGGTCGAGGCCGCGGATGTGGCGCTGGTGCGCGGCGACCTGCACGGCCTCGCCGACGCCATCGCGCTGTCGCGCCGCACGATGCGCGTCATGAAGCAGAACCTGTTCTGGGCCTTCATCTACAACGTCATCAGCATTCCGGTGGCGGCGGGCGCGCTCTATCCGTCGTTTGCGCTGCAGCTCAGCCCGATTCTTGCCAGCGCCGCGATGGCGTTCAGCTCCGTGTCGGTCGTGACCAACTCATTGCGCCTGCGGTCCTGGCGTCCGCGGCGATCCATCACGGTCGAGGAGGCCCGCGCCTGATGGCCAAGAAACTTCCCGTCCAGCAGACCGGCTGCGGGTGCGCCCTGCACGACGCGCCCGCCCGGCAGGCGGTGGCCGTGGACGCTGACATCAAGGCCCGCAACGTCACCCGCCTGCGGCGCATCGAAGGGCAAGTCCGCGGCCTGCAGAAGATGGTGGCCGAGGACCGCTACTGCGCCGACATCCTGATGCAAGTGTCGTCGGTGCAGGAGGCGCTGCGCGCCGTCTCGCGCGAGTTGATGCGCAACCACCTCAAGCACTGCGCATCCACAGCCATTCGCAAGGGTGATGCCGAAGCCGAGGCGATGTACGACGAACTCGTCGAGCTGATGCACAAGCACGCGCGGTAGCACCCGGCGCAGCACGAGCCGCAGCACGCGGGGCCATGCAGCGGGACGGCGTGTAGTATTGTGCATGCGCTCCCGCTCGCTCGCCGCCCTCATCGCGTTCTCGCTCGCCGCATGGTCCGCCGCGCGGGCTCAAACTCCCGCACATCGCGCGAGCGCAACGCCCGTGGTCGACTCCGCCTTGCTCTGGCAGAGCTTCGCCGCCCTCGCCGCCGACTCGATGGAAGGGCGCCGCATGGGAACGCGCGGCAACGCAATGGCGCGCAAGTTCCTCGCTGAACGGCTCGCGCAGCTCGGCGTGAGCCCGCTCGTGCCGGGGTACGTCCAGCACTTCGACGTGACGTGGCGTGATACATCGGCGCGCGATGGCGTCAATGTGCTTGGCATCGTGCGCGGCGCGGACACCACGCGCGCCGTCGTGGTCAGTGCGCACTTCGATCACCTCGGCGTGCGTCACGGCGAGATCTACAACGGGGCCGATGACAATGCCTCGGGGTCCGCGGCCGTGCTCGCGCTCGCGGCGTGGTATGCGGCCCACCCGCCACGCCACTCGCTCATCTTCGCCTGGTTTGACGGGGAGGAGGCCGGCCTGCGCGGATCGAAGGCGTTCGTCGAGTCGCCGCCGGTGCCCCTGCGCCGCATCGTCGCCAACGTGAACCTCGACATGGTCGCGCGCCTCGACCAGAACGAACTCTACGCCGCCGGGGCCACGCCGTTTCCGTTCTTTCGTCCGCTCCTCCAGGCGACGGCCAGGGAGGCGCCCGTGAAGCTGCGTATGGGGCACGACCTTTCCCAGCCCGACGGGCTCGAGAACTGGATTGGTCAATCGGACCAGGCGGCGTTCTACGCCAAGGGAGTCCCGTTCGTCTACTTCGGCGTCGAGGACCACGCCGACTACCACCGCACGACGGATGACGCCGAGCGCGTTGACGCGGGACGCTATGTCGCGGCGGTTCGCACCATCGCCGATTTCCTGCACCGTCTCGACGAATCGCTCGAGACCACCGTGCCGCGGCGACGCAACCGGTAGCGCGGCGCGCCCCACCGCGACCGTGCACGCCAAACGGCCCGCCGTCGGCGCGATGCCGACTGCGGGCCGTTGGGATGTGGGTGCCGACGAATGCCAGGAGGCCGTGCACCCGAGGCGGCGCCGCAAGGGGTCGGCGCCGACCACTCGTGTACCGCAGTGAGAATACGGCCGGATGGCACGTCGCTCAATTGCCACTTGTACGTAAGTACTTACCCTACATCAATGCCGTGCTCGAGGCAGTAGCGCGTCAGTCCGGCGACGGTATGAATACCGAGCTTCTTCATCAGGGCCTGCCGATGGGCCTCGACCGTGCGCGTGCTGATGCCGAGTTGTGCGCCGATCTCCTTGTTCG
>JAKAJN010000231.1 GCA_021813725.1 bacterium | reverse complement strand
TCGTGGCGAGCTGTCCGGCCGGCAACATCTCGAACTTCCTCGTGCACCTCGCGCGCGGCAACACGGCGCTCTCGGTGAGCATCAGCTCGACGTCCACGGTGCTCGCCGTGGTGTTCACACCGCTCGTGCTGCGCTTCTGGGGTTCGATGTACGCGCCAACGCAGGCGATCCTGCGCGCCGTCGCCGTGGATCCGGTGGACATGTTCGTCACCATCTTCCTTCTGTTGGGCCTGCCGTTGGCGGCCGGCATGTACGTTCAACGCCGCTGGCCCGCGTTTGCCGATCGTGCCCGGACGCCGATGAAGCGATTCTCCATCGGCATCTTCGTGCTCTTCCTCGTGCTCGCGCTCACGGCCAACTGGCAGTACTTCGTGACGTACGTGGGGCGCGTGGTGCTGGCGGTGTTCCTGCACAATGCACTGGCGCTCACCACGGGCTACTGGACCGCGGGCGCCCTCGGGTTGCCGGTGCGCGACCGGCGTGCGGTCTCGTTCGAGGTCGGCATTCAGAACAGCGGCCTGGGGCTCATCCTCGTCTTCACGTTCTTCGGCGGACTGGGCGGCGCGGCCATCGTGGCCGCCTGGTGGGGCATCTGGCACGTGGTCGCCGGACTCAGTCTCGCCACGTACTGGAGCCGGCGGCCGCCGCCGCTCTCGGAGTCCGCGTGACGGCCGACAACCGGTCCGCTGGCGCGGGGCGATAGGCGCATGCCGCTCGCGAGCGACCGTGTGCTCGTCACCGGCTCGTCCGGCTACGTCGGGCGCCAGCTCCTCGAGGCACTCGCGGCGCGCGTGACCGAGGACCGCCTCGGCGCCGTCGTGGGCACGGATGTCCGCGAGCCGGAGGCACTCCCCCGCGGTGCCATCTTCATTCGACACGACGTGCGCGAAACGGGGCTGGCGGCCGAGTTGCGCGAGCATCGCATCACGTGCGTCGTGCACCTCGCGTCCATCGTCACCCCGGGGCGCGGCAGCACAAGGGCCTTCGAGTACAGCGTGGACGTCGAGGGCACCGAGCGGGTGCTCGAGGCGTGTGTGGCCGCCGGCGTGCGGCGTCTGATCGTCACGTCGAGCGGCGCCGCGTACGGGTATCATGCCGACAATCCCGCGTGGCTCACCGAAGAACATCCGCTGCGCGGCAACGAGGCGTTTGCGTACAGCTGGCACAAGCGGCTCGTGGAGGAGCTGCTCGCCCGGGCGCGGCAGGAGCATCCGGCGCTCGAGCAGATCATCCTCCGCGTCGGCACCGTTCTCGGCACCTCGGTCAACAACCAGATCACCGCGCTCTTCGAGAAGCCACGGCTCATCGCCATCCGCGGCTCGGCGTCGCCGTTCGTCTTCGTGCACGACGCCGATCTCATCGCCTTGCTGGTGCGCGCCATTGACTCCCCCGTCACCGGGATCTTCAACGTGGCCGGCGACGGCGCGATGACCATTGACGAGATTGCGCGCGCCCTCGGCACGCCGGTGCTGCGCGTGCCCGCGTGGCTCGTGAAGGGTGCGCTGGCCGTCCTGTACCCGCTCGGGCTTACCCGCTACGGCCCCGAGCAGGTGGACTTCCTGCGCTACCGCCCGGTGCTCGACAACGCGCGGCTCAAGGCCGTGTTCGGTTTTCGCCCGCGCCTCAGCTCGCGCGAAGCGTTCGAGGCGTGGGCGGCCGGTCGACACCGACAACAACCCTGAACTGCATTGCTCCACGGTCGGTAGGTGCGGACGCCACCCGCGTGCTCGACTGCTGCTCGGCGCCAAGGCAGGTCGGCATTGACCAGACATCGGCGCGTCGCACTTCGGTTGGTTTCGCGCCATCCCTGTCGGTTGTTGCCTGAGGACATGTGAGGGAATTCCGAGTTCGGTATTGCATAGCCTCGAAGAACTAGATATGTGGTTACATAGTGTAATAGTTTGTAACATAGCGTGATAGTACTGTTCCAGCTCTCCTGCTAGCATTGGCCGAGGCCTCCCGACGTTGCCTGAGCTCGCATTCTGCCCATTCTGATCGGTTCCGACAAAGGACCGGGGGCTTCGGTGAGCATCGGCCTTCCGGCCGACGGATACGGGAGCGAGGCGATGGCCGTCTGCACCTCGGTGGGAAATCACGCAAGGTCATCGCGCGGTCGCTCGCGACAGGGCTTCAGATTACTTGCACGCGGTGTCCACCTGTGCAGATTCCGGTTCGCTGCGAAGACGACGGTGCCCCCTCTTGCTGACCTTCGCGATTGATTATTCCGAGGAGAATCCACTGTGCAGGTTTCGACTGGCTCACTGGGCCGTGCCATCGCGTTCGGGGTGCTTGGCGCGATGACATTCGCCATGGCCGCGCATGCCCTAGGAGAAGGCGCGCTCTTCGCCCGTTGGGGCGAAGCACTACTGGTCGGAGGTATTGTACTCGTGGGGAGGTTGCTCGGTGGCCGCGCCGGACGTAGTCAGAAGACGTTGCTGATTCAGACCATTCTGCTTTGGGCGTTAGCCATCGGTGTTCCCGTGTCCTTGCTGCTCCTATCCAGGTAGTGGGTCGTGGCACAGGCAAGAGCCACTCGGCAGAGATGGAGACGTTGTCGCGAGGCCTCTCGCGCGAAGCAGTTGAAAGAGCTTTCTCGACTTGCGTGACGAAGTGGGCGATGCTCTCCGAGTCGGCCTCGGCCCGCTTCCAGCTTGGGCAAAGAACCCCAACGTGTGAAGCGCCTCTAGTACCAGTTACCGCTGGACTTCGGCTTCCGCCTTGCACCCCGCCACGCCAAGCGCGGCGAGGATCTT
>JAKAJN010000070.1 GCA_021813725.1 bacterium | reverse complement strand
GTGCCCCGAACCGCAAACCCGAAGAACCGATGCTCCCCGAGGAGCGCGGCCGCGCACCACGCCAGCGCGTCGCCATCCACGGGCCTCTCGACCGGCCACTCCCAGCGACGCCGAAACGGCGAACGGGCAGCTTCATCGAGCCCCACGGTGTAGCTATACCGCCGACTGGTCGCGCTGAATCGCGCGTGAAACTCCGGGTGCATCTCGTGCACCGCTGCCACAGAAACATCGTCGGGAAGCTGCGCATTGAGCACGTGCCTCAGCCGATCGGGTGTCCAATGAAGCGGCACCTCCACGCCGGCCGCCTGGCCGCGGGCGTGTACCCCCGCGTCCGTCCGGCCGGCCCCTGTGACCCGCACGGGACCGCCGCAGAGGCGCGCCAGCACGGATTCGAGGGTCCCTTGCACGGTGCGCGTCTCCGGCTGCACCTGCCACCCGGAAAAATCGGTGCCGTCATAGTGCAACACGAGCTGGAGCACGCGTCCCGCCATTGCGCAAAACATACTCCGCGGCACGGGCCCGATCAAGGAAAACCGGCGTCGTCCAACCGATTGACAGAACACGACGTAGCGGTCACGTTCCCGCGAGCCGCCGCGCGGACCATCAAGCGCCCGGCCGACCGCCTTCCCGCCCCACCGTTCCGCACCGCCGGATGCCCGAATCCACACTAGTCTCGCTGGCCCACGCTCTCGCCGCCGCGCCCACGCTGGACGCGGCGATTGTAGCGTTGGCCGAAGGACTCGCGGAGGTCGACCGGTCGGCCGCCATCGCCTACCTGCCGGTGGACGCACGCTCGGCCCAGCTCGTCGCCTGCGTGTGCTTCGAGGCGGGGCGGGCGCAGCGCGTCCCGCTCGACGTTTCCCTCCGTCAGTTTCCTGAGGCCGTCGTCGATCGCGTGTTCGCGGGCGGCGTCTTCGTGGACGTGGGGGACGAGGCGGGGACATTTGCCCGGATGCTGCAACTGCCCTCGCGAGCCGACCCGGCCGACCTGGCCCTGCGCGGCATCCAGTTCGACGGCGAGCTCGTCGCCGTGCTCGCACTGCACGAATCGCAGCGCGTCTTCGGCGCGCGTGCCACCGAGGGAGCTGGCGCGCTGGCGGCGCTCTTCGAACTGGCGCACAGCCGGTTCGCTGAACGCAATGCGCGCGCCGAGGCGGCGCGCACGCTGGAGGACGTGACGCAACGGGTGCACGGCGAATACCTCGCGCGCCTGTCGGACCTGCAGCAGCAACTGCACATGGCGCGCGGGGCGGCCGAGGCGGCGCGCGCCGGGCAGGCGGTGCAGAAGGAGCGCGAGGAGACGCGCGCCGCCGAGGAGACACGACGCGCGGCGGCGCGCCTGCGCGCGCTCGAGCAGCAGGTCACGGCGGCGGTCGGGCAGCTCGAACAGGCCCATATTGAACTGCATCGGCGCAGCGAGACGCTGCGCCAGCGCACCCGCACCATCTATCTGCTGGACCGCGTCCTCGAGCAGGCCTCGCAGGGTGGCGACCCGCGACGACTTGCCGAGGGCTTGCTCTCGCTCGTCGGCGACGACATGCAGGCGCTGCGCTGTTCGCTCTTCCTGCGCGCACCAGAGCCCGGCAACCTGTATCTGGCGGCCTCGCGAGGTCTGGCGCCGCACGTTCGGGAGGGCTCGCGCATCACGCTCGGGCAGGGAGTAGCCGGGCGCGTGGCCGAGAGTCGGCAGCCGCTGCTGGTCGTGGATGCGTCCGACGCCAAGGCGCAGCCGCTGTTGCGGGACGAGTACCTCACCACCGGGTCCTTCATTTCCTTCCCGCTCGTGCTGCGCGACGAACTGCTCGGCGTGGTCAATCTCACCAACCGCGTGCAGCGCGGGCTCTTCGTGGAAGAGGACGTCGAGCGTGTGCGCCTGCTCGGCCTCGTGATCTCGCTGATCGCCAGCGAGGCGCGGCTCCCGGAGCGGCTACTGGATCGGATACATGAGTAGTGCTGCGCTGCATCACGCCATTCGCCAGCTCGCCGCCGGCGAGTCGCTCACGCGGGACGAGGCGGCCGAGGCCTTCGGTGCGGTGATGCGCGGCGAGGGGTCCGATGTGCACGTCTCGGCGCTCCTGATGGGATTGCGCGTCAAGGGCGAATCGCCCGACGAGCTGGCCGGCGTGGCCTCCGCCTTGCGCGAGACGATGATCGTCCTGGCGGACCAGGATCCTGATGCACTGGTGGACACGTGCGGAACGGGCGGCGGAACACTCACCACGTTCAACATCTCCACGGCCGCCGCCCTCGTTGCGGCGGGTGCCGGGGTGCGCGTCGCGAAGCACGGCAATCGCTCGTTCACCTCCAAATCCGGCAGTGCCGACGTGCTTGAGGCGCTGGGCGTGCGGATTGACCTGCCGGTGGAACGGATGCGCGAGGTGCTCGACCAGGCGGGGATTGTGTTCATGTTCGCCCCGACGATGCATCCTGCGATGCGGCACGTCGGTCCGGTGCGTCGTGATCTCGCCGTCCAGACCGTGATGAATCTCGTCGGGCCGTTGGCCAACCCGGCGCGCGCCGGGCGGCAGGTGATTGGCGTGGCCGACGCGCGGCGCCTCGGACTCATTGGCGGCGCCCTGCAGACGCTCGGCACGCGGCATAGCCTGATTGTGCACGGCGAGCCGGGGCTGGACGAAGTGTCGCCGCTCGGGCGGACGACGGTCCTGGAGCTTGTGGACGGAGAGGCACGTTCGTGGACGATCGACCCTGAGCGACTGGGCGTGCGCGCGGCAACGGCGAACGACCTCGCGGGCGCGCACCCGGGCGAGAACGCGCGCGTCGTCGAGGAAGTGCTGTCGGGGCGGGGGCGCCCCGGCGCCGTCGCTGCCGTGGCGCTCAATGCGGCGGCGGCGATCTACGTGGCCGGGCGTGCGGCCGACTTCGCTGCGGCGCTCGAGATGGCGCGCGAGGCGTTGCGGGAGGGAGCGGGCCGCTCCGCACTCGACCGACTGCGCGCCGCGTCCGTCACGGCGGCCGGCGGCCGTTCCTCCGGGAGTTCCTAGAACTTTCGCATCACACCGACGACCACGCCCTCGATGCGGATGTCGTCGGTGCGGTCGAAGTACATCGGCGCCAGGGCCTCGTTGGCGGGCTGCAGCCGCACGCGTCCGTCGCGCTCCCGATAAAAGCGCTTGACCGTCGCCGCCGTGCCGTTGAGCATCGCGATCACCATCTCGCCGTTGTCGGCCGACTGGCGCTGGTTCACCACCACGAGGTCGCCGTCGGTGATGTGATCGTCGATCATCGAGTTGCCGCGCACGCGCAGTACGTAATGCGGGCCGCCGCGGCGCACGAAATCGTCCGGAACCGCCACCGTCTCGCCGGTGGTCGAGTGCTCGATCGCCGTGCCGGCCGCCACCGCGCCAAGCAGGGGAAGCTCGATGGAATGCGGGAACGCCTCCGACGGGAGGATCTCGATCGCGCGGCTCTCGTTGTAGCTGCGCTTGATGTAGCCCTTGCGCTCGAGGTTCGTGAGGTGTTCGTGGACCGTCGCGAGCGAGTTATAGTTGAAGTGCGCGGCGATCTCCTCGAAGCTGGGCGCGTACCCGTGCTCGCCCTGATACCCCTGCAGGTAGTCGAGTATCTGGCGCTGGCGCTTGGTGAGCGGCATGGCGAGAAGTCCGGAAGAGGAAGGAAGGTCGGGAGTGAATCCCCGCGCCCTTCTAACGAGCGAATAAACCCCGAAGTAACGGTAGCCGAAGATTGACCGAAGCGCAACCACATCCCCTCTGGCTTCCCCCCGCCGGGCCGTTGGGCCGCCTCACGGAGCATTCCGCCGCGCGTGCGGCGGCCGCCCGGGGACGTGTCCGGGAGCTCGAGCAGGGCGTGGCATCGCTCGCGCCCGCCGTCTCGTTTCGCGATGCCCTGCGTCGTGACTCCGTCGCCGTGATCGCCGAGATCAAGCGCCGCTCGCCGAGCAAGGGCGTGCTCGATGACGCACTGAGTGCGGCCGAGCGGTCGGCCCAGTACGAGGCGGGCGGTGCGGCGGCGCTGTCCATACTGACCGAGCCGTCCGAGTTCGGCGGCTCGCTCGACGACCTCGCGTCGGCGCGTGCGGCGGTTGCCCTGCCGCTCTTGCGCAAGGACTTCATCGTGGACGAGGTGCAGCTGCTCGAGGCACGCGTGGCCGGGGCGAGTGCCGTGCTGCTCATTGCGCGCGCGCTGCCGGCCGACCGTTTCTTCGCGCTCGCCGCGATGGCCCGCTCGGTTGGGCTCGACGTGCTGCTCGAGGTGCGTGACGAATCGGAACTCGAACGCGCGCTTGGCGTGCCAAACGGCGTGCTTGGGGTGAACAACCGCAATCTCGAAACGCTGCAGATGGATGACGCCGTCTCGGAGCGGCTGCTGCGGCTGGTGCCGCCCGACCGCACCGCCGTCTACGAAAGCGGTGTGCGCGACGTGGAGGGCGTGCGCCGGGCCGCGGCACTCGGAGCCGACGCCGTGCTCGTGGGGTCAGCACTGTCCGTTGCCAGCTCACCGACCGACGCGGTGCGACAGTTGACCCGTGTGCCGCGGAGTGCGCGTGGTTGAGGTGAAGATCTGCGGTCTGACACGGGCCGAGGACGCGGCGGTCGCCGGCGCCCTCGGCGCGGCGTTTGTTGGTGTGGTGTTTGCCGGCGGTCCCCGCCGGCTCGCTCCCGCCGCGGCGCGACTGGTACTCGACGGCGCGCGAGCCGCGGGCGCGGCCGCGCCGCGGCGGGTGGGCGTCTTCGGCGACCAGGGCGCCGCCGAGATCGCCGACGTGGCAGCGGTCGCCGGACTCGACGTACTGCAGCTCCACGGCACCTCCGACGCCGCTACCGTCGCCGCGTTGCGTCGCGCCTTTCGTGGCGAAATCTGGCGCGTCGTGCGCCTCGGTCCCGGCGCACAGCCCGGTGTCGTGCGCGACGCGGCCGCAGGAGTGGATGCGGTCTTGGTGGATGCGCTCGTCCAGGGAACGCTCGGCGGCGCCGGCGTCACGGTGGATTGGACATGGCTCGCGTCGACGTTGAACGCCGCCGGGCGCCCGGCCCGGCTCGTGCTGGCCGGGGGACTGCGACCGGAGAATGTGCACACCGCGGTCGGGGTGGTCGCACCCGATGCCGTGGATGTATCGTCAGGGATCGAGTCGTCGGTGGGAATCAAGGATCATGCAAAGATGCGCGCCTTCGTCGAGGCGGTGGCGCGCGGAGGGCGGTGAGATGGCGACGCAGGTTGTGGAGGAAGGGCGCTTCGGCGCATTTGGCGGACGCTACGTGCCCGAGACACTCGTGCCGGCGCTGGACGAACTCGAGCAGGCCCTGGAAGCGGCGCTCGCGGACGCGTCGTTCCACGCCGAGCTCAACGGACTGCTGCAGCACTATGTGGGCCGTCCGTCCGCGCTCTGTGATGCACCGCGCTTCTCGGCGCAGGTGGGCGCGCCCGTCTGGCTGAAGCGGGAGGATTTGAATCACACCGGCGCGCACAAGATCAACAATGCGCTCGCGCAGGCCCTGCTGGCGCGTCGGATGGGCAAGCGTCGCATCATCGCCGAGACCGGCGCGGGCCAGCACGGCGTGGCGACCGCCACCGTCTGCGCGCGACTCGGCCTCGAGTGCGTAGTCTACATGGGCGAAGAGGACATGCGGCGGCAGCGCCTCAATGTCTACCGTATGCGTCTGATGGGCGCGACGGTGGTGCCGGTCACCGCGGGCACGCGCACGCTTAAGGATGCGACCACCGAGGCGATCCGAGACTGGGTGACGACGTGCCCGACGAGTCACTACATCATCGGATCGGTTGTCGGCCCGGCGCCGTATCCGCGGATGGTGCGCGATTTCCAGGCGATCATTGGGCGTGAGGCGCGCGCACAACTGCTAGAGCGTGCGGGGCGACTCCCGCGCACGGTTGTGGCATGCGTCGGCGGCGGGTCGAACGCGATGGGGATCTTTCACGCCTTCGTCGAGGACGCGGACGTCGAGTTGGTGGGGGTGGAAGCGGCCGGCCACGGTCTCGACAGCGGCGCACATTCGGCGAGCCTCTCGCGCGGCACGCCCGGCGTGCTGCACGGCGCGCTCAGCTACCTCCTGCAGGACGAGCATGGTCAGGTGCATCCCGCCCACTCGATCTCTGCTGGTCTCGACTATCCCGGCGTCGGGCCGGAGCATTCGTACCTCAAGGACTCGGGGCGGGCCACGTACGTGTCAATCACGGACGAGGCGGCGCTGGAGGGATTTGCGCTCCTCGGACGCCTCGAGGGGATCATTCCCGCCCTCGAGACCGCGCATGCCGTGGCGTGGATCGCGTCGCAGCGCGGGCGCTGGGCGGGCGACGAGCCGGTGCTGCTCTGCGTGAGCGGGCGGGGCGACAAGGACGTGGCCCAAGTGAGCGAGCTCGCCGCGGGGTCCGACTGACCGTGACGCGGCGCCATGCAGGGCGTATGTTAGTGCGATGACCGTTCCCACGGCCGCCGTTTCCGGACAGGAACCCGACGATCTCGAGCCGCCGTTCTCGCCGCAGCTGGTCGCGGAGATGCTCCGGCAGCTCGACAAGACCATTCGGGCGCACCTGCTCTACCTGAACAACCACAACAACCCGAGTTACCAGCGGTCGCTGGAGCAGGCGCGGGCGGTCTTTGCGCCGCTGTGGGAGGAAACGGAGTCGGTGCGCCTGGAAGTCACCGACACGGCCCTCCAGTGGTACGGACAGAAAGTGTTCGAGGAACCCGAGAAGGCCTCGGACTCGCTCCCTTGGACACTGTTCAAGGACGGGTTGCGCGAACTCACCCTGCTCAGGGGCTTCGAGGCGAAGGAGATCTCGTCGTTCCTCGACATCATTCCCAAGGTGCGGCACGCGCTGCCCAACCAGGACGACCTGCTCACGTTGCTCTGGGAGCAGGAGTTCACGACGCTGCAGTACCGCTACGTGGATGTGTCCGACGAATCGGCACCGCTGGAGTCGTCGCCCGAGCCCGGGAAATGGCCGCGGGTGAATGGGGCGGCGACGGAGGAGCCGGGTGAGGCCATCCGCGAGGCACGCGCGGAGGCGGAGGCCCAGTCGGGCGGCGAGTCGGGTGACGGCGCGCCGGAGCAGGGGCGTTCCGGAATCGTCCGCATGGACGACTTCGACACGACACTCTATTTCCTCGACGACAAGGAAGTGGAGTACCTGCGACAGGAGACGCTGCGCGAATATGCGACCGATCTGCGGCGCGCCGTGCTTGACTCCCTGCTCGACATCTTCGAGTTCCAGCTCGACCCGCTGGTGCGTGCCGAGGTGCTGTCGCACCTCGAGGTACTGATGCTGCACCTGCTCTCGGCCGGTCAGTTTGCCGCGGTCGCGTATCTCCTGCGTGAGGCGACCCAGACGCTCGAACGGGCGCGTGACGTGCAGCCGGAGACGAAGGAGCGACTGGCGTCGCTGGCGGCGCGGTTGAGCGAGCCGGCAGCGCTTGGTCAGTTGCTCGAGGCGATGGATGCGGCGCCGGTGCTTCCGTCGGCAGCGGAACTGAACGAGCTCTTTGGCCAGCTGCGCCCGACGGCGTTGTCCACCATCCTGTCGTGGCTGCCCCGTGCGCAGAACCCGGGCCTCCGTCCCCTGCTCGAAGGGGCGGCGAGCCGCATCGCGGAATCGGCGACCGGCGAACTCGTGAAGTTGATTGCCGACCCGACGCACGACGTGGCGCTCGAGGCGATCCGGCGATGCGGCGCCATGCGCACCGCGGCGGGCGTGCCGGCGATGGCACGCATTCTCGAACACGGCGATCGCGAGCTGCGGCTCGCGGTGCTGTCGGCGCTTGGCGTCATCGCCTCGCCGGGTGCGCTGCAGGCGATGGAGAAGGCGCTCGCGGACCCCGATCGCGACCTGCGCGTGCAGGCGGCGCGAACGCTCATGGCGCGACAATATCGTCCGGCGCTGCAGCGCGCCGAGGCGGCGGTGAAGGGAAAGGAGCTGCGCGACGCCGATCGCACGGAGCGCCTGGCGTTTTTCGAGCTGTACGGTTCGCTCTGCGGCGAAGGCGGTGTCTCGTTCCTCGACGGGTTGCTCAACGCCAAGGGTGGCATCTTCGCGCGCAAGGAAGACCCCGAGTTGCGGGCCGTCGCCGCGGTGGCCCTCGGGCGCGTCGGCACGGCCAGCGCGCGTGAGTCGCTGCAGCGGGCTGAGGGCGACAAGGACGTCATCGTGCGCAACGCGGTCAGCCGCGCCCTGCGCGGCGGGGGAAGCCAATGACGACGCCTCCCTCCGGACGGCCGTCCATCGCGATGCGCGGCTCCGTCGCCATGCAGGCCCTCGGTGAGATGACGGGCGAGGCGTACGTGCGGGTGGCGAGCCGCGCATTCATCCTCGCGTTCTACGGAACGATGCGGAATCTCCGGCTCTATCCGTTCGAGAATGCCGTCGTCCAGCAGTCGCTGCAGGAGTTGTCGTTCATCACCAACGAACTGCTCTCGCACGAGAAGGAGTGCGAGTTCCGCGTGGCGGGCGAGTTCATCTTCGTGAACAGCACGCGCCTGCGGCTCGACCTCGAGAACTATTCCAGCTTCAGCGCACTCCTCACGCAGTTCCGCCAGAACGGCATTGGCACCTTGCGCGCACTGCGCGCACCCGCCATCCGCGACTGGACGGTGCTCCTCGGCTTCCTGCAGAACCCGCAGGGCAGCGACGCCGTGGACAAATTCGAAGCGCTACTCAAGCGTCTGGGCGACACCGGCGTCACCTCGTTCGAACTCGCCCCGCTGGTCGAGGGCGACGAGGAGCAGAGCGGCCAGCAGGTCGAGTCGAAGGAGAAGGCGAAGCGCACGTACGCGCGCTCCGTCACCGCCACCAAGGACGTCATCAATTCCGTCCGCATGGGGCAGAGCGCGAACATCAAGAAGATCAAGCGCGTGGTGCAGGGCATCGTCGACCAGATCCTCTCGGACGAGACCTCGCTCGTCGGCCTGACGACGATCCGCGACTACGACGACTACACGTTCACGCATTCCGTGAACGTCTGCATCTTCTCCATCGCGCTGGGCCGTCGCCTCGCCCTCACGCGCCTGCAGCTCTACGACCTCGGGATGGCCGCGCTGTTCCACGACATCGGCAAGGCCCGCGTGCCGGCCGACATCATCAACAAGGCGGACGTGCTGACCGACGACGAGTGGCGCGCCATCGCCGCGCATCCATGGCTTGGCGTGCTGGCGCTCTTCTCGGTGAAGGACCAGCAGGAGTTTCCGTATCGCTCCATGCTCGTCGCGTTCCAGCACCATATGAAGCGCGACCTCACCGGATATCCGCGCAGCCTGCGCACCAAGGAGATGATGTTCTACTCCAAGATCGTCGCGTGCGCCGACGGGTTTGACGCGGCGACGTCGCGGCGTTCCTACCAGACGACGCCGATGGCGCCGTCGGCGGTGCTGCAGGAGATGCGCGACAATCCACGCCGCGGCGTGGATCCCACCGTCGTGAAGGCGTTCATCAACCTGCTGGGCATCTACCCGGTGGGGACGTTCGTGGTGCTCGACACCTTCGAGCTCGCCATCGTCCACGCGGCCAATCCGGACAGCGAACTGCTCTCGCGCCCGCTGGTGCGCATTGTCAGCGACGACATGGGCAACGTGCAGTATCCGGGGACCGTCGTGAACCTCGCCGACCGCGCCGAAGCTGGCGAGTTCCGGCGCACCATCATCAAGACCGCCGATCCCGATCGCTACGGCATTCGCGTCGGCGACTACTTCGTCTAAACTGTCGTGCTTACCGATCGCTTCACCGCGCTGCGCGCGGGGGGCCGCCGCGCCCTCGTCTGTTACGCCACCGCTGGACACCCCGATCCCGACTCGAGCGTAGCGCTCTGGCAGGGGCTCGAGGGAGCCGGCGCCGACGTGCTCGAAGTTGGCGTCCCATTTTCCGATCCGATGGCCGACGGTCCGGTCATCCAGGCCAGCTCGCAGACGGCTCTCGCCCACGGCGTCTCGCTCGACCGGGCGCTCGAACTCGTCGCCCGCGCGAAGCTCGGCATTCCCGTGGTGCTCTTCAGCTATCTCAATCCGCTGATCGCGGCCGGCCACGACGTCCTGCGCCGGGCTGCCGCGGCGGGCGTGCACGGCGTGCTCGTGACCGACTTGCCGGTGGGGAGCGATGCCGAGCGCGAGGCCTGGCTCGGCGAGGGGCCGCTGGATTTCGTGCGTCTCGTCGCGCCGACCACGCCGGTGGATCGGATGGCCGAGATCGCGCGGCACGGGCGCGGGTTTGTTTACCTGATTTCGCGCCTCGGCGTCACCGGGGTCAGCGACCAGTTGCCCACCGACCTGCCGCAGACGATCGGCCGTCTGCGCTCTGTCTGCACCCTGCCAATCTGCGTCGGTTTCGGCGTCTCCCGTCCCGAGCAGGCGCGTTCGCTCGGGGCCCACGCCGACGGCATCGTGGTGGGAAGCGCGATCGTGCGCGCCGCCAACGAGTCGGTGGACGCCGCGGTGCGCCTGGCCGCCGGACTGCGCGCTGCCCTGGACGAACGCCCGGCATGACCGGGCCAGTGCTGCCCGCGTGGGCCGTCGTCGGCGAGAAGCGACGCAACCACATCGCACGCGTCACCGCGCTGCTCGATGAGTGGGCGGCGCGGATGCAGCTTGACGCGGCAGAGGCGCAGGCCTGGCACGATGCCGGACGGTGGCACGACGCCCTGCGCGACGCGACGCCCGCGGCACTGCGTGCCCTCGTGCACGCACCGGAACTTCCCGACGGAATCCTGCATGGCCCGGCAGCCGCCGCGATGCTCGAGCGCGAGGGCGAGACGCGCGTCAGCGTGCTCGACGCCGTGCGCTGGCATACCGTCGGCCATCCCGAGTGGGATCGCACCGGGCGCGCGCTGTTCATGGCAGACTTCCTCGAACCGGGGCGCAGCTTCATGCACGCCGACCGCGCCTTCCTGGCGGCGCAGCTGCCACACAACTTCGACGGCGTGTTTCGTCAGGCGGTGCGCATGCGCCTCGAATGGACGCTGCGCGAGGGCAATCGGATTTTCGAGGGGACGGTGAAGCTGTGGAATTCGGTCCGCTAGCGTCCCCACCGGTATCAGCGGCCGATGCCGCGCGTCGTCGGCGTCGTCGCGTTGCCCTCCTCATCCTGCTCGCGGCAATTGTGGGCGGTGTCTTTCGACCGAAGGGCGATCGGGCCGGCGACACCGTCGGTGCTCCCGCCTCCGTTCCCGCCGCGCGCCCCACGCGCGTCGTTCCCGACACGGTGCGCATCAAGGTCGAAGTGCTGAACGCCACCGCCACACGCGGTCTCGCCCGCCTCGCCACGGCTTGGCTGCGGGACAAGGGATTCGACGTCGTCGGGACGGGGACGTCCGCCGAAGCCGATCGCCGCGACAGCACGCTCATCCTTGACCGGTCAGGACACCCGGAGTGGGCGCGGTGGGCCGCCGATGCGATGGGCGGGGCGCGCATTGAGGCGCGCCCCGACTCGCTACGCTATCTCGACCTCACCATTCTGGTTGGCCGCTCGTGGCGGCCGCCGCCGCAGTCGCTCTACCCGTAGCTGGCCGCACGCCGCGGCAATGTCCGTCCCGCGGCTCCGACGCACCGCCACTTCCACCTTGTGGCGCGCGACCTCGGACGCGAACCGCTTGATCCCCTCGGGTGACGTCGGCGTGTATGACCCCGCGCCGCCCGGATGCAGCGGAATGAGGTTCACGAACGCACCGCAGCGCTTGGCGAGCCGGGCCAGCTCCGCGGCGTGCCCCGGCTGGTCATTCACACCGCCGAGCATCACATACTCGAACGTCACGCGGCGCGTGAACGCCGCCGCCGCGTCAATCACGCGCTCGAGCGGAAACTTGATGTTCACCGGCATCAACATGCGGCGCAGCTCATCTGTCGGCGCGTGCACCGAAATGGCGAGCCGGAACTGCTCGGGGCGCCGCGCGAGCGCCTCGATGCCGGGGAGCACGCCGACCGTGGAGACGGTGATGTGCCGCGCGCCGACGCCGCACCCCTTGGGGTGGTTCAGAATCGTGAGCACGACGTCAACGGCCCTCCAGTTCATCAGCGGTTCGCCCATGCCCATGAAGACGATGTTCGTCGGCGCGATCGGCTCGGGGAGCAGGGCGAGTTCGCGCACCTGCCCGGCGATCTCCGACGGCAGCAGGTTCCGGTAGAACCCCATTAGGCCGGTGGCGCAGAACGAACACTGCAGCGCACAGCCGGCCTGCGACGAGATGCAGAGGGTCACGCGATCGCCGTCGGGAATGGACACTGTCTCGATGGTCTGGCCGTCGTGCAGTCGAAACAGGAACTTCCGCGTCCCGTCCTCCGAGCGCTGCTCTGCCGCCAGCTCGAGCCGCGGGATGGCGAAGGCCCGCTCCAGCTCGGCGCGGAATGCGCGCGGCAGGTCGGACATCGCGTCGAAGCTGGCCGTCGGTGTCGTCCAGAGATGCCGCGCGGCCTGACTGCCACGATACGCGCCGACCCCCTGCGCCTCGGCAAACGCCCGTAGCTGCTCCTCGGCATCGGTGGGCGCAAGATCGAGGAGGTTCACGCGCGTCGTCATTTGACGAGGGAGCTGAGCGTGAACTGATACGTCGCCGAGAGGTGGTTGGGACTCTCCTCTCTCGCGACACCAATCACGTAGCCGCGGTGATGAAAGGCGATGCCGAGGCGCGCGCGCCAGTTGCTGCGGCCGTACGCCTCGGTG
>JAKAJN010000069.1 GCA_021813725.1 bacterium | reverse complement strand
ACGATGACCGACGCGGCTCGCAGATCGAGCCCTTCGCCAAGCAGGTCGGTGCAAAGCACGAGTCGCAGCGGCGCACGCGCGTCCTGCGCACACGTGGCGGCGAGCTTTGCCAGGATGTCGCGGCGCGCGAAGCCGCCACCGGCCGACCGCACGCCGCGCCCGGTGACGGCAACCACGCCGGCGTCGAATCGTAGCGCGCGCCAGAGTGCCTCGACGGTTCCGGCATAGCGCGAGAAGGCGACGATCGTGCAACCGGGGTGCTCCGCGATGAGGCGACGAAGCTGTGCGGCGCGTGCCGCCGTGTCGGCGTCACGCCGCTCGGCGACTCGCGCACGCAAGGCGGCCAGCGCGCATTGATGTTCGGCGAGGGTCTCACGGGCGCTGGCCACGTCTCGAGCCGCGCTCGCAGCGACGAGCTCCGGAAATGCGAGCTGCGTTGCATCGGCGCCCCACAGCCAGGCGGTCAATTCACGGCGTGTCGGCCATCGGCCCCGGGCGAGCGAATCATCAATGGCCGCCGTGCGCATCGCGATGCGGCGCAATGTGTCATCGAGCGCGGCGAGACTCGAGGACCAGGCGTGGGCGAGCGTCACGCGCAGCAGCGAAACGGCAGCGCGCCCGTCGGCCGCCGGCAATGGCGGCGGGAGCGACGAAAGTGCCATGCGAACGTCCGCCGTGCACGGCGATGCGAGCCATCGCACGGCGCCACGACGGGGCTGCAACGCCGGATTCGCTTCGCGTCGCACGATTAGTGCGCCAAGCGTTGACGCCGACAGCCGCGCCGCCTGCTCGCCGAGGAAGAGCGCGAGCAATGCATCGCGATCCGCAGCGCGATTGTGCACGGGGGTTGCCGAGAGAAGCAGAACGCGCTTGCCGACGCACAAGGCCGCCGCGTGCGCGTAACGCTGGGTGCCTGGGTTACGCAGGTGATGCGCCTCGTCGGCGACCACCAGCGGTGCGTCGGAGCGAGCCGCGCGGCGGCTCAACGTCTCCATTGAGACCCACTCGATGCGCACGTCGGCAAGCGCGGCCGAGCGCAGCCATTGCGTTCGCAGCGCCGCCGGCGCAACAACAAAGGCGCCGCCGAGGGCGCGCGCGACGGCCAACGCCACATACGTCTTGCCGAGGCCGGGCGCGTCGGCGAGCAGGGCACCGCCGTGCCGCTGCAGTGCATCGAGGAGACGTTGCACCGCAACCACTTGATGCGGATGCAGCGTCACCTCGCCCAACAGTGCGTCGTGCGCGCCTGAACTGCCGGCGATCGCCTCGGCGAGGCGACGCCGTACTCCTACGAGCGGGTCCACGTGAGCAGCGGTTCGACGCTCGGCGCGCTGATGCGAAAAGCGCGGAGGGACAGGTCGTGCAGCTCACTGGCCGAGACCGACGTTCCAAACCGCGCCGCACGCCCGACGGGTGCGAGCACGGCGCGCGCCTGCGTCCAGTCGAGGGGAAGCGGCAGTCGAGCCATTGTCCAGCCGAGGAAGCGTTGGTAGCCGCCGCGTGCGGGCTCGGCGATGGCGGAGAGCCAGGCGACGGCGAGCGGTGCGTTGAGCCAGGCGGCCAGCGCATCGGCGTCGACTTCACCGGGAGCCCGCACCGCATAGCAGCTGTTGAGCGGCACGGTGTCATCGTCGGGAGCAAGCACGGACGCGCGCGGTACGCGCCCCACGTCGCCCCAGATCACGCGCCACCCCGGCGATGCGGCCTCGAGACGAAAGAGCGACCACCAGCGGTCGCGCGTTCGCGCATCAGCGCGACGCTCGAGCGTGAGTCGCCAATGCGACAGCCAGCGCATGGCGCGCGGCGGCAGTGGGCGCAGTGGCTGCGCGGCTGCATCATGCGTCCAGATGATCGCGCGTGAGCACGGCACCGTGTTGAAGGCCGCAAGATCCTCGCCGCGCAGGGCGGGGCGCAGCAATGCGCGCTCGATCGTCCCCTCGCGTGCGCCACTGCGCACGGTGCACGACGCACCGGACAGGCGACGCTGCCAGCCGGACTCGGGTTCCACGACGAAGGCGTCATTGCACCCACTCTTCACACCGAGCAATGGCCGGCCGAACGGCGACTCGGCGAGCGGCATTCCCGCGTGCACGAGCGCCTCGAAGGCGTGACGAGCGGGGGGCGGAAGCAAGAGCCACGGCGCGCCCTCGGTGTGGTCGAGCGCGAGCTCGCGCGGCGCGCTGTGCCAGCGCAGTTCGGTGTCGCGCCGGATGACCGCGCAGGCGATGCCCTCTGGGGTCGCGGAAGGCGCCGCCCCGAGGCGCCGTGCCACGAGCACGGCGGGGTAGACGGCGGCGTCGAAGAGTGCGCGCCCGAGCGAGTGATCCTCGCATGCCAGCACACTGGCGGTGCGCGCAAGCAGGGCGCGCAGGCCGCCGCCGGCAAGACTGCGAAAGAGCTTGGCCGGGACGAGCAGAGCGACCACGCCGCCCGGGCGCGCGAGCAACGTGGCGCGTTCGGCAAAGAGCGCGGCGAGATCGGCCTGCATGCCGAAGCCCGTCATGGCACCAGACGCCGCGGCTCCGGCGCGCCACGCCGCGTTGCGCATGGACTCGTAGCGGGCTCGCAGGGCATCGCGCTCGGCGGGCGGAATGCGATGCAGGCGTACCCAGGGGGGATTGCCGAGTACGATGTCGAATCCGCCGCGACCGGCGACATCACCGAAATGCGAGGCGAACCCGAACGGGACGGCGCCGCCGGCGCGAAGCGCCGCGAGCGCGCGGCGGAGCCCTTGCGCGTCACGACGCCAGTCGACAAGCGCCGCGCGCTCGGTGGCCGTGGCCACGCGGCGCCGTCCAAAGAGGTCGCGCCCGCGGAGCGCGCAGACCAAATCGCGACGCCGGGCTGCCGCCGCCGCCACGCGCATCTCGAGCCCGGCGATGGCGAGGTGGCGCTCCGCGCGGTTGAGGGCGAGTTGCAAGGACTGCTTGCGAGGCCCCGTGGCGCGCGCGTAGCGTGCGCGCAGGCGGGTCACCCCCGCATCACTGCCGCTGGCGACGTCGAAGGCCGGTCCGGCGAGCGCGTCGGCGCACCGGATATGTCGATCGAGGTTCGGGAGCGGCGGCACCTGCATCGGATCGCGCTCCGGGTTGTCCACCACGACGGCGAGCCAGAGCCGCAGTTCGCACAGCCACACCGCCGTGGGATTGATGTCCACGCCGAAGACGGAGTGGGCGAGCACCGCGCGGCGGCGCACGTGTGCGGGGCGCGTGTCGTGCGCGGCGGCGAGCAACTGCGACACCTCCGTCATCGCGTGCACGAGGAACGCGCCGGTGCCACAGGCCGGGTCGAGAATTCGCAGGCTGCCGAGCACGGCGGCCAGGTGCGCCGCGTCGTCGGCACGCGCGACGCGGCCGTCGCGCGATTCGGCGAGGGCGCGCCGCGCGGCCGCGTTGGGCATGGCGGCGTCGAGGGCGAGGTCGGTGATGCGGCGGATCATCGTCGGCGGGGTGTAATACGCGCCGGTGTTGCGACGCTCCTCCGACGCCATCAGCGACTCGAAGGCGCGACCCAGCATCTCCGGGTCAACGGCGGCCTCGGCGAATTCGGTCGAACCCTCGTGCGCCGTCACGCGATAGTGCGTGAGCACACCCCCGACCACCCGCGCAATGTCCGCATCGGCGAAGCGCAGGGTGCGATGCCGGCGCTCGAGTGCGTCGCGTGAGAAGAGCCCGCCGTTGAGAAACGGAATGCGGCCAAAGGCGCGCGCTGCCGGCGCGCGATGAGCGCATGGCGTGTTGAGCGTGCCGAAGAAGAGCGGATCGAGGAGCGCGCGGTGCAGGTTGTCGCCGCGCGCGGCGACCTGGCGCGAGAGGAACGCACGGTCCTCGTCGAGCCATCCCTTGGCCTCGAGAAAGGCGAGGAAGAGCAGGCGCGAGACCGCGCGCAGGGCGAGCGTGCGCCGCGTCTCGGCGTCGCCAGCGCCACTCGCGCCATCGGCCAGTGCCTGCACGGCGCGCTCGAGTTCGCGGTAAAAGCGCCGCGTCAGTTCGTCGCGTCCCAGCGTCTCGCGCCAACGGAGATGCGTGTCGAGATCGCTGTCGCTCCGCGCGGCCTCGAGGGCACAGAGCGATTCCGCATCGCCCGGTCGCACTTCGGACGGGTTGATCAGCATCGCCACGGCCGGTCCCCCGCCGGGCGTCGGCACGACGATGGCCGTCTCGCCCTGGCGCGCCGTTGCGAGGACCAGCCAGAGCAATTCCGGCGCGCGCGCGGCCACGCGCCGCGCGGCGCGTCCGGTGGCGTCGCGCAGCGGGGTCGCCAACGGGACGTCAAGCACGAGCGCGCGCAGCGCCCCAGCGCCGGCGGCAACTTCGGCGCGTCGCACGGGGAGTTCGACTCCGAGCCGCGTAGCCGCGTCCGGATCGAGCGGGCCGACGGGCGGTTGAAAGCCGAGGGTGCGCAGGAGCGCGGTGCGTCCGCGCCGGTCGGCGGCGCGCTGCAGGAGCGCAACGGAATCGGAGATGGTGAGCACGCGGCCACGGTATACGTGGACCGCGGACGCACTATCACCGCGTCAATGCGTCACGGGTCAATTGCTTGCGCGGCCTACGGCGCGCGGCGCTGTGCGTGGCCGTCCGACGCTAGACCAGCGGTTCGATCTCCATCAGAGATTCGACCAAGTGCGTCGGTTTTGCCGAGGCAAGCGTCGCGCGGTCGTATGGTCCGGTCACCACGCCAATGGTGCGCACCCCCGCCGCACGCCCGGCATGGATGTCGTGCGGCGAATCGCCAATGAACCAGGCGTGCGTCGCCGTGACGCCCAGGCGTTCGAGGGCCAGCAGAACCGGTTCGGGCTCGGGCTTGTGCTTCTCCGTCGCCTCGATGCCGATGAGCGCGCCAAAGCAGTCGGTGACGCCGATGTAGTCGAGGCTGCGACGAATGCCGGCCTCAACCTTCGAACTCACAATCGCCATCGGATGCCCGCGGTCGTGCAGACGGCGGATGAGATCCACCACCCCGGGATACGGTGCGACCAGCCGGTCGTGATGTTCCACCTGGTACGCCCGGTAGCGATCCCACAGGAACTTCACGTCGTCCTCGTCGTGCGCCCAGCGCCGGAGCATCGGGGCGAGCGGCGTGCCGATGAGCGCCACCCACTCCTCGCGCGTCGGCCGTGGTCCGTCACGCCCGTCGAATGCATGCTCGGCGGCCCGGACGATGAGTTCGATGGAATCGACGACGGTGCCGTCGAGGTCGAAGAGCAGGGCGGAGTTGGGCACGACGAAAGGTACTCGGCGTCACGTCGGCGGGGGGCGGGCCCCCGCCCCCCTTCCACCCCCGGGTAACTTGCAGTCACCCCCGGCTGCCCCTGACCGCTGTACGCACCTTGGTGGGACGCTCATGGCCTACCCGCTGCAAGAGCTGGTGGACGTCGGCACGCTGCAGGCGCTGGCTGACGGACTGTTCGCAATCACCGGCATCACGTCGGCAATCCTCGCGCCGAATGGCGAGGTGCTCACGCGCTCGGGCACCTCGCGCGACGGCGCTGATCTTACCGGCACACAGGCCGAGCCCGTTGTCGTCGGCGGCGAAGTCACCGCCAGCATTGTTGCTGGCGCAGGCCTCGACGCCAGTCCTCACCAGAGCGACGAGCAGTTCCGGGCCACGCGGCTGTTCCTCGCGCGCCTCGTGCGCATGATGGCCGAGGCCGGGCTGGCGCAGGTGCAGGAGAAACGGCGGCCTCGCGCGCTGGCCCAATCCGAGGAAGCGCTGCCGGAGGCAGCGCGCGTGGCGATGGCCGACGCCCTGCGGTCGAGCGAGCAGCGCCTGCGCGCGATCATCGAGCACGAACCGGCCTGCGTGAAGCTGATCGACCGCAACGGCGTCCTGCTCGACATGAACCCGGCTGGCCTGGCCATGATCCAGGCGACGTCGCAGCAGGTGATCGGCAAGCGCGCGGTCGGACTCGTCGCCGACGAAGACAAGACCGCGTTCAAGGAAATGATCGATGCGGTCTTCCGTGGCGAGACGCGCCGGCTCGAATTCGACATGATTGGCCTGGCAGGACGCCGGCTGACGCTCGAGACGATCAGCGTGCCGTTGGAGGATCCTGTCCGTCCGGGACAGGTCAACACCTTGCTGGGCCTCACGCGTGACATCACCGAGCAGAAGCGTGCGGAGGTCGTGCGCGAGCAGGCACTGTCGCTGCTGCGCGCCACCCTCGAATCCACGGCCGACGGCATCCTGGTGGTGGACACCCAGGGTCGCATCGAGAGCATCAACGAACGCTTCCTGAAGATGTGGCGAATTCCGCCTGAAGTCGTGAACAGCGGCGACGACAGCCAGGCCCTGGCCTATGTGCTCGACCAGCTGGCCGATCCGGCGGCGTTCATGAGCAAGGTGGAGGAGCTGTACGCGCACCCCGAGGAACAGAGCTTCGACGTCCTCGAGTTCAAGGACGGGCGATACTTCGAACGCTTCTCCACGGCGCAGATCCTGGACGGCCGCCCTGTCGGTCGCGTCTGGAGTTTCCGCGATGTCACATCACGCCGGCTCGAGGAGGCCGAACGGCACCGTTTGCACGACCAGCTCCTGCAGGCGCAGAAACGCGAATCGGTCGGCCGGCTGGCCGGGGGCGTGGCCCACGACTTCAACAACCAGCTGTCGGTGATCCTCGGCAACACCGAACTGGCGCTGCTGCGACTCGGCGACGACTCCGTCGTGTCTTCGGAACTGAACGAGGTGCGCGGGGCGGCGATGCGATCGGCCGCGTTGACGCGCCAGTTGCTCGCCTTCGCGCGCAAGCAGGTCATTGACCCCAAGGTCACGGACCTGAATCATGCCATCGCCGACCTGCTCAAGATGATCGGCCGGTTGATCAGCGAGGATGTGCGCCTGGAGTGGAAGCCGGCCGGCGGCCTCTGGATGGTGAACGCGGACGCCACGCAGATAGACCAGATCATGGCGAACCTCGCCGTCAACGCCGGCGATGCAATGCGCGAGTCGGGCGGGACGCTCGAAATCAGCACCGCGAATGTGACGGTCAGCAAGGCATTCGCCAGCCGGATCCCTGACGCGACCGCCGGCGACTACGTGCGCGTGCGCGTGCGGGACACCGGGTGTGGCATGACCCCCGAGACGCTCGCGCACGTCTTCGAACCGTTCTTCACGACCAAGCCGACGGGACGGGGCACCGGGCTTGGCATGTCCATGGTGCACGGCATCGTGCATCAGCACGAAGGGTTCATTGACATCCAGAGCTTCGTGGGCGGCGGCACGACGGTCGACCTGTTCTTCCCGCGCACGGTCGAGACGGTCCCGTCGCTTCAGGAGATCGTCGATCCGGCCACGCCGGCGGGACGTGGCGAGGTCGTGCTGGTAGTGGAGGATGAGCCAAGCGTGCGCGGCCTTGTCGTCAGCACGCTGGGCAGGCTCGGCTACGTAGTGCACGAAGCGTCCGACGGCGCAGCGGCGCTGGCCTTCGACGCCGGTCACGGCGGCAAGATCGATCTGGTCATCAGCGACGTGATCATGCCGGGGATCAGCGGCAAGGATCTTGTGACACGCTTGCGCACGCGCGACCCGCACCGGAAGTACCTGTTCATGTCGGGCTATGAGGACACGGTGCTGGCGGAGCGCGGCGTGCTCCCCGAGGGCGTGCATTTCATCCAGAAGCCGTTTGCGATCAGCGATCTCGCAACGAAGGTGCGGAAGCTGCTGGATGAGAGGAAGGAGTAGCGAGCGCCCCGCTCACTCGAGCGTCGGTGGCCGTTCCGACTCAAACTCGCCCTTGGCAAGGACCACCGCCGCGCTCAGATGTCCCGTCGTGTTGGTCGTCGTGCGGAACATGTCGAGAATCGTGTCCACACCGAGCAGGATGCCGATTCCCTCGACGGGAAGGTTCACGACCATCAGCACCGGAACCATCGCCACGATGGAGCCGCCGGGGATGCCCGGCACGGAGAACGACGTCACCAGCGCCGTGGCGGTGATCGCGGCAAGCCCGTCCACGCCGATCGGCACGCCGTACAATCGCGAGATGAAGAGCGCGCCGAGGATCTGCCCGACCCCCGCCCCCGGGCGGAAGGTCGACGCCGCGAGCGGAATCAGGAAGCCGTGGATGGAGGCGGGGAGTCGCATCTTGTCACGCGCCACCTCGATCATCGCCGGCAGGGCGGCCATTGAAGACCGGGAGCTGAACGCCACGGCCTGTGGTGCAAGCCAGGCGCGCGTGAACACCGCAATCGGCACATTCCCGAGGAACGCGGCGGCCGGATAGAGAATGGTCGCCATGTACAGCACGCTGACGCCGCAGACGATCACCGTGTAGCCGGCCAACGCGCCGAGCGCGGAGAGGCCCAGCTTGGCGGCGAGCGGAACGGCGAGCGCGAAGACGCCGTACGGCGCTGTGTCGATGACCCAACGTACCATCCGCAGGGTCGCGTCCTGCACCGCCTCGATCATCCGGAGAAATGATTCCTTTCGCTCCGTGTCCACGCGCGTGATCGCGATGGCGAAGGCGAGCGTGAAGGTGATGAGGGGGAGCATCGCGCCATCGGCGGCCGCCTTCACCGGGTTGAGCGGCACCAGGTCAATGAACCACTGGGCCACGGTCGGCATCGTGCCGGGCGGGGCACCGGCGGTGCTCGCCGTCGCGCGCAGCGCGTCCACCGCCGCCGGGTCGAGGGTGATGCGCGCCATCAACGGTGCGCCAACGACAATGGCCATCACCGCCGCGATCGCCGTCGCCACGAGAAAGAAGGTCACCGCGCGTCCGCCCAGCCGGCCGATGGTCGCCGGGTTCGGCGCGCGATTCACTCCCGCAATCAGGCTGCTGACGACCAGCGGTATGACCGTCATTCGGATCGCGGCGATCCACATTGTGCCGGCGACCTCGAGGAAGCGCGCGACCGAGGCCAGCGGACCGGACCCGCCGGCGATGGCCAAGCCCACGGCGAAGCCGGCGAACAGCCCGATGAGGACCTTCAAGGCGAATGGCATGGCAGGAAGCTACGAACGGCAACGGGCCCGGCGCGAGGGTGCCACTCGGCGCGTGCTCCGGTTCACGGCGTCGGAATGGCGAGCGGCTTGCCGTGCTCGATGATGTACGTGCTGAGCAGCTTCACCGGCACCTGGCCCGTGTTTCGCGCCACGTGCGGTGTGTTGGCCGGAATCACGAACGCATCGCCCGGCTTGAGGGCGATGGGCTCCTGCCCGGCCATGTCGAAGGTTGCGGTCCCTTCGAGCACGTACACGAATTCCTCGCCCGGGTGCATGTGACGCGGCGCCGTCCCGCCCACCGCCAGCTCGGCGCGGACGATGATGCCATCGCGTCCCGGCACGGTGGTGAGTGGCTTGGTCTGCAAGACCGTGCGGGTGAGCGGCGACTGGGGAGCGACCGCGGGCGCGGCCGGCGCGACGGTCGGGTGCTGTCCTTGCGCGTTGACCGATGGTGTGACGAGCGCGAGGGTGCCGAGTGCGGTGCAGAGCAGGGAAACGCGAGGACGCATTGGGATCTCCGACAATTCGGTTCCGCTGATCCTCGCTCGTGGCGCGGTCGCCCGCAAGCAGAATTGCCCCGCACAAGCGATATTCTCTTCCGTCATCCGTCCCCCACCCTCCGGCTTTCGTCTCGTGCTTCCCACGTCTGATCTCTCGCGCGTCGCTGTCGCGCTGGCGGCGAGAACGCCCAGTGCCGCCCCTCGTGATGAGCCATATCACGAGGCGGCCGTCGCGCTGGTGTTGCATGCGGGAGTGGACGGACTTGAGGCGCTCTTCATCAAGCGAGCGACGCGCGAGGGCGATCCATGGAGTGGGCAGATCGCGCTTCCTGGCGGCCGGCGCAACGACGGTGAGGAGTCGTTGTTGCACACCGCGATCCGCGAAACCTTCGAGGAGACTGGTCTCGACCTCGCGGTGTCCGGAGAACTGCTCGGCGAACTCGATGAGCTGCGCCCGCGCACCCCACTCCTGCCGCCCGTTGTCGTGCGTCCCTACGTCTTCTCGGTCGCCGAGCAGGCGCCACTCGTGTTGAACCACGAGGTGGCCGAGGCGTTCTGGGCGCCGCTGCGTGAGGTGTACGACCCCGCTCGGCGGCAGGAGATCGTGGTGCAGGTTCCCGGTGCGCGGCTTCGGCGTCCCGCCATCGGCTTCGGCGAGCACATCATCTGGGGGATGACCGAGCACATTCTGCGCACGCTGGAGGCGACGTGCCGATGAATGGCACGCGCCCCGCGTGGGGCGGTGGCACAGCCCAGCGCACGCTCTGGCTCATTGGCGGCGTGCT
The DNA here is from genome assembly GCA_021813725.1 of bacterium. Lineage (GTDB taxonomy): Bacteria > Gemmatimonadota > Gemmatimonadetes > Gemmatimonadales > Gemmatimonadaceae > PNKL01. Next base: position 2,604 of record JAKAJN010000069.1, on the reverse strand, counting down.
CGTGTTCGGCGCACTGCCGATGCTGGCCGACCGGTATGTCTACGACCACTGGTTCCACAAGAACCTGTACGACCTCGACTGGGCGCGCCTGCTGCGGTTGATGGGGTTTGCGCCGACGTGGGGGATCGCGGCGCTCGCCATCTGGCTGCACGAACGCCCCGCGTCGGCGTCGCGCGGCGCGCGGCGCGCCTGGTATCTCGTGACGGCCACGCTGGCCGGCGGCCTGCTCGCCGAGATCATGAAATTGCTGCTGCGCCGCGAGCGCCCGAATGTGCTCGCGGGCGACTACAGCTTCCGCCCGTGGAGCGAGCATCCGTTCTCGACGAGCGGGCTCGCCTGGCCGAGCAGCCACACCATGGTGGCATTCGCGGCGGCGACGGCGATGGCGCGCCTGTTTCCGCGCACAAGATGGATCTGGTACACCCTCGCCGCCGGGTGCGGTCTCACGCGCCTGCTTGCTCACGCGCACTTCTTCAGCGACGTGATGCTGGGGGGATTCATGGGGTGGTGCGTGGGGTGGGGTGTGTGGCTTGCGCTGGAGGGAAAGCGGAACGGGGAGGGGGTAGGGGCCTAGCTGCGGAACGGGGAAGAGGTAGGGGCGAAGGAACGAGGGCTGAGAGGTGGAACGAGGAGGGAGGCCGCTGGTGATCCAGCGATCCCCCTCCCCGTTTTGCAGCCAGACCCCTATCTCCTCCTCGTTCCGTCACGGGGTGACCTTCTTCTCCTCCGCCTTCTTCACCGTCGGATCCACCAGGTATCTCCGCTCCTTCAGGTGCTCCTCCATCTTCAGCCGCGGCACGCCGTCCTTCAGCCAGTCGGGCGCCGGCTTGTCGCGCAGGAACGTGTCGAACCATTCCTGCATCCGCACCGCGTAATCCTTCTGGTTGGCGGCACGTGAGAGGCCGTGGTTCTCGCCGACGTACTCGAGCAGCACCACGTCCTTGCCCAGCTCGCGCAGCGTGTTGTAGTACGTGATCCCCTGATTGAAGTCCACCGCGCCGTCGCGGTCGTTGTGCAGGATCATGAACGGCATCTTCAGGTTCTGCGCGTACCGGTTGGGCGAGTTGCGGATGTACGGGTCCGGATTGCGCGCGTAGCTGTCGCTGAACCGCCCCTGGCTCGAGATGAAGATCGGCTGGTTGGCCGATCCCGAGTTCCAGTAGACGGAACTGAACATCGAGACCATGTCGGTGAGTGGCGCGCCGGCGATCGCAGTCTTGAAGATGTCCGTCTGCGTCGTGATGAACGCCGTCTGGTAGCCGCCCCAGCTGTGCCCCTGCAGGCCGACGCGCGCCGGGTCCACGATGCCCGTGGCGATCGCCGCCTTCACGGCGGGCACCACGCAGGCCACCGCAGAGCGCCCGGGGTCGTCAATCTTGTACGTGATGTCGGGCTGGAAGAAGGCGTAGCCGCGCGAGGTGTAGACCGCCGGGTTCGAGTAGCGCGTCGCGTTGGGTTGGGGATAGACGTTCAGTCCCTGCGACAGCTTCTCATAGATGTAAGTGAGCGTCGGGTACTTCTTTCCCGCCTCGTAGTTGGCCGGGAGGAAGAGCGCCCCCTGCAGCGTGTCACCGTGGTCGCACACGTAGGTCACAAGGCGCGAACCGCTCGACCAGAGCACGTCCTTCTGCTGCGGGTTCGCATCGGTCAGGCGCCGTTCGTTGGCGAGTCCCGCATCGGCCGCGTAGAAGTCGGGGAAGCGCACATTGGTCTGCCGCGTGAAGAACCAGGCGTCAGCATCGCGCGCCTTGCGATAGTCCACCTTGTCGTCTTCCCAGCTCACCACCGTTGCGCCCCCCTTCACCGCGTCGACGCGCGACAGCCCCTCCTTCTTGGTCCGCTCGCCGTATGTCTCCAACAGCAGAGGCTTGGCGAGGTCGATGCCGCGCTCGCGGAACGGCGCCCCGACGCGTGCCTGGTACCGGATGCGATCGCTGCGTCCGTTGCCGGTGAGGTTGGCCGGTGCGCCCTTGAGCGGGAGCTTCCAGACGTCCCAGTTGTCACGCACCAACACGGCGCTGCCGTCCTTGCTCCAGCCCAGCGGCGGTGCCGCCTGCGGCTTGATGGTGTTGTGATCGTCCTCGTCGTCCCAGAACTTCGCGTTCGCACCCGTGCTCAGCGTGCGCGTCGTGCCGGCGGCGAACTCGTAGAGCTTGTACTCGCCGTCGTCGTAGTAGACCGCGCGCTCGCCATCGGGCGAGAAGGTCACGCCGCCGCCAAAACCGCCGGCGCCGCGCAGCTTGGTGGCCATCGTCTTGCGCACCCCCGTGGTGATATCCATCGCGTAGACGTCGCGAAACGCCTTGCCGTCCACGCTGGCCTGCCGCTCGTACGGCCAGACATCCGTCCCCACGGCCCAGCGATCGCGGTTCGACACCTGTACCGTGCGCACCTTGGCGTCCGCGAGGCGCACCACCTTGTTGGCCGCGACGACGTAGGCCGCGACGTAGCTGAAGCTCTTGTCCTGCGCTTCCTGTACCTGCTGCTGCGCCTGGAGACGCGGGTCCTTCCAATGCCAGAGGATGAGCGACGGGGTGTCCTCATCCGTCTGCGGAGCGGCAGCCACCTGGCCGGTATTGCCCGCCCCCGGCGCGACACCGCCCG
>JAKAJN010000230.1 GCA_021813725.1 bacterium | reverse complement strand
GAGGTCTGCCGTCGGCGCCCGCAGGCCAACCCGACCGCGCCCGGTGACGACCATGTCGCCGGAGAGCGCCGGCACCTCGGCGCCGAGCGTGCGGAGTACGCCCGCCGTGCTGTGCACATCTAATGACTGGAGCACCCCGCGCACGCGTGACGCGCCCTGGCCCAGCGCGCCGAGCATCAGCGCGCGATGCGAAATGGACTTGTCTCCCGGGACGCGCAGCGAACCGTCAACGCGCATCACGCCTCTCCTGGCGGCTGCCGTCCCGCGTGCCGGCGTGCCTCATCGCAGCCAGCCCTCGAGCGCGGTCGCCACGTCGGTCTTCTCGTCGCGGTACTTCACGATCACCGGAGTCTGCAGCGACAGACCCTGGTCGCTTCCCCAACCGTTGGTGATCCGGCGCGCGCCCGGCACTACGACCGCGCCGGCAGGAATTTCGAGTATGCCGCCAGGCGCGGCGCGCACCACGCGCTCGTGGACGAGGTCGAAGACCGGGGTGCCGCGCGTCAGCACCACACCCGCCGCCAGTACGGCCTTCTCGCGCACAACCGTCCCCTCGTAGACGCCGCAGTTGCCGCCCACCACCACATCGTCTTCGATGACCACCGGCGACGCGTTCACCGGCTCGAGCACGCCGCCCAGTTGCGCGGCGGCGCTGATATGCACCCGCTCCCCGACTTGCGCGCACGAGCCGATGAGCGCATGCGAGTCGATCATCGAGCCGGCCCCGACGTACGCGCCGACGTTCACGAACATCGGCGGCATGCACACCACGCCGCGCGCCACAAACGCGCCGCGGCGAATGGACGACCCGCCAGGGACGACCCGGATGCCGTCGTCAAGCGTGAGCGCGCGCGTCGGATACGTGTGCTTGTCGAAGAAGGTGAAGGGATGGCCGACGCGGGCATCGCCGAGCACCGACTGGTCGATCATGCGCCCGACGCGGAAGCCGGTGAGAATGCCGCGCTTGACCCACGGTACCGCCGCCCACTGGCCATCCGCGCGCCGCGCAGCCGCGCGTACGACGCCGCACTCCAGTGCACTCAACAGGAGATCGATCGTCGCCTCGGCGTCGTCCGGGGCCGGCAGGTGCGCCGGCGTGTTGAAGAGCGCCTCGACGCGAAGCTCCAGCGCGCCGACGTCCGGGGAAGGCATCATGCGAGCGCCACTCCGGCCGCCGTGAGCGCCGCGCGCAGGGCCGGTTCGTGCGCCCCATCAAGCGAGACCAGCGGGAGGCGCAGCACGTTCTGGATGCGGCCCATCATCGCCAGCGCCGCCTTGATTGGAATTGGATTCGACTCGACGAAGGCCGCGCCGAACAGCGGGCGGAGGCGTTCATGCAGCTGGGCGGCGGCCACCGTGTCGCCGCGCGACGCGTCGACGCAGAGCTGGTGCATGGCCGCGGGCACCGCGTTGGAGACCACCGAGATGATGCCGTTGCCCCCCAGCGCCATCACCTCGACGGTCAGCGCGTCGTCTCCGGAGAGGACAGCGAAGCCCGCGGGACGCCGGCGGATGATCTCGCCGATCTGCGCCACGTTTCCCGACGCTTCCTTGGTGGCGACGATGTTGGGATGTTCCGCCAAGGCGAGCTGCGTCTCGGCCTCCACGTTGCTGGCCGTCCGGCCCGGAACGTTGTACAGCACCACCGGGAGCGGCGAGGCGTCGGCGATGGCGCGAAAGTGGGCCAGCAGTCCGCGCTGCGGCGGCTTGCTGTACATCGGCGAGACGTGCAGCAGGTGCGTGGCACCCGCCCGCGCGAGGACGCGCGAGTTCTCGATGGCGGCCGCGGTGTCGTTGGTGCCCGCGCCCGCGATGACCGGCACGCGCCCCGCCGCCACTTCCGCCGTGATGGCCACCACGCGCTCGCGTTCGGTCAGCGAGAGTGTCGCGGCCTCTCCCGTGGAGCCGACGGGGACAAGGCCGTCGATCCCCTCGGCGATCTGCCAGGCGACAAGCGATCGCAGGGCCGGCTCGTCCACGGCCCCCTGCGGCGTGAATGGCGTGACAAGCGCCGTGATCGCGCCGTGCAATGCGCTGATTCCCATCAGGCCCCTCCGGGGGAAGAGAGCATGTCATCGAGCGTGAAGACGCCGCGCCGTCCCGCCAGCCAACGCGCCGCGGCCAGCGCGCCCAGCGCGAAGACACGCCGGTCGCGCGCCTCGTGCACCAGCTGCACCTGTTCGTAGAGACCGTCGAGCACCAACGCGTGCGTGCCCGGCACGGAGCCGACGCGCACGGAAGTGATCGGGATGGACGTTCCTGTGGCCGCCTCGGCTGCGCGCGCCAAGTGCCGCGCCGTGCCGGACGGCGCGTCGAGCTTGGCCGCGTGGTGCGTCTCGACAAGGTGCGCATCGAAGCCGCCGGCCGCCTTGGCGCGCCGGGCCGCCTCGGCGACGAGCGCCGTGAAGAGATGCACGCCAAGCGAGAAGTTCGCCGCCCAAAGCAGCGCCCCGCCCACGGCGCGCACATCCGACTCGACCTGCGCCCGTTCCACATCCCACCCCGTCGTGCCGCACACCACGGCACAGCCGGCGTGCGCACAGGCACGCACGTTCGCCGCCGCCGCATCGGGCTGCGTGAACTCGATGGCCACCGTGGCGCCACGCAGGGTCGTCGCACTGATCCCGTCGGCGAGCACCTGATCGCGCCCGAGGATTGCCGCGATGTCCAGCCGCTGTTCTTCGGCGACGGCGCGCACCAGCCGCCCCATCTTGCCGTCGCCGATGATCGCCAGTCGCAGTTGGCTCACGCCCCCTCCTCGAAGAACGCCCGGTGCAGGCGGCGCATCGCCTCGTGCACCTGGTCGCC
>JAKAJN010000229.1 GCA_021813725.1 bacterium | reverse complement strand
AGGGGGTGACTTCCCGGTCCACTCCGTGGACTTCGGCCGCGTCATCGCGCACAAGCAGGCGCTGCTGCGGCGTGCCACCGACGCGATGCCTCTCGACGCCAGTTATCGGGCGTTCGTCGCGGCGCAGGAGTGGTGGCTCGAAGACTACGCGCTCTTCATGGCGCTCAAGCAGGCGCACGGTGGCGCCGCGTGGACGTCGTGGGACTCGGGAGCCGCCCAGCGTCTCCCCGCCGCGCTCGATGCGTGGCGGGTGCGACTGGCCGATGACATCGAGCACGTGCGGCGCGAGCAGTATCTGTTCTTCACGCAGTTCGCGGCGCTCAAGGCGGCGTGCACGGCGCGCGGGATCCGCCTGATGGGCGACCTCCCCATCTATGTCGCGCACGACTCGGCCGATGTCTGGGCAAACCCGACGCTGTTCAAGCTCGATGCACACGGGCGGCCGCGTGTGCAGGCGGGCGTCCCCCCCGACTACTTCTCGGCGACGGGTCAACTGTGGGGCAACCCCATCTACGATTGGGATGCCCTGCGCCGCACCGGTTACGACTGGTGGATTCGCCGTCTGCGCGCCGCCTTCTCGATGTTCGACGTGGTGCGCATCGATCATTTCCGCGGTTTCGAGGCGTACTGGGAGGTGCCCGGTGCCGACACGACCGCGATCCACGGCGAGTGGGTGCCCGGCCCGGGCGCCGCGCTCTTCACGGCCATCACCGAAGCGCTCGGGCCGCTGCCGATCGTCGCCGAGAACCTCGGCGTCATCACGCCCGCCGTCGAGGCGCTCCGCGAGCAGTTCGGGTATCCCGGCATGAGCATCCTGCAGTTCGCGTTCGGCGCGGACGAGCAGGCCAACCACTTCCAGCCGCACACGTACCCGCGCGAGCGCGTGGTCTACACCGGCACGCACGACAACGACACCACGGTCGGCTGGTGGAACTCGCAGCCGGGCGGCGACTCGACGCGCACGGCGGCCGACATCGCCAAGGAGAAGGAGTTCGCCTGCCGCTATCTGGGCACGGATGGACGCGAGATCCACTGGACCTTGATCCGCACTGCACTCGCTTCGGTGGCCGACACCGTGCTCATCCCGCTGCAGGATGTGCTCGGCCTCGGCAGCGAGGCGCGAATGAATCTCCCCGGGAGACAGGCCGGCAACTGGGGATTCCGCTTCACGTGGGAGCAGTTCACGCCCGAGCTCGCCCAGCGGTTGCGCACGCTGGTGACCCTCTACGAACGCTAGGAGCGACTGACGATGCCCCAGCCGTCCGGACAGACCCGGTTTGCCACCATCTGGAACATGAGCTTCGGCTTCCTCGGCATTCAGTTCGGCTGGGGACTGCAGATGGCCAACATGAGCGCCATCTACGAGTATCTCGGGGCCAAGCCCGACCAGATCCCGATGCTTTGGCTCGCCGCGCCGCTCACGGGGCTCATCGTGCAGCCCATCATCGGGCACCTGAGCGACCGCACGTGGTCGCCGCGCTTCGGGCGGCGGCGGCCGTATTTCATGATTGGCGCGATCCTCAGTTCGTGCGCGTTGATCCTGATGCCCAACTCCAGCACGCTTTGGATGGCGGCCGGCCTGCTCTGGATCCTCGACGCGTCCATCAACATCTCGATGGAACCGTTCCGCGCGTTCGTCGCCGACCTGCTCCCGCAGAGCGAGCGGACGCGCGGCTTCGCGATGCAGAGCTTCTTCATCGGCATCGGCGCGGTGGTGGCGAGCGCGCTGCCGTGGATGATGACCAACTGGTTTGGCGTCACGTCGGGGGCGGACTCCGGCGCCATTCCCACGACGGTGCGGCTGTCGTTCTACATCGGCTCGGCGGCGTTCCTGGGGGCGGTGCTGTACACGGTGCTCACGACGGGGGAGAAGCCGCCCGCCGACCTCGCGGCCTTCGAGGCGGCAAAGAAGCAGAGCGCCGGCGTCGCGCACGGCTTCGGCGAGATCGTCAAGGCCATTCGCGAGATGCCCGACACGATGCGCGAACTCGCGCTCGTGCAGGTATCCACCTGGCTTGGCCTGTTCTGCATGTGGCTCTACTTCGGCCCGGCGGTGGCGACCAATATCTTTGGCGCCGCTGATACCAAGTCGCCGTTCTATCAGGCGGGCATCGAATGGGCCGGCGTCTGCTTCGGCGCGTACTCGCTGGTCTGTTTTGTCGTGGCCTTCCTGCTGCCGCCGCTCGCGCACCGGACCAGCCGCAAGATGACGCACGCCATCTGCCTGCTCGCCGGCTCGGCAGGGTTGCTGTCGGTGTCGGTGATCACCAACCCCACGTGGCTGCTCCTCTCGATGGTCGGCGTCGGCATCGCCTGGGCGAGCACGCTGTCGATGCCCTACTCCATCCTCGCCGGGGCGATCCCCGCGGGGAAGACCGGCGTCTACATGGGGATCTTCAACTTCTTCATCGTCATTCCCGAGATCATCGCGTCGCTTGGATTCGGCTGGGTGATGAACCACCTGCTCGACAACAATCGAATGTCGGCGATTATCGCCGGGGGCGTCTTCCTGGCGATCGCGGCGCTCCTCGTGACGCGCGTGAAGGATCGCGCGGAGGCCGCGGCATGAATTCGCGCTTCACCGCCACGCGCGCCGCCGGCGCGGTGGCTTTCGCACTCACCCTCGCTGGCACACCCGCGCCTGCACAGGCGCCCGTGGTCACCAAGGTCGAGCCCCCCAACTGGTGGACGGGACACTCCATCAACCCCGTGCGCCTGCTCATTCGCGGCCAGCATCTCGCGGGCGCGAAGCTCGCCTGCCCCGCCGCATTGCGCTGCGGTGCGGCCAAGGTGAACGAGGCCGGCAGCTATGTGTTCGCGGATGTGAGCGTGCCAGCCACCACGAAGCCGGGCTCCTATCCGATCAGCGTACGCACGGCC
>JAKAJN010000228.1 GCA_021813725.1 bacterium | reverse complement strand
TCAATGGTGATGCGCCCGCGATCAGGGTCGTAGAACCGCAGCAGCAGGTTCACGACGGTCGTCTTGCCCGCCCCGGTGTGACCGATCAGCGCCAGCGTCTCCCCCGGCGCCACCCGGAACGACACATCGCGCAGTACCCACCGTTCATCCGACGACGTTTCGTCGCGACGGGGGTACTGAAACCAGACCCCTTCGAACGCCACCGTCACCCCGCCGCCGCGCGGGCGTGGTAGCGCCACGCGGCCGCCGTCGGCGACCGTCGGCGCGGTGTCGAGCAACGCAAAGATCCGCTCCGCCGATGCCATCGCCTGCTGGAGGATGTTGTACTTGTCCGACAGGTCCTGCAGCGGCTGGAAGAACCGCCGGGCGAGCTGCAGGAAGGCCGCGACCGTGCCAACCGTCACCACGCCGGCGTCCACCCGCGACACCGCGGTGACAATAAGCATCGCCAGCGCGATGGTGGTGAGGATTTCGATGGCCGGAAAGTAGAGCGCGTACACGCGCACGGACGCCAACTGCGAGTCGAGGTGCGCCGCGTTGAGCCGGGCGAACGCACCGCTCTCGTCGCGCTCACGGCCGAACAGCTGCACGACGCGGATCCCCGTCAGCCGCTCCTGGAGGAAGGCGTTCAATCGCGCCACGCGCGCGCGAATGTCGCGGTACGTCCCGCGCACTTGCGACTGAAACACATGTGAGACGAGGTAGATGGCCGGCACGACCACAAACGCCGCGAGCGTCAGTCGCCAGTCGAGGGTGAACATCACCACGCCGATGGCGAGCAGCGTCGCCAGGTCGCCCACGCCCGCGATCACCCCGGCGGTGAACAGCTCGTTGAGCGACTCGACGTCCGATGTCACGCGGGTGACCAGTCGGCCGACCGGGGTCCGATCGAAGAACGCGACCGAGAGCGACTGCAGGTGGTCGAAGAGCTGGCGACGCAGGTCGTGCATGACGCGCTGGCCGAGCAGGTTGGTCAGCACCAGCTGGCCGTAGTCGGTCACGAGCTGCGCCGCGAGCGCGGCGACGAACAGCGCCGAAAGGCGCGCCACGGCGGCGTAGTCGTGCGCCGGGAGCGCGACGTCAATCACCTGTCGCGTCAACAGCGGCCCCGCCAGTTGCAGCATCCCCTCAATCAGCAGCAGCGCCAGCGCGCCGAGCGCGAGCGGGAGGTGCGGCCGCACGTACCCCGCCAGCCGGCGTGCCAGCCGGCCATCGAAGACATTGACGAGGCGTTCCTCTCCCTGTGCGGCGTCGGGCATAAGTGAAAAGCTAAACGCCGCTCCCGCGCCCCGCCCTGCGCGGCGCGACCGTCGCCTTCGCGGCGACCCATATCGGTTTCCGGCTGCTCGCTCCTAAATTTCCATCGTGTCCGATCTCATCCGCGTCCGCAACGCCCGCCAGCACAATCTCAAGGGCATCAACGTGGACCTGCCGCGGCGGGCGATCACGGTCGTCACCGGACCATCGGGATCGGGCAAGTCGTCGTTCGCCTTCGACACCGTCTACGCCGAAGGGCAGCGCCGCTACGTCGAGTCGCTCTCCGCCTACGCGCGTCAGTTCCTCGAGCGGATGCAGAAGCCGCTCGTGGACTCCATCGAGGGGCTGTCGCCCGCGGTGGCGATCGAGCAGAAGAATCCGGTGCGCACGTCGCGCTCCACGGTCGGCACGGCCACCGAGATTTACGACTACCTGCGCCTGCTCTGGGCGCGCATCGGCCGCACGCGGTGCCCGGTCTGCCAGCGCGAGCTGCGCCCCGACACGCCGCAGGATGCCGCCGACCACGTGCTCCGGCTCCCCCCCGACACGCGCGTGCTCGTCACCTTTCCGCTCCGGCTCTCCGGTCTGGTCTCGCACGCGGTCGCAGTCGAGAATCTGCGCGCCGAGGGCTTCGTGCGCGTCGTGGCGGACGGCGTCACGTACCACGTGGACGATCTGGCGAGTGACGCGACGGACCTCACGGCGTGCGCGGAGGTCCTCGTGGTGACGGACCGCCTGACCGCCGATCCCGCGACGCGCACGCGCCTCACCGACGCCATCGAGACCGCATTTCGCGAGGGCGACGGCGACGGCGTGGTGCTCGTGGATGCGTCGTCAACCGTCGACCGTCAGCCGTCCGCCGCGCGGCTGCACTTCACCACCCGCTTCGAGTGCCCCGAGCACCACATCCGCGCGCCGCATCCGACGCCACAGCTCTTCTCGTTCAACAACCCGCGCGGGGCCTGCCCGCAGTGCAATGGGTTTGGCGCCACGCTCGAGTACGACCTCGCGCTCATTGTGCCGCACCCTGAGCGAACGCTGCGCGACGGGGCCATCGATCCGTGGACGAAGCCGCGTTACGACAACAAGCGGCGCGCGCTCGCCGAGGCGTGCAAGCGCGAGGGCATCCCGATGGACCGTGCGTGGCGCGACCTCGCCGAACGCCAGCGCGAGTTCCTGCTGCGCGGCAAGGCGAAGGGATTCCAGGGGATCTTTCGCCACCTGACGTCGCTCGAAGAGAAGAAATACAAGCAGTACATCCGCGTCTTCCTGCGGCAGTATCAGTCGGCGATGACGTGCCGCGCCTGCCACGGCGCGCGGTTGCAACCGGAGGCACTCAACGTGCGCGTCGGCGGCCGACACATCGCGGAGGTCACGGCGATGCCGGTCGAGCTGCTCAATGCCTGGCTCGACACGCTCGTGCTCTCACCCGCCGAGCATTCGATCGCCGCGCACATCTGGCGCGAGGCGCACGACCGGGTCCGCTTTCTCTGCGACGTCGGCCTCACCTACCTCACGCTCGATCGCGCCACGCGCACGCTGTCGGGAGGCGAGGCCCAGCGCATCGGCCTCGCCAACTCGCTGGGCTCGCGCCTGGTGGATGCGCTCTACGTGCTCGACGAGCC
>JAKAJN010000068.1 GCA_021813725.1 bacterium | reverse complement strand
GCCCGGCGCGGATCTCGTTCACGAGCTCGAGCGCCGTCCGGGTGCAGGGCGGGAGTTCCCGCGCGGAGGCGCCGAGGGGGGTCACCCGCTCGCCCCACCGCACCACGAGCGAACAGAACGTGAGGCCGCCCCCGAAGGCGGGCATCAGCAGCGTGGCGCCCGGGCGGATCCGCCCCTCCTCGAGCGCCTCGACGAGCGCCACCGGCACGGTGGCTGCGCTCATGTTGCCGTACTTCTGCACGGTCAGCATCACCTTCTCCATCGGAACGCCCGCGTACTTCGCGACGCCCTCGATGATGCGCAGGTTCGCCTGGTGCGGCACGACGAGGTCAATCTGCTCCGCGGTCAGGTTGCAGGCGCGCATCACCTTGGCCGACGCGTCGCTCATTCCCTTGACCGCGCGCTTGAAGATCTGCGGTCCGTCGAAATCCCAGATCGTGTCGCCAAGCGAGATGCCGCGGTTGGCGTAGCCGCAGCCGAAGCCGCGGACGCGCAGCGTCGCGCGCGCCTCGGCGTCGCAGCCCAGCACGCTGCCGAGCATCCCCTCTTCCCGGTCGGTCGCCTGCAGCACCACCGCGGCCGCGCCGTCGCCGAACAGGACCGCCACGTTGCGGTTGCTCCAGTCCATGAACCGGCTGATCAGCTCGACGCCGATGACCACGGCATTGCGTACCACGCCGGTCCGGATCATCCCGGTGGCCGTCGTGACGCCGTAGAGGAAGCTGGTGCATGCCGTGTTGACATCCATCGCCGCGGCGCCCGAGGCGCCGAGCGCCATCTGCACGCCCGAGGCCGTGTTCGGCACCTGCTCGTCGTACGAGCAGCTGCCGTAGACGATGAGGTCAATGTCGGCCGGGGTGAGGCCGGCGCAGGCGATGGCGCGGGCCGCGGCGACGGTGGCGAGTTCGAGCGACGTGACGTGCGAGATGCGCCGCTCCTTCATTCCCGTGCGCGTGGTGATCCACTCGTCGTTGGTCTCGAGGAACGTCGAGAGGTCATCGTTGCTCAGCACGGCGGGCGGCATGCACTTGCCCCAGCCGGTGATTGCCGCGAAGGTCGTGGTCATCGGGAGTCGACAGGTGAGGCCGGCCGAATCGCCGGCGGGATGGCCCGGAGAAGATGGCACGCGCCGGGCGGTTCAATAACCCCCCGCGACCGGCCGCGGCGATCGTCCATCTGCCGTCTTCTGTCTTCCGTCTCCCGTCTCCCGTCTCCCGTCTGCCGTCTACTGGTACTGGATGTACAGCGGGCGCGGGTTCAGCCGCAGGATCTCCGCGATGGTCGTGCGCGGATTGTCGTTGCGCGACTTGTAGAACTGTTTCCAGCCCACGAACTGCACCGGCTCCGCCTTGATCCACGAGCGGAACGTGGCGCGCTTGAGCCGCGGCGGCCCGAAGCCGTCCATGTCCATCACGATCTGCACGCGTGGATCGAGCTTGATGTTCTTGCTGTTCGTCACGCCGTTCTTGGTGAAGCGGTGCACCACGAGCACTTTGGGCGTCAGCTTGTGTCGTGTCACCACGTCCTGGAGGAAGCGCGACGCGTAGTTCACGTCCTCCGCGTCATAGGTGCCGATCTTCTTGCCGGGCAGTCCGCCGCGCTTCATCGAGAACTCGGGGTCGATGCCGAGATGGAAGTTGGGGCGCGAGAGAAACTTCTCGAGGCGCGGCAGTTCCTCCTGCAGCGTGCTCTTGCCCACCTGCACGTCGAGGAAGACGAGCGCGTTGCGACGCGCCGCCCAGGCGGCGACGCGTTCGACCAGCTCATCGGGCATCCGCGCGCGGTACTTGCCGTCGGCGCCGGCGCCGCCTTGCGCCACCACCGCAATCAGGTGCAGGGCGGGCTGCACCGGCGTGCGCGGATCGGCCTCCGTCCACGCTTTCACTTCGGCGTCGAGCATGGCGAGCATCTTGTCGGGTTCGTACTCGCCGAGCACTCCCATTCGCTTGGAGAAGGGATTGCCGTAGTACGCGACAATGCGCTTGTGGGGCAGGATCGAGCCGGGGAGCGGGTCGGGTCCCTTGACGGGCCAGCGCAGGTCGTAGATCGAGTCGAGGCGCGCTTCACTGTCCACGGGGAGCGCGCGCGGCTTCGATGCCGTCTTCTTTCTGGTCGCGGCCCCCTGCCCGGCGGTGCGCGGCTTGGAGGCGGTCGATCGCCGTGGAGTGGCCGCGGTGGTGGCCTTGGCTGCGGAATCGGGAGGTGTGGTGCCCTGGGCGAGGGCGGGGAGTGCCGCGGCGGCAAGCGCGGCGGCGACGGCAATGGACTTGATCAGGAGCATCTCAGGGCAAGGAGGGCGGCATGGGTCATCGCTAAGACGACCGTCGGGGCCGGCGCGCCACACTAATCAATGATTTCGATGCGATGATCGGCGCGCAGCGGATACTGCCCCGCCACCTCGATCTCGAGTTGCACGATGTACGCCCCCTTCTTCAGCGTCGAGATGTCGAGCTGAACCGCCCGCGGCGAGACGGTACGACCGCGGGCCGTCATGTCGTTCACCGTTACGCTCACCGGCGTCGCCTGCCGCACGAGGCGCAGTTGCTGATTGCGGCGCCGCAGGAATCCCCCCTCCTCGATCTCGCGGACCACCGTGACCGTCAACTTGATCTGCTCACCCTGCGGATCGGTGCCGTACGTTTCCCAGTAGACGCCCAGCGGCGCGGCGGCGCGCACGCGCTCGGTGGGGAGGGCGAGCGCCAGCGCCTCCTCCGCCGTGCCGGGCGGCGCGCCGGAGGGCCGGTAGAAGAGCAGGTCGGACACGGTGACACGCGTGTCCACCGCGTAGGGCGGGTGCACTCCATAGCGCGCGCGAGCCACGATGCTCGAATCCGGGGCCCACACTTCGCCACTGAACAGCAGCGACCCCCAGGCCCCGCGCACGGACATCGTGTCGGTGACCGCGGCACGGTTGCGCCTCGTGATGTGCGGCGCCGGCTGTTCGCCGCGCGTCACAGTCATCGCGGCCCGGCGCTGGGCGGCGCCGGCGAGCGCCGGAATGCCGGAGACATCGTACGCCATCACGAGCAGCGCGGAATCGCCGCGCCGGAACAGCGCCTGCTGATGCTCGAGCGCGAGAAGCCGCTTGGCGTACGGCGGCGCGTATCGCCCGATGACCGGCGGCAGGTGCAATCGCCACTGCGCCGAATCGGAAAGCGCCGGGTTTGCCAGTACGCTCCCGGACGGGATGTAGCGGTATGCCGGCGAGGCCTCGTCGCTGACGATGCTGAAGCCGCCACTCCGCGGGTCGCCCGGCCCCTTGGCCCAGTATCGCGGCCAGCCAAAGCGCAGCAGCAACTCGCGTTCGTCGTCATCAAAGCCGAACTGATACGCGCCCGGCGCGTCCTGATACAACCGCACCATCATCTGGCGCGCATTCCATTCGGTGCGGGAGTCATTGCCCGAGAGTCCGTACAGCGTGCGCGAGAACCACCAGACGCGGTCCTCAAACGTCTCACGCTCGGCGCCGCACGGCAGCGAGCGGTAGTTCTGCCGCGTGTCGTCATCGATGAGGAGCGAGATGTCGCGCCATTGGCAGCGTTCGCGCTCGCTCATCGCGCCCTGCACGGCGCGGAACCCGCTGTCGGCGGCGACGTAGTTGCCCAGCAAGTGCTGGCTGAGCGCCGCGAGCGCACCGCACCACCAGCCGTCGGCGCGGCATTCCCGTGCGGCGGCAAGGGCGTCAGTCGCGCGACCCGACTCGGCGAAATAGCGCACCCGCTGGCCGGCAATCCAACGGTTCGCGGGCACGATCTTGGCCAGGGAGTCGAGGACGCGCAGGAGCGAGTCGCGCCCCATGGAGACGACCGCGAGTTCGACGGCCTTCGGCGCCTTCTCGTCGTACCAGTAGCACCAGCGTCCCACCTGCTCGTCACAGTTGCCGGGACGCGATGCGTGTGAGGTCGGGAGGTTGTTGCGCCTGAGGAGCTCAAACCGCCGTTGCGCCGCGCGCGCGGCACCCTCGGGCGTGGTGGTATCCATTGCGAGCGGTGGCAGCGGCACGGGCTCGACCGGCACGCCGCGCGGCGGTTCCATGCGCACACCGCCGCCGGGGCGCATGGGACGCTGGGCCAGCATCACCACGGGAGCAAGCACCAGAGCGGTCGAGACGGCGCGTGCAAGGAGGGGCGATCGAGGCGTCATGACGAGGGGAGGACGGGAGGCGGCGAGGACGGCGTCATTGCGGAGAGTCGGTGGTACCCCCGTTAATATGCCTCGCCGACCGCCCAGTTCCCCAGTGGCGGTAATTCGCACCCTCGCATTTCAGCCCGCCGTGACCGCCACGGCGCCGACGAGCGCCTCGAACCGCGGATGGCCGCGCAGGGAAGCCATGTCCGGGTCGCGGCCAATCCGCTCGACGTTGCCGAAGCCGAGGCGCACGCAACGTCGAGGGTGTACATTCCGGCGTTCGAAATCCCCCGCCACTTGTCCTCGTGAACACGATCCTCTTCGAACCGCTGTACGCCGGGGTGACGCCGCCCACCCGCGCCACCGCCCACAGCGCCGGTTACGACCTCGCCGCGCATCTCGAGGGGCGCACGGTGCGCGTCTTTCGCAACGGCACCGTGTCGGTGCGTCCCGTCGAGCAGCGCGACGGCGCGGCGGTCCTGGTGCTGCACGCCACCGAGCGGGCGCTCGTGCCGCTCGGTTTTCGCGCGCGACTCCCCGTGGGTGTCGAGGCGCAGGTCCGGCCGCGCTCGGGTACGAGTCTGAAGACCGACATCGTGATTGCGAACGCGCCGGGGACGATTGACGCCGATTATCCCGAGGAGTGGTGTGTGCCCGTGCGGAATGGCGGCAGCGGCGACCTCGTGATTGTCCACGGCGAGCGTATTGCACAGATGGTGCTGGCGCGACATGAGGTGCTGGAGTTCAAGGCAGGGACGGTGGCGCCGTCGACGGATCGAACCGGCGGGTTCGGTTCTACCGGTCGCTAGCCGAATCGCTATTCAGCGCTCTTCAGCAACCGCGCGACCTCGTCCTGCCCCTTGAGCAGGCGCTCGACCTCGGCGGACACGTCGGCGGCAATGCCGATGTGCGTGGTGAGCCCGGCAACAGTCAGCGATCCGGCGTGCAGGCGCAGCAGGTTCAGTCGGATGGTCTCGAGGGCGGCGACGGTTTCGCCGAGCTTGGCCTGCATCGCGTCGCGGTCGCGGCGCACGGCGTCATATGCCGAGCCCGTTGCCGCTTCGCCCGCGTCATTCAGTACCTCTTGCAGGCCGTCGAGATGGCGGCGCAGACGCTGGGCATCGTCCTGCAGACGATGCAACACCGCCGGGAGATCCCCGAGTTCGTCGCGCTGCGCGCGCGGCAGTCCTTCGTAGAGATGCTCGGCGGCCATTCCGAGCGAGAGCTCCGTAGCGCGATGCGTGATGGCGGACTCGACGACTTGGCCGCGGATGAGTCGACGCCCGAGCATCCAGGCCGTGCGGCCGATGACGCCGTTCCAGACGCGCGCCCAGAAGCCGGTGTCGACGTCGCGCCGGCGCTGGAGGAGCGCCAGATAGCCGAGTCCGCCGAGCAGGGCGATGGTCGACGAAGCCACGAACACTTCCGGAATCCAGGGTCGCCAGGCGATGTGCGGTCCATTCGCCGCGAGAAAGTAGAAGATACTCGCCAGCAACCCGCCGGACGCGACGCCGCTCACCTGAACGATTCGCTTGAGCCAGCGCTCGGCGCGCGTTGCCTCGCGCGCGTGCTCGACCGCCAGTTCCTCGCGCGCGGACTCCGCCTCCGCCTGGAACGCGGGTGCCAAATCCATGTGGGCGAAGCCGAGTCGCGCCAGGCGCCGTGCCGACGCGGTGAGCGCGGCGAACGGGAGAATAGTCGCGCTGGCGAGCAGCGCACCGAGGCCGGCCCAGCCCCCGTAGAACGCGGAGACGCTCACCGAGCCGATCAGCAGGCCGAACGCCGAGAGCAGCGTGCCACTGCCGTCGAGCCGGCCGTTCCGTTTCACAAACGCCCGCAGGGCCACCGGAATCTCGCGTCGCTGTTCGAGTGCCACGCCAAGCTGCTCGGCGAGCGCAGTGGCACTCGCCGGTCGGTGCGCGGGATCCTTGGCGAGACAGCGGTCCACGAGTGCGGCGATCTTGCGCGGCAGCGGCAGTCCGAGCGACGCCAACGGCGCCGCGGGTTCGGTCACTTGCTTGGCCAGCACCTCGGTTGCCGTGTTCCCCTCGAACGGAAGCCGGCCCGACAGGGCGAAGAAGGCCGTGGCGCCCAGCGAGTACAGGTCGCTGCGCGCATCGAGTTCGTGCCCGAGTGCCTGCTCAGGACTCATGAACTCCGGCGTGCCACTGATTCCTTCGCCGGCGTTGTCGCCCATGGCGGCGGCGATGCCGAAATCGGCGACGAGCACCCGTTGGGTCGCCGCTTCGATGAGGATGTTGTCAGGCTTCACGTCGCGATGCACGACGCCCTGCGCATGCGCGCTCGCCAGGGCCCACGCGGTCTCGCGCAGCACACGCGCCCCCTCGGTGGCCGGAAGCGGGCCGCGCGACCGCACACGCTGCGCCAGCGATTCGCCATCGACAAACGCCATCACGTAGAAGACGAAGTCGCCCGCCTCGTCCACCGCGTGGATCGGAATGATGTTCGGGTGCTGCAGCTTGGCCGCCAGCCGGGCTTCACGCAGGAAGCGCTCGCGCAGGGAAGCGTCGGTCGCACGATCCGGCGGGAGGAGCTTGATGGCAACCGGTCGGTCGAGGTGCACCTCGCGCGCGAGGTAGACGATCCCCATTCCACCGCGACCGAGTTCACGGTCAATCGAATAGCGGCCGGCGAGCGCGGTCTGAAAGGCGACGAAGAGGTCGTCGAAGGCCGGAGCCATGCCGCTCTGTACGGTACTCAGCTATCCCAGGTGTCACGCGGCGGTTCGTCGCTCGCGTTGACCGGCGGTGTGTCGGTCGGCGGTGTGCCGGCCGGGGGCGTGTTCGCGCCCTCCGCGGGAGGGAGCCCGAGGGCGCGGCGTATGGCCGCGTCGAGCTTCTCGACATCGGCGGGTTTGGTCTGATACTCGAAGGCGCCCAGCGCGAGGGATTCCTGGATGGTCTGCCGGTCGGTGAACCCGCTGAGCACGATGACGGGAATCTGGGTCGTCTTGGACGAACTCTTCAGCCGCTCGAGTGCGGCCTTTCCCGTACCGCCCGGCATCTTGATGTCGAGCACGATCAGGTCGGGCGGGCTCTTCATTGCCACCATCACCGTGTAGGTGGCGTCATACGCGGCGGCGACGGCATACCCTTTCGCGCGCAGCTGCGACGACAGCATCATCGTCTGCACCTTGTCATCGTCGGCGAGCAGGATGGTGTACTTGCGCTTCATTCCGTGAACTCCCGCAAGGCGGCGATGAGGCGTTCAATCGCGCGTTCGAGGGCGATCAGCGCGTCGCTGGCGTCCGTCAGCTCGCCGGTGCGTCCCATCTGCTCAAGATGCAGCGCGGCGGAGACCGCTTCGCCGGCCGAGAAGTTGGCCACAGAGCCGCGCAGCAGGTGCGCCGCCTGGCTGACGCGCTCGGCGCTGCCCGTTGCCACCGCCAGCCGCACGGCTGCGAGCTGCGCCGGCGCCTCCTGAATGAAGAGCGCAGCCATCGCACCGGCGAGCACGGCATCGCCGTGCACGCGCGCCAAGAACTCGGTGCGGTCAAGCGCGTCCGGGGTGGAGGCCGTCGGATCGGGGGTCACAGGTCGGCGCAGGGAACCATATCCGATGAACAATAGCTACGGCGTTGCCTTGGGCCAGTGCGCGTCCATTCGTGCGAAGATGGCGGCGTACGCCTCGATGCCGTCCCAGAGGTTCTGCAGGCGCAGGTTCTCGTCCTTGGCGTGCTGGTTGTCGTCGTGATTTGCGATCGGGAAGATGACGAGTGGCACGCCAAGGGCATGCTCGATCATGCTGGTGGGGAGCGAGCCGCCGAGCGTCGGGACACGCAGCACCGGCTTGCCGAGCATCTCGTCGAGCGTCGCAAGGAGCGCCTGCGAGACGGGCTGGTCGAGACTCGCGCGCGTCGCCTCGTCGCCCACGCCCCACGAGAGCCGAACGACCTTCCGGTGCGCCAGCCGCTCGGCGTCGGTGGCGGCTGCGTGCGTGACGTACCACCCGTTGGCCTCCAGGTGGGCCTCGACCAGTTCGCGGACGTGCTCCGGTGTCTGCCTGGGCACGAGCCGGAAGTCGAAGGAGGCCTTGGCCTCCGTCGAAATGGCGTTGGCGGCGAGCGACTCGACCTGCCCGACGCGGATCCCGCGCATGTTCAGGGCGGGGTAGAGAATGCGCTCGGCGAGCAGCGCATTGTCCGCCTCGGTGCCGCCGAGCAGGAGTTCGTGGCGCAGGGCACTGTCCACCGGTGGGAGCGCGCGCACGGCGGCGAGTTCCGTGGCCGTCGGCGGCACCACGTCGTCGTAGTATCCCTTGATGAGGATGCGGCCGTCGGCATCGCGCATCGAGCGCACGAGGTCCACAAGCAGCATGCCTGGGTTCGGCGCCCAGTTGCCGTAGTGGCCGCTGTGTAGTGCCTTGGCGGGGCCGTAGACCGTCATTTCGAGCCCCATCGCGCCCCGCGCCCCAAACGCGACTTGCATCTCGCGACTCTGGTGCGTCGGGCCGTCGCAGAAGAGCCACGCGTCGGCCGTGAGCAGGGGCTTGTTGGCTTCCAGGATCTGCAGCAAGTGGGCAGAGCCCGACTCCTCCTCGCCCTCGAAGAAGAACTTCACATTGATGGTCGGCGCACGGCCAAGTGCCTTGAGTGCGTCGAGCGCGTTGAGGATGGCGCTGATGGGCGCCTTGTCATCGCCGGCACTGCGCGCAAAGATGCGCGCCTCCGGGTTCAGGCGCCCCCGCTCGGGGAGCGGAACGTCCACCCACTCGCGGCCGCGCAATTCACGCAATTGCGCGGCGTAGGGTGCGCCACCGCGCCACTCGCCGGCATCCACCGGCTGGCCGTCGTAATGCGCGTAAACGACGATGGTGCGCGTCGCCCCCGGCGTGCGCAGCTCGCCGTACACCGCCGGTGGCCAGGCGCCGTTCTCCAGCAGTCGCGCGGCAACGCCGCGCTTGGCCAGCAGGCCGACGATCGCCGTCGCGTTCCGCCGCAGCGCGTCGCCATCGTTCTTGGTGTTGGGGATCGCCAGGAAGTCGGCGTACTCGCGCACGATCTGCGGCTCGCGGGCCTCGCGCCACGTGCGCACCTGGTTGCGCAGCGACTGCGCGCCGAGCGACGCCGAGAGGAGTGGAAGTGCGAGCAGTGGGCGGCGGAGAGCCCGCCGCAGCTGGTTGCCGATCATCGTTTCCTCAGTCCCTTGCCCGCCATGACCCCGGTCGGTTGCCCGTCCGCCACGGCCGCTTTTCCGTTGACAAAGACCCACTGCATCCCGACGCTGAGCTTTGCCGGCTCCACGTAAGTCGCCATCTCGCGAATCGTCTTCGGGTCGAAGACGATCACGTCGGCGTAAAATCCATTCAGCAGTGAACCACGGTCGGCGATGCCGTACACGTCCGCCACCTGCGACGTGGCCGACTGCACCATGCGCTGCATCGTGATGACCGGCTTGTCGAGCACGTAGCGGCGGATCTTGCGGGGGTACGTTCCATAGAGACGCGGGTGGCCGCCCGAACCGTCCGAGCTGGTCATCACGTACGGGTCCTTCATGAACGTCTCGACGTCGCGCTCGTTCATGTTGAACGACGCCACGCCCATGTCGATTCCCCGCCGGATCAGCTCGAGGGCCGTCTCCGACGGCGGCATCTTCATCTCGGCGGCCACCTGGCTCAGGTACTTGCCGATGTACGGTTGCGCATTGGCGCCGCCGTTGATCAGCAGGAGGGTGGTGTCGCCGCCTCGCCGCCGCAGGTTGTCGCGCATCGCGACGAGGATCTTCTCGCGCGTCGCCGGGTCGGCAATTCGCGCCTGCAGCGAATCGCGCCCTCCCGCCTGGGCCCAACGCGGCAGGAGTGCGGCGCTGAGTCCGGTGCCGCTCGCCGTCCACGGGTACTGGTCGGCCACCGCCATGTGACCGGCCGCGCGCTCCTCACGCATCAACCGCAGGACGCTGTCCGCGTATCCCCAGACATCCACCCCGAGCGCCTTCACGTGCCCAAGGTTGGTCGTGAGTCCGGATTCCCGTCCGATGCGCAGGGCTTCGCGCACCGAGTTCATCAGGCCGATGGTGTACGAGCTCTCGTCGCGCTGGTGCGTGTCATACACGCCGCCGTACGGCTTGGCCGCCGAGACGACGGCGATGACTTCTTCGATGTTGGCGTAGCTCTGCGGTGCATAGAAGAGACCCGAACCGACGCCAAAGGCGCCTTCGCGCATCGCCTTGTCGACGAGCGTCCGCATGCTGTCCACCTGCGCCTTCGACGCGGGGGCTGACGAGGCGCCCATCACCTGGCTGCGCACCGTCCCGAAGCCGACCATCGCGAAGGTGTTGGTTCCCAGGCCCTTCTTCTCCGTCTCGGTCTGGATGCGCGCCACATCCCAGGGGCCGCGCCCGTCCGGACTGTTGGTGACCGTGGTGACACCCTGCATCAACGCCGGGATGTTCTTGCGCCGCTCCTCGTTGAACCGGTCCACACCCTCCATCGAGTGCGTGTGCGGATCGATAAAGCCCGGAGCGACGATCAGACCCGTGGCGTCGATGACCTTGCCGGCCGCGATCTTTGCCTTGGCCGCGTCACCGACAAAGACGATCCGCTCACCGCGAATGCCCACGTCGGCGACGCGCCCCGGCTTGCCGGATCCGTCGTAGACGGTGCCGCCCCGAATGAGCACATCCACGGAGTCGGCGCGCAGCGCAGCAAACGCCAGTAGAATCGGGAACAGAGTGTGCATAGTGCCTACTTCTTCGGATTGAGGATGTCGTCGATCTCGGTGTGGAGATCCTGCAGGTGCGCCCGCGTTACCGCGTTTGCCGCCTTGCCCGTGGCCGCCTTCACCTGCGCGTCAAGCGTGCGCAGTTCAGCGCGCAGCACGGCGCGCGCATCACTCGTTGGCCGCGGCGGAAGCTGGGTAATCGTTCCCGTCTGGCTGAACTGAATGCGCGGCGACGGTGTGGCCGCCAGCTTGGCCTTCACGGCTTCCACATATGACCGCTGCAGGGTGCGGCGATAGACGTCAATCGCCACTGCGCCGACGCTCAGCTCGCTGAAGATGCCGCCGCGCAGGTCGCCGAGCATCTCGACGAGCGGATACGCCTCGCCCGGCTTGGCCATCGCCTCGAACTCGATGAGGCGTGCCATCCGGTCGTCGTTCAGCAGACCGACGATCAGTCCGCGCTGCGCCTGGTTGATGCGCGTCACCGATCCCTCCGCCTCGATGCGGCGGAGAATCGCCGGATCCAGGAAGAAGGTCGGGGTCTTGAACGCGTTCTCATTGAGGAACTTCACCGCCTCGCGTTGGCGGACCGCGCTGACCGGTGTGAAGCGGGGCCCTGGCTGCGAGCCGTACTTCTCCTGTGTCTCGGCAGCCCCGACCACCGCCACGACGTGGCGAAGTTCGGTGGACCACTGCCCGATCAGGCGACCGTAGAGCTCCTTCAGGTCTTCGTTGTCATCGAGCGGATTGAGCACCGCTGGCGCCACCATCGGCACGAGGCGCTTGATGTTCCTGATGCCCAGCCCCGTGGCCTTCACCGCATCGGCATCGCCCACCGCCTCGGTGTTGTTCCCCGGGTCGGCGCCGCCGTCGTCGGTCGTCGTGAAGCGGAACCACGGCGTCTGGTCCTGCTCGCGGGCCCACGCATCCAGCGTCGCGCGCTCGTCATCGGGGGACTTCGCGCCCGGAATTGGCGTGTAGCCCCAGTGCGTCATGTACACGTCGTATGGCCCCTGCTTCGGAATCAGGTCGCCGAGCGCGATGCCGTCTTCGGGCTGGGCCACGTAGTTGAATCGCGAGTAGTCCATCAGCGTTGGCGTGTGGCCGTTCTTCGCCACCCACGTTCGCGACCGGACCGAATCGACCGGGTACAGCGAGCTCGCCTTCATGTTGTGCGGGAAGCCGAGCGAGTGACCGATCTCGTGCGCGATGACGTACTCCATCAGGCGTCCCTGGAGCGAGTCGGGGAAGGGAAGCTTCTTCGCGCGCGGGTCGAGTGCCCCAACCTGCGTCCAGTACCAG
The DNA here is from genome assembly GCA_021813725.1 of bacterium. Taxonomy (GTDB): domain Bacteria; phylum Gemmatimonadota; class Gemmatimonadetes; order Gemmatimonadales; family Gemmatimonadaceae; genus PNKL01. Next base: position 1,154 of record JAKAJN010000068.1, on the reverse strand, counting down.
TCGCGGTTGAGGTTCATCACGTTGTGGTAGATCTGCAGGTCGGCCTCCATGATCTCGCCGGAGCGCGGATCGTGGATGTGCGGACCGACTGCGTTCTCGATGGTGCTCGGCAGCCAGCGGATCACCGAGTAGCGTGCGTCCTCGGGTGACCAGTCCGGATCCTCGGCTGCCGATGGCGCGTCCTTGGCGATGATGCCGTGCGTGAAGCCGGCCGCCTCGAAAGCCGGCTGCCAGCTCTCGATGGCCTTGCGCACCCACGGCTTCAGCCACTCCGGCGTCGCCGGGTCCACGTAGTAGACGATCGGCTTCACCGGCTCGCTGAGGGCAGCGGTCGGGTCCTTCTTCTCCAGGCGGTAGCGCGTGATGAAGCAGCGCGACTCCGAGCGCTGCTCGGGGCGCGAAAAGTCAATCGACGTCGTACGGAAGTAGCCGACGCGCGCGTCGCAGAGGCGCGGCATCATCGGCTGCTCGGGGAGCTTCACCATGGACCAGTGGAGCAGGTAACTCTCGCTTTGGGGCGGGGCCTGGCCCGCGCCGCCCGGCGCGCCGCCGCCAAACGGACTCGGTGTCGGCGTGGGCGTCGCATTGATGGTGATCGTGGCCTCGGTCTCGATGTTCGTCGGGAAGGTGGCGACGCGTTCGAAGAAGGTGCGCGAGGCGTCGATCTGCCCGCGATAGCGCCGCAGGACGCTGATCTCCGTCGGCGGCGACGTGAACAAACGCGTCACCTCGATGACCGCGGCTGAATCGGGACCATAGCTCTCGACGTTGAACGCGCCGAGGATGACGTCGTAGTTCGCCGCCTCGACCGCCTTGGCGACCGACGACGACGGGTCAGCGATAATTGCATAGCTCACCGCCCGCAGCAGCACGCGATTGTCGCGCCGCTCCCATCGTACCACGCGATTGTCGAGGGCCTGGCCGCCATAGCCATTCCCCTCGTTGGTCTTGGCGATCTGCGTGACGAGGAGCATGTCCTTGCCGAGTTCGCCCTTGGGAATCTCGTAGTAGAGGCGCGACCCGATGCGGTGCGTCTTGAACAGCCCCGCCTTGGTCTTCACGTCGCCACGAATGACCGTGTTGTACGGACGCGGACTCGGTTCCGCGGCGGCACCACCGGGTCCAGCCGCGCCGGGCGCCCCGCCGGGACCCGG
>JAKAJN010000227.1 GCA_021813725.1 bacterium | reverse complement strand
ACACCACACGCGCCTGCGCGCGCAGGTTGTCCATGATGACGACCGTGCGCGGGAACATCACGATCGCGTCGGGTGCATCGATGCCGCGCGGCGGTGCGTCGGGCAGACGCTCGAAGTGGCGCACGAGATCGTACGAGAAATAGCCGACGGCGCCGGCCCAGAAGGCGCCAACGTCTGACGCCTCGGCCACCGGCATCCGGGCGAGGAGGTCGCGCAAGTCGGCCATCGGGTCCGCCGGCGTGCGAGGCGTATGCCATCCCTGCGCTGCCGTCCAGTCCTCCACCACGCCGTCCCGCAGGCGCCACGCCGCGTGCGGTTCGCTCCCCATGAACGTGTAGCGGGCCCACGTCTCGCCCCCGGCGGGCGCCGACTCGAGCAGGAACGCAAACGGCCCGCGGCGCAGACGATGGAACGCGGCGACCGGTGTCTCCGCATCCAGGAGGACGTCGCGCCAGACGGGAACGAGGCCCCCGGTCCGCGCGCGGGCGTCGAACGTCTCGAAGCTGTCCGGTGCTGACGGGCTCATGCGCCTGCTCCCTTTACTCGTCCCACTTCTCCTCCCTCATTCCCACGTCTCCGACCTCCTCCCCCGTTCCGTCGTCCCCACGGTAGTTTGAGGGATGCGCCTCGTTCGCCTCGCCCTCGCGTGGTGCGCCGCTCCCGTGGTGCTGGCCGCCCAGCAGCGGCCCGACACGAGCGCGTGGAACGCCGCACCCACCATGCAACTCGTGGACCAGGCGATCGCGCGGCGGTCAGCGCAACTGGCCGACACCGGACTCACGGACTACACCGCCCGCGCACACGGCTACCTGACCTTCCTGGCGCAGGTGGGAGAGGGCTTTCCCGATCCGCCCCGCGTCATGAAGACCGACGAACTGATGGTGGAAGTCTATTGGCGGGCGCCGGACCGGAGCAAGCAGCGGATCATCGGGCGGCGCGACACGCTGCTGCTGCCCACCGACATCGAATACCATCGCGACCACCTCGCGATCATCCAGAACAACTTCCCGGCGGTCATTCGGCTCGGCGACGGTGACGAGGTGCGCGACGTACCGCACCCCCTCTCCCTGGCCGGCCGGGCGGCCTACGATTTCGCCATCGCCGACTCGATGACGATGCGCACCAATGACCGCGACATCGACGTCGTGATGGTGCAGGTCCGGCCGCGCGACGATCGCCTGCCGCGGGCGGTCGGTGCCGTCTACATTGACCGCGCCACGGCGACCGTGGTGCGCATGGCGTTCTCGTTCACGCGCGCCGCGCTCAAGGACAAGTACCTCGAGGATGTCTCGGTCGTGCTCGAAAACGGCCTCGTGGACGGGCGCTTCTGGCTCCCCTATCGGCAGGAGATCGAGATTCGTCGTGCCGGGTCGTGGTTCGACTTTCCAACGCGCGGCATCATCCGCGGCCGATGGGAAATCTGCTGCGTGAAGACGAATGTCGGCCTCGCCCCCGCGGTCACGGCGGGTCCGGAGATCGTGGCAGGGGCGCTTCCCGCCGAGTTGCGCGCCTTTCCGTTCGCCGGTGCAATTCTCGAGCAACTCCCCGCCGACGTGACGCTGGCCACGGATGATGACGTGCGTGCGGTTCAGGAGGCGGCGCGCGAACTGGTGCGCGCCGAGGCACTGGCCCGCGTGCGCGCCACCAATGCCTCGGCCCGCTCGGTCAGCGACCTCGTGCGCGTCAACCGTGTCGAGGGGCTCGCATTCGGGGCCGGCGTGCGCCGCGCGTTGGGTGCCGGTCTGCTCGCGTCGGCACGCGTGCGCTACGGCTCCGCAAACCGCCACACCGCCGGCGCGTTCGCGCTGTCGTGGCGGCGCGCCGACGGCGTCCGCATCGCATTGCGCGCGCTCGACGATCTGGCTGACGCGGGTGAAGTGGCGGAGGCGAGTGGCGTGCGCAATTCGCTGGCCGCGCAGGAATTCGGCGCGGACTACACCGATCCGTATCGCGAGCGTTCGCTGGCCATCACCGCGGAGCTCGCGCCGAGCGACGGCTGGCGCTGGTCGGTCCGCGCGGAACGGAGGCAGGAGTCTGCCGTCACCGTGCACGCCACTCCCTCGACCGGTCGCTACGAGCCGACGATCGCCGCCGCGCGGCTGCAGGCGTGGCGCTTTGGTGTCGAGGCAAACCACGCCGCGCTTCACGTTGGGCCGGCCAGTTTTGCCGCCCGTGCCGCGCTGAGCGGCGAGCGTGCGCGGATCGACGACGGACTCCGTCTCGGCGATGCTGGTTGGCTCGGGAGGGGAGTGCTTGCGGTGGAGGGAGCGGTGAAACTCCGCAGTGGCTCGCTCGTCTCGCGCACGCTCGCCGCCGGCCTGTTCGGTAGGTTCGCCCCGCCCGCTCAGCGGCTCGTGCGGCTTGGCGGCCCTGTGACGGGACCGGGGTTCGACTACCATCAGTTTGCCGGGCGCGCCGGTCTGTCGCAGCGCCTGGAGTGGCAGCAGTCGGTCCCCTTCGTCCCCCTGCGGCTCGGTCGATTCGGTCGCGTGCCCAGCCGCATCACGTTCGCGCCGTTCGCGATGGGCCTCTGGACGGACTTCCCAGGAGCGGCCGCGCATGGCTGGCGTGGCGCGTTAGGCCTCGGCGTGCTGACGCTGTTCGACCAATTGCGATTCGACGTCGCCCGCGGCACACGAGGGGGGCGCTGGACCTTTGGCATTGATGTGTCGCAGGGACTCTGGCCGATTCTGTAGCCCGTCAGGCCACCGCGCGAAGCGGTTCAGCGGGGCATTCCCGCCGCCGCGTGCCCCGCGTTACCTTTCCAGCCGTGGAACGAGGCCTCCGCTACCTTAGAGCCGGGGAGGGTCGTCGATGACCAACCCTGCCTTTGCCGCACGCGACGAGTGGGTGCTCGTCACGCTCGAGGCGTTGCTCACGCCCGAGCACATGACAGAACTGCGCGG
>JAKAJN010000067.1 GCA_021813725.1 bacterium | reverse complement strand
GTTCGCGAGAGGTGGGATGAAGAGTCGGTGGCGGGGGACGCGCGACGGGCGGAACATGGCAGGACTCCCTTGTGGTGGGCCGGCACCGTGCCGGCTGCAGAGTCCTGCGCCCGCGCCGAGGGACGTACGAAGCTGGCGCAGCAAGAAAGCGCGCGCGCCAACAGAACCGAAGTCGGGGCGCGTGCTACCTCTGGAACGCGATTCGTCGTGAAGGAGAAGACAGGCGCCCAAGCCAGCGCTCTCTCCATGTTGCGTCTCTCGAGCGCATCAACGTAACAACGTACGGAGGTGGGTTTGGTCGCGCCTGACCAATCCGATCTGCAACTGCGGCCACGAGTTGCAACCCGTGCAGACTGAAATCTTCATTACCCCTCTGGCGCACAGAAACGGTTGCTGTCGGCCTTGACCGCATTGATAGCGTGACATAGCGTAATAGTAGCAGCCGTGAGCTAACCGAGCAGCAGAGAAGTACCGCGACAATCTGCGTGGCTAGATGTGGATGGAGTTTGTCGACGGTTGGTCATCCCGTTGTAGAGAGGCTTGCGCGATCGATCGCGCGGTGGTGCGAACCCATTCGAACGATCGATGGCTCGTGGGTCGGGCAATGGGTGCCCGACGTACCCCCCATCATCTTTCGAATGGAGTGCGCAACATGCGTTGTCTGATAGCGTGTGGACAGGGTAGGACGCAGTCTCCCCGCCTGGCAGCAAGAGTGAGTGCCGTGATTCTGGTGCTTGTGCTTGCCGCCGCGTGCAGCCCTGATCGTGAATCGCAACCTACTGGCCTCGCTGCGGTTGTTGGAACATCAGCACGCAGCACGGCGCTTATTCAGCAAGGCGCGGTATGAGTTGTACTGGAATCGATGGACGGTGAGTTAGGCGACTGCTTGTTGCTGCTGCTCCTGTTCGAACACCACCGGACTGCGATTGCCCAGCGTCGAGTGCCGCCGGATCGGATTGTAGAACCGCTCAATGTAGTCAAACACGTCCGCCCTGGCTTCGTCCCGTGTCGCGTAGTGCCGGCGGTTGGTGCGCTCCGTCTTGAGCGTGGAGAAGAAGCTCTCCATTACCGCGTTGTCCCACACGTCGCCCGACCGGCTCATGCTGCAGGTGACGCCCAGCGCGGCGAGCTGCCGGCGAAACGCCTCGCTCGCATACTGCGAGCCCTGGTCCGAGTGATGCAAGAGCGTGGCACTAGGGCCGCGCCGCCACACCGCCATCACGAAGGCGTCGGTCACCAGATCGCTCGTCATGCGCGCCTGCATCGACCAGCCGACGACGCGTCGCGAGAAGAGGTCCAGCACGACGGCCACGTACAGCCATCCCTCGCTAGTCCAGAGATAGGTGAAATCGGCCACCCACTTCTGATTCGGCGCCGTCGCCGTGAACGCCCGATCCAGCACATTCGGCGCGATGGCATGCACCGCCCGCTCGCCCGTATCCGTGGGCTTGGCCCGCGGCTTGGGGCGCGCACGCAACGCGGCCGCGCGCATGAGCCGACCGATGCGATCCCGGCCACACTGATGCCCCGCATCGCGCACGTCGTCGAGCATGCGCCGAACCCCATAGGTGCCATCCGAGAGCGCGAAGCTCGCGCGGATCGTGGTCAGGATCGCGGCGTCGGTCCGCGCGCGGCGGCTCGGTGGCCGCTGCCGCCACGCATAGAATCCACTGCGCGAGATCCCGAGCGCCTCGCATGCCACGTCAATCGGCCAGATCCCTCGGTGTGCCGCCACGAAGCCGAACTTCACGTCGACTCCTTGGCGAAGTAGGCCGCGGCTTTTTTTAGGATGTCGCGCTCCATCTTCAAGCGCGCCACTTCCCGCCGGAGCTGCGTCAGCTCCACCTGCTCCGGCTTCTGCTGCCCCTGCCCGGGGAAGGCGCTCTTCGGATCGGCCTCAAACGCCCGCAGCCACTTCCGCAACACGGTCTGGCCAAGATCGAGATCCCGGGCGGCCTGGGCCACCGTGACGCCGCGCTCCCGCACCAGCCGCACCGCTTCCAGCTTGAACTCCCGGGTGAACTTCCGTCGTGCTCGCATCGGACACCTCCACGCCCCAATGTACCTTAGGATGGTGTCCACCGATTTCAGGACAACTCAGTGTCAGCAAGCTCCGGAGGTGTTCTTCATCGCCCTCGGATAGAACGCGCTCTCGCTTGTCGTCGTCGCCGCGAATGCGGCGCAAGGGCATGAGCGCCGAGTAGCTGGACCTGCGGCCCTTTGGCAATTCACCTACAACGGTATACACGGCCTCAGCTTCCGTTGTGAACCCCATTGTCGACAGAAACGAGAGAGCCTTCTCACCGGTCGGCAGGACCAGCCGCGCTTTCATGAATCGTGTGGCCCGTATCCAATCACCGATAGCCATCAGGCCGACCATCGAATGCGTGCTTATGAACTGCACACCCGACAGATCAAGCGCTATCGTGTCGCGAAGACCACTGGCTTGCAGCCACGCTAGGGTTTGGTCTAGCGCGGATTCTCTCGCGAGCGATGCGCCGTGGTGCACTTCAAGCGCCGCTCTTTCCGCCGTGGTCTCGAGGGCGGTCTTACGTCGATCCGCAAGCGTCGCAGCTAGCGTCTGCAGGTCCACATGGTCCTGCTCTCCACGCCAAGAGCGTAGGTTGATTGGTTCGCTACCGTTCGCGACAAGTGGAGTGTCGCAGTCATCGATGAAGACATTGAGAAGTTTCCGAAACATGCGTGCGAATGAGGCTTCATCGAGAACGGCACCGGAGGTAACGGAACTTCGCGACCAAAGGACGACTACCGACGCGGCTTCGGTGAGATTGGCTTGGATTTCGAGATCCCAGGGCGCGCCGTCCTTTATGAGGGCATCCCACCATACCGTCAAACCGGTACGCTCCAGCACCGCCACGAGTGCGGCGGCCGTCTCTCGATCACGATGTGAGTAACTCACAAACACATCAATCATATCGCCAGCTTAGAAGTAGACGCTCGCCATCCGATGCGAATGCTGCCGTCAGCGCCGTCCTGGCGCGAATCGATTGAGAGCAGCGCCCTACCGGTTAGGCACGCGCTTTGTTCCAGGTCCCGCGAGTGCTGGGTTGCGACGGATTCGTCGATGACGAAGGACGTGGAGGCGTCGACGTCGACGCATTTGCCGCGGCTCGTTGTCAGAGCGAATAGAGTTTCACCCACTGTAGAGAACAGGTGCATGGCATCTGCCGAAGACGCCGCGGCTAGCCCCTGTAGCGGCGGCCGTGCTTGGTCCGATATCAAGCCTTCCTTAGAAACTCCTTCAGCGTTGGGGCAAACACACCGAGCTTCCCCTCGACATCGGCAATGTGTTCTGCTGCGTCGTGTGTGTTGCCATTCTTGAGCGAGGCAAGGGCTTCCTGGACGATGCGGTGAATCAGCGCAACGCTCTCGACGAGAGCGTCTTTGTCCATCTGGCTCAGCGGTGTCATGGAAACTCCGTTGCAGGTATTGGATGGTTCCGCCGACAATCTCGGAACCGTGATGCGGTGCAATGATTCCCAGCTGCATTAGGGATCCTCGTCGAGGCTATCATGCTCCACGCGCTTCCTCCACGCCAGCAGTCGGACTGAATCCGGGCATCTCTCCGGCGCGCATCAGACGCCCGACGGCGTGAACATTCGCTATGTGTGAGGGGTCCAGTCTCAGCCCGCGATGCAACCTGTCACCCGAATGCGGATGAGCTAGATGACAGGAGGCTACCGCTAGTACGCTTGGAAGTGCATGGTCGCGTTAAACCCGCGCGAGATCGCCGCCCAGGTGGCCTGACCCTGCTTGCGCACAGCTCTCGGTCGCACTCTTCGATGATTGGTGCCGCCTTCTTCCCGACGTTGGCGCGGGTGGCAATGACGTTCACGCCATCCGCTTCCGCCTGACGCAAGTGCACTCGCACTCGGGCCAGCTCCCGCCGTGGGCTGCGCCCGCGGTGTCTACTCAGGCGTCCACCGGTCGAGGTGCTCAAGCACGAACTCGCGCACAAAGGCTTCCTTGCTGGAGAGCCAGCGCACCACCTGTGGCTTTCGAGCGTTGGCCACTATCCGCACTGCCATCTCGCGATACCGGCGCGCCGCCTCGGCGGCTTCGTGCCCCAACGTCGGATTGCGCTGGGGCGGGACACCAACGTTGCCGAAGTTGATCACTTGCGGGTCCGTGGCGTCCCAGTGGTTGATCCAGTAGCGGGTAAGCGCTTGCCTGAGTGTGCGCGGCGTTGCCATGTCAGCAGCATACTGGGCGCGACGGGCCGGCTGCATGGCGCGGGGGCGGGGCGGATAGTATGCTGGCGGCGGGGCGACCCGGGGCGTGGCGCCGGCCGCTCGGAGGCGTTCCCGCTGGGGGTACGTTGGGGTAACCGTTTTGCCGGAATTTCGGGCACCCGGTTCCCGACTTTCCCGTCTAAAGGTCCTCCAGGGCCCCCGTATTCCCGGCCTTACCGGGCCGCGGTTCCTATGCTAATCTACTCATTAGAGGCAGGGCCGCGCCCGAGGGGCGACGGTCTGCCGTCTTCCGTCTCCCGTCTCCGGTCCGCCGTTCAATGGCCAACCCCGCCGCTTCCGGATCCGAACGCCTTGGTGACCTCCTCCTCCGCGAGGGGCTCATCACAAAGGAGCAGTTGGAAAAGGCGCTCTCCGAGCAGAAGGCGAGCGGCACGCGCGTCGGCTACAACCTCGTCAAGCTGGGGTTTGTCCCCGAACTCGAGCTCACCAAGGTTCTGGCGCGCCAGTACAAGATGCCGGCCGTGGACCTCTCGAAGTTCGAGGTGGACCCGAAGATCGTGAAGCTCGTCCCTGCCGACCTGGCGGTGAAGCACCTCGTCCTCCCGCTCAAGCGCGACGGCCGAACGCTCACCGTCGCGATGGCCGACCCGACGAACATGGGCGTGGTGGACGACCTCAAGTTCATCACGCGCTACGACATCTTCCCGGTCATCGCCGGCGAGTTCACGCTCAAGAACGCGATCGAGAAGCACTACGAGTCCACCGACATCCAGATGGGCGCCCTCCTCGACGAAATCGAGGGGCTCGACGCCGAAGCCGATGTCGAGGTGGTGGAGAGCGAGGACGACGACGCCGCGGCCGGGCAGGCCCAGCTGGTCGACGACGCGCCGGTGGTCAAGCTGCTGAACGCCATCCTCACCGACGCGGTCAATCGCGGCGCGTCCGACATCCACTTCGAGTGCTTCGAGCACGAGCTGCGCGTGCGCTATCGCATTGACGGCGCCTTGCAGGAAATCATGAAGCCGCCCAAGAAGATGCAGGCGGCGCTCATCTCGCGCTTCAAGATCATGTCGGCGCTCAATATCGCCGAGCGACGCGTTCCGCAGGACGGACGCATCAAGTTGAAGATGGGCAAGAAGGTCATTGACTACCGCGTCTCGACCCTGCCCACGATCTTCGGCGAGAAGGTCGTGCTCCGCATCCTCGACAAGGGCAACCTGACGCTCGACCTCGAGAAGTTCGGCATCGAGCCGCGCGCCGAGCGCGAACTGATGGAGGCCGTGAGCAATCCCTACGGCATGGTGCTCGTGACGGGCCCCACGGGCTCGGGCAAGACGACCACACTGTACTCGGCGCTGTCGAAGGTGAACAGCATCGACACGAACATCATGACGGCCGAAGACCCGGTGGAGTACAACATCTTCGGCATCAACCAGGTGCTCGTGCGCAACGAGATCGGGATGACGTTCGCCGCGGCACTGAAGGCGTTCCTGCGCCAGGATCCGAACATCATCATGGTGGGCGAGATCCGCGACCTCGAGACCGGCGGCATCGCCATCAAGGCGGCGCTCACCGGCCACCTCGTGCTCTCGACGCTGCACACCAACTCGGCGCCGGAGACCGTGACCCGACTGCTGGACATGGGCCTGGAACCGTTCAACGTCAGCTCCGCCCTCAACCTCGTGCTCGCCCAGCGCCTCGTGCGCCGTGTCTGTGGTGTCTGCAAGGAGCACTACATCATGAGCGACGAGGAGATGACGACGGCCAAGATCACGCGTGACACCACGTACCGTGACCTGCGCTTCACCGAGGAGGCGCTGCGCGACGCCATCCGCAACGCGTCCAAGGAAGCGGCGCCGCTCCTCAAGGACGTCACGCTCGACACCAAGATCGCCTCCGTGCCGTGCTGGCGCGGCAAGGGGTGCGACGCGTGCGGCGGCAACGGCCTCAAGGGGCGCCAGGGGCTGTACGAAGTGATGTTCATGACGCCGCGGCTGCGCCGCCTCATCCTGCAGAACGTCGGCGCCGCCGAGATCAAGGAAGGTGGCATCGAGGACGGCATGCTCACGCTGCGCATGGACGGCTGGCTGAAGGTCCTCAAGGGCGTCGTTCCGCTCGAACAAGTGCTCCGCGAGACCAGCGCCTGACGCGCAGGGCGCGGCGCCGAACCTCAATGACCCGGATTCCCTCATGACTGGTGCACCCCCCACCGCCGCGCCCGGCGCGGCGCCGCAGCAGCAGGGCGTCAACCTCCGCGTCCTCCTCGAGGAGATGATCGAGCGCGGCGCCTCCGACCTGCACATCACCGCCGGCGAGCGGGCCAAGATGCGCATCGACGGCGAGATCACGAACTCGCGCATCGAGTACGTGCTCAATCCCAAGGACACGCTGCAGCTGGCCTACTCGGTGCTCACCGAGAACCAGAAGAAGCGCTTTGAGATGGAGGACGAGCTCGACTTCTCGTTCGGCATCCAGAACCTCGCGCGCTTCCGCGGCAACGTCTTCAAGCAGCGCGGCTGCGTGTCCATCGTGATGCGCCAGATCCCGTTCTCGATCAAGACGTTCGACGACCTGCATCTGCCGCCGGTGATCGCGCGGATGGCCGAGAAGCCGCGCGGGCTCGTGCTTGTCACGGGGCCGACGGGCTCGGGCAAGTCCACGACGCTCGCCGCCATGATCGACAAGATCAACCGCGAGCGGCGCGGGCATATCATCACGGTGGAAGACCCCATCGAGTTCATCCACCGCCACCAGGGGTGCATCGTCAACCAGCGCGAGGTGGGCACCGACACCAAGTCGTTCCAGAACTCGCTCAAATACGCGCTGCGGCAGGACCCCGACGTCATCCTCATCGGCGAAATGCGCGACTTGGAGACCATCCAGGCCGCGCTCACCATTGCCGAAACCGGCCACTTGGCCTTCGCCACGCTGCACACCAACTCGGCGGCGGAAGCGATCAACCGCATCATTGACGTCTTCCCCAGCCACCAGCAGTCGCAGGTGCGCGCCCAGCTCGCTTTCGTGCTCGAGGGGGTCATCACGCAGACGCTGCTCCCCAAGAAGAGCGGCCGCGGCCGCGCGATGGCGGCCGAGATCCTGGTGGTGACGCCGGCCATCCGGGCGCTCATCCGCGACGACAAGATCCACCAGATCTACTCGTCGATGCAGTCGGGGAAGAAGTTCGGAATGCAGACGATGAACGACGCGCTGTACCAGCTCTACATGGCGCGCGACGTGTCGGAGGAGGAGTGCCTGCGCGTGTCGAGCGACGCCAACGAGTTCCTGCGTCTCATCGGCAAGAGCCCGCTGGAGGGCGACACCGGGGCCAAGGAGGTGCCGGGTGGCAAGCCGGGCGGGGCGGCGGGCGGCGGGTTGCGTCGGTGACCCGTTGGCCGTCCTCCAGTAGGGCCAATTCACGCCGGACCGGATAACGAGCGCCGATGCCGAGTTTCCAATACACCGCACGCGACGCCAAGGGGGAGCTGAAGACCGGCACCCTGGAAGCCGCGACCAAGGATGATGTGATGACGCAACTGCGCCAAAAGCGCATGAACGTCGTCAAGGTCGAGGAGCAGGCGAAGGCGAAGCAGAAGACGGGCGGGTCGATCGCGATGCGCGACATCGTGATCTTCACGCGCCAGTTCTCGACGATGATCAACTCCGGCCTGCCGCTCGTGCAGGCCCTCGACATCCTCAGCAAGCAGACGGAGAACAAGGCCTTGGCGTCGGTGACGCGGCAGGTCGTGTTCGACGTCGAGTCGGGCCACACGGTGGCCGACGCGCTGGCCAAGCACCCCAACGCCTTCTCCGACCTGTACGTGAACATGGTCGCGGCCGGTGAGGCCGGCGGTATCCTCGACACGATCCTGATGCGCCTGGCGACGTTCATGGAAAAGAACGATGCCCTCGTGCGCAAGGTGAAGGGGGCGATGATCTACCCCGGCGTGATCATGAGCGTGGCCGTGATCGCCGTGGTTGTGCTCCTCATCTTCGTCATCCCCGTCTTCCAGAGCATGTTCGCGAGCGTCGGCCTGGCGCTGCCGCTTCCGACGCGCATCGTGATCGGGCTGTCGAACGCACTCAAGTCCTATTGGTGGGCGCTGGGCGGCATCGGCTATGGCTCGGTGTGGGGGATCAAGAAGTACTACGCCACGCCAGGCGGCAAGCTGACGCTCGACAAGCTGATGCTGCAGATGCCCGTGCTCGGCGACGTGCTGCGCAAGTCGGCCGTGTCGCGCTTCACCCGCACGCTCGGCACGCTCATCAGCTCCGGCGTCAGCATTCTCGACGGGCTTGAGATCACGGCGAAGACCGCCGGCAACCGCGTCATCCACGACGCCATCATGCAGTCGCGCTCGTCGATTGCCGGTGGCGACACCATCTCGGCGCCGCTCGCCAAGAGCAACGTCTTTCCGCCGATGGTGATTTCGATGATCGCCGTGGGCGAGCAGACCGGCGGCCTGGACGAGATGCTCAGCAAGATCGCCGACTTCTATGATGAAGAAGTCGACGCCGCGGTCGGCGCGCTGCTCGCGGCGATGGAGCCGATCATGATCGTGTTCCTCGGCGTCGTCGTCGGCGGCATGGTGGTGGCCTGCTACTTGCCGATCTTCGACATGATCAATGCGGTGCAGTAGAGAAAGAGAAACAACAGAGAGAAAACAGAGAAACAACAGCGGGGTCGGCGAGTATGCCGGCCCCGCTGTACGCTGTGGGGTGGGGGATTGGGTATGGTTGGAGCGGTGTCGTGCCTGGCGTGCTACAAGTCACACGCACGTTAGGCCGAATGCACTCACAGCCCACGCGTCAGCTCTGGATCGACTTCTGCGTCGATGCGGTCACCATCGGATGCTTCGTGCACGCGACCTATCGCACCTTCATCATTCTCACCACCGTCGCCTAGCCACCGGCTACCGCCAGCCGAGCGCCGGACTGACCCACGAGGAGCCCCCCATGTGCCGCAATATCAAGACCCTGTTCAATTTCGATCCGCCCGTCACGCACGACGAAATCGAAGCGGCGGCGCTGCAGTTTGTGCGCAAGGTCAGCGGGTTCACCAAGCCGTCCAAGGCGAATGAAGCGGCGTTTGCCCTCGCGGTTGCCCAGACGGCCGAAGCGGCCCGCGCGCTTCTGCACGCACTCGTGACCAACGCGCCCCCGCGCGATCGCGCCACGGAGGCGGCCAAGCGGCAGGCGAAGGCGGCAGAGCGATTCGGGAACGACGCGCGGTCCCGTTCGCTCCGCGCCTAACGCCCGAGCCAGTAATTCACCTTCACCAGGAACACATTCTCCGCCGAGTCGCGCCACATCGCCGCCTGATCGCGCGAGAAGTCGATCGTGCCGTCATCGCTCATCCCGGCGCGTTTCTGCGTCCACGCGAAGTAGATGGTCGAGCCGGGACGATACTCCCAGCGCACTACCGCGGTGCCGCGTAGCGACCGGGTGGTGAAGTTTGGATTGCCAAGCGTGAACGCGGCCGCCGGTCCAGTGCCATCGGGGTCGATGGTGTACGCGCCGGTCGAGGCATTCCTCGTCAGCGTGCCGACGTCTCGGCCGTAGTCGAGCATTGTGAGCGTACGCGGACCGGCGAACTCGCGCAGGTGCAGGTAGTCGCCACTGGCGATGAACGGCTGGGCGTACAGCTGCAGCGTGAGATTGGGCGTGAACGTCCAGTTCACGCGCGTCTCCATCGAGAGCTGCCGCGTGCGGATGAACGCGAACACGTAGCGCGAGCCCCCAAACGCCGTGGCCGTGGGATCCACGACCGTTCGCACGTACTGCGTGGCATTCTCGGACATGCTGTACGACGGCGCGAGCTGCACGTACACGCTGGGAAGCGGCTTGACCGCCATCCCGGGTTGCCACATCTGAAAGTGCGTGCCGTCGCTCAGCCCCGCGGCTGTGCGGCTCGTGAAGTCGAGTACCACGCGCTGGCGCGGATCCGTGGAGAGCTGGACGTGAACGAAGTTGGAACCGTCGTGCATTACCACCGGCCCACCGCGCGTCAGGCGATCGTCATCCACGGCGACGTTGTGGATCGCGAACGACCGCAGCCGCCAGTAGTTGGGGAACTCCACGCCGACGTATGACGTCCAGTCCTGGAAGGTGCGCAGGCCATCCCAATTGAACTCCTGGTTCATTCCGGCAGACATGAATACGTTGCGATACCAGGTGGTGGGCTTCACCCACTGGCGCACGATGTTGCCGTTCATCCAGCGAAAGCCGGTGCGGCTCGTGAACGACAGGTCGTTCACTTCGAATCCCGGCGAGCGCCAGTTCTGCGCCAGCTCCCACAGCCAGTCGCCATTCTCTTTCGCCACGCGGGAGTAGAACCCCCAGCCGCGCATGGTCGTGGCCGTCGTATCGTAGCGGGTGTCGAAGAACCCGCGGGCGATGACGTCGCGGTCGGGACGCTGGTAGTAGTGCACGCTCGAGCGCTGCGTCGCCGCGATCGCCGCCGAGCTGCCGCCGACATCCGACGCGATCAACGTCCCCATCCACCGATACCGGCGATGATCCCACGTGTGGCGCCAGTCGAGGCCGAGCGCCGACGCCCGATGGCGCAGCAGACTGGCCGCGATCGAGTCGTCACCGACGCGGCGCACGGTGGAGGTCAGGATGCCGCCGATGGACGTCGCGCCGGCCCGCAGGTCCTTCTTGAGTCGCCCGACGAAGTAGTTCGCCAGCGGCTCCACCATCTGACGCCCCTCGGGCCCTGGCGTGGCGCCGCGGAACCGCGCCGTCTCGCGATCGGTGAGGGCGTCGAGAATGCCGACAGAGAACCCGTTGCTCGTGCGACCGGTGATCTTGGCCGCGCCGAGTATGGTGGTGTTGTCGGGGACGTCGGCGTACGACGCGCGGCTGCTCGCGTAGCCGCCGAGTTGCGGCGGGCGGCCGATGCGCCGCGAGTAGAACGCCGAGAGTCCCGACGAGTTGTCGCAGAAATAGCAGCTCATCCCGCCGAACGAGAAGGCGCTGCTTCCCGCCACGAAGAACGGTCGCTTCTCGTCGTAGTACGTCTCCGAGGCGGAGAGGTTGAGGACGGACGGGTCCACTTCAACCTGCCCGAAGTCCGGATTGATGGTCGCGTCGAGCGTGAGGTTGGTGGTGAGCAGGTACTTCACGTCACCGCCGATCGCCGCCGTGCGCGCGGACCCGCTATGGTACGGGTCGCCGGCCGCCGTCGGCGCGTACGCTCCTTTGGCGACGACGTACGGCATCACCTCCATGTGGCGCGGTTGCGCGCCCGGCGTGATGCCGGTGACGTGGCCAAAGAACATCGGGCCGGCGTTCTCGTTCTGCCGCCGGAACGACCACATGTCGCGTTCGTTGAGCCGGTCCACGTAGCGCCAGATCTGCAGGCCCCACTGCTGCACGGAGTCGCGCGAGAAACGGAGCTGCGAATACGGAATGCGAAGCTCCGCCGTCCAGCCGTTGTCGTCCACCCGCGTTGCCACGTCCCACACGGGGTCCCACGACTCGTCGCCGTTGAACGCCTCGCCGCGCACGCCAGCCGGGTTGATCTCGAACAGCACGTCGTCGATGTGGTTGTGGTACGGGTCGAGCTCGATGACGAGCTTGTCTGAGGTCAGCGAGTTGAACGCGCCGTTGTCGCCACTTCCGTCGAGCAATTGGTCGCGGCGCGCGCGTGGCGCGCGGAGGCCGGCGCGTCCCTGCGGGTCGGAGAGTCGCGCGCCGAGGTAGAGCGCGCGGTCGTCGTACAGAATGCGAATCTCCGTCGGGAGTGAGGCGGGCGCTCCCTCCTGCGGTTGGTATTGGCGGAACGCGCTGATCGGCGTCGCCGCACTCCACGCGGATTCGTCGAGACGGCCGTCAATGGTCACCGCTGTGCTGCGATGCGCCGCCACCGCGCTGGGAAGCGTGCTGGCGGCGTTGCCCGCCGGTGTCTGCGCGGCCAGCGCGTTGGCGCCGGCCGCGGCGACGATCGCAACCAGGCTGAACACGCGCGCCGCTCGACGACCGGCAGGCGGAGAGAAGGGCATGATCACGGATTCGAGGCGCATCACAGGGTGGGCAGGTGGAGCGAACGGCGCTCTGAATGGTTCGACATCCTCCGCCTACGGATGGTTTGCACCTTTGGATTCGCGGCTCGGCCTCCCCGCAGACAACAACGGCCGCCCACAAGGGCGGCCGTTGTGTGTGGCGTGACGGCGAAATCGCGCTACGCGCTCTCCTTGATGAACGTCCCGTTGCGCAGGTCGGTGATCGCCTGCGTCAACTCGGACTTGGTGTTCATCACGATCGGCCCGTACCACGCCACGGGCTCCTTGAACGGCTGGCCCGAGACGAGCAGGAAGCGAATCCCCTCGTCGCCCGCCTGCACGTCGATCTCGTCGCCGTTGCCGAAGACGACGAGCGAGCGGTTGCCCACCGTCTCGCGCACGATCGAGTCGTCCGCCTTCTCCGTGAGCACGCCGAACGGATCGGACGCGTCCTTGAACTGTCCGCTCCCCGCGAAAATGTAGGCGAAGGCGTTGCGCCGCGTGTCGATGGCGATGCGCTTGCGCTGGCCGGGCATCACCGACACGTCCACGTAGCTCGGATCGGCCGCGATCCCTTCCACGGGACCGCGCCTCCCCCAGAACTCGCCCGTGATCACGCGCGCGATGGTGCCGTCGTCATCGGTGATCTCCGGAATGTCCTTCGCCAGGATATCCTGGTAGCGCGGCCGCGTCATCTTGAGGTGCGACGGGAGATTGGCCCACAGCTGGAAGCCGTGCATCCGGCCAATCGCGTCGCCCGACGGCATCTCGTGGTGCATGATCCCCGATCCGGCCGTCATCCACTGCACGTCGCCTGCGCCGAGCAGTCCCTTGTTGCCCAGCGAATCAGCGTGCTCCACCGAACCAGCCAGCACGTACGTGATGGTTTCGATGCCGCGATGCGGGTGCCACGGGAAGCCGGCCTGGTAATCGGCTGGCCGGTCGCCGCGGAAGTCGTCGAACAGCAGGAACGGATCGAAGGTCTCGGTGTCGCCGAAGCCGAAGGCGCGGTGCAACCGGACGCCGGCCCCTTCCATAGTAGGGCGGGCGGTGATGATGCGGTCAACGGGACGCAGCGACATGGGGGGCTCCGGCTGTCGAGGTGGGGCAGGCTCCTCCGACGGTGAAGGGGAGGGGTACCGAGGTGCTTATATCTTAGTACTAAGATAATGTCCCCGGCGCGGTACGCAA
>JAKAJN010000066.1 GCA_021813725.1 bacterium | reverse complement strand
CGTCCAGGGTGTGCAACTCGAATGGCTCACCGACGACGTCGAACAGCTCCCACTGAGCCTCCTCCCAGCATTCGCACGGCTTGTCCGTCGCCTTGCGCGTGCCGTAGTGTGCGCGTGTGTTATGGTCGGGCGAGGCGCGCGCGGGTTCAGCGCAGGGTGATCAGTCGCGCGCCAGTCACGGCTGTGCCGGTGGGCGTCTTCATCGATACCTCGAGCTTGTAGCGTCCACCGCGCTGACGGCGCAGATCCAGCGACACGCTGCGCATCTGCACGGGCACATTCCCTTCCATCTGGGTGATGACGCGGGCGCCGCCAGGCGGCTCCGTCCAGCGCACATCGGCGCGGCCTCCTTCCTCGCCCCACAGCCCGAACCCGGTCGTCACGCGCTCGAATATCCCCGGCTTGCCCTCGCGCGAAAGCGTCAGCCTGATGTCCACCGTGTCCGTCACAGCGAAGCCGTACGCTTCCCAGTAGATGCCGAGTCGCTGGGCGCGGGTGATTGTGGTGCTGCCGAGCATACGTGGCACTGCAGCCTCCGCGGTCAGCGGACCCGCCGCCACGTCGGGTGCCGCGATGAGCAGCGGTTGCGAGATGGCCAGTTCGCGGCCGAGTTCGCGCAACGACGGCACAACGGTGACGCCAAAACGGGTGCGCGCCGCCGTACGCCGCGCATCGCCAGGGAGTTCTACGCCGAGTAGTGTCGGTCCGGGGGAAACACTCCCGCTGACTACCAACGGGCGCCCCGATCGAGCGCCGAACCACCCCACGAGTCGCGTCGCCTCCGGTCCGCGTGCATCGTAGAGCGCCGCGCGAACGCTGTCGCGCCCCGAGCGCAAACGCATGGCGCTGTCGAGTTCCGTAGCCCAAGCCAAGTTCGTCGTTGCCCACCGCCGCAGCATGCCAAGTTGACCCTCCCTCAGCTGCTGAATCATCCCGGCGTCACGACCAAAGTGCTCGCGCGGCCACCAGTCCTCGTCGGAGACCAGACCGTTGAGCGTCCAGTCACTCGCGGCTGCGTCGAATGGCGACGCCAACGCCTTGGTGGTGGGCACCGTGTGCAACCGGTCGCGCGAATACTCGCGCACGACGTACGGCTGTGCGGTGTCCACCACTGCCCTTCGAAGCAGCCAGGTGTCGTGGCCGTCGTCCACGACGAATCCGGCCCAGTAGAACTGCGTGGGCCATCCGTACCGCAGGAGGCTCTCCGCGACGGCCTCACCTCCCTCTTCCGGCGCCCAGTGCTGCCGCTCGTCGGCAAGGAGCGGCGCCAGCACGGTGACCATCACCTTGCGTGCGAACTGCTCGGCGCGCCGCTCGTTGCCTGGTTCGCTCCAGAGCGGATCCGACAGCCACCAGAACCAACTCTCGAACGCGGCGCGTTCGGCGCACGTGCCGCTCAGGTAGCGTTGACGCAACTCGGGTTCCAGCAGCACGGTGACATCGCTCCACGCGCATCGCTCGGCCTCCGGAGTCAGCGTCAGCGCGTGCCGGAACGCCGAATCGGCGGCGACCGTCCGCCCGGCGCGATGCAGCACGAGTCCGCGCAACATCGCACAATACCCGTCGTTCGAGTCGCAGGCGGCCGCGGCGTGCACTGCTCCGTCCACGTCGTCATCGTCCACTGCGAATCGCACACGTTGCGCGGCGATGCGCGCATCGCCCGGCAACGCAGTGGCCGCAGAGTCCAGTAGCGACCGAAGCGGCCGTCGCAGGGAGCGCACGCGCCAGCGTCGGGTGAAGGTCAGCGCGCCATCAATGCCGTGACGCTCGTCGCGAATCTTCGGTCCATCCACAGGATACCAGATGGGGCACGTGCCGTGTGATGGTATCGTCCCGGTGATCACGTGCCGCTTGAGCCTGGCGTTCGTTTCTATCCAGTGGCAGTGAAGCGCCAAGTACCGCATCCGCTCCTCGAATGGGTTGTCGTACCCAGCGTACCGCTGTACCTGTCCGCGCGTCTCGGCCCAGGCGTCGCGCCACACCGTCTGAAAACTCCGGATGGCGCTGTCCACGCGCGCGCGGATGGCACGCTCCGCTGTGTCGGAGGCGCTTGCGGCAGGCGTGACGCGTGCCGCACCGACCTGCAGCGCAAGCAGCAGGACCAGCACGCGTCAACTCCGGGCCGTGGAGTGTTGCAGCAAGTCCACGTACGCTTCGGTCACGAGTTGTGACGGCTCGACGCCGAGCTGCTCCACCAGGGCGTGTGCGGTGCGTACGCCCACCTCGTCCGCTTCGTCGTCCGCGAGCACCACCTCAAGTTCCAGGAAGTCACCGAGTCCCACCACGCGATCGAGGTGAATGCGAGTGCGTCCCACGAGATACAGTGTGCGCTGCTTCACCACGCGGCCCGCCTGTCCGTGCGCGTGCGTCAGCACGGCGCGTAAAGCGTCGCCATCGTCGGTGCGCGCAATCAGGTAGAACGAGGTCTTGGGACCGAGTTGATCGGGACGTTGATAGAAGATCAGCTCGCCCGTGCCGTCGGCGAACTGGCGAAGCTTCAGCCGACCGTTGGCGCACGGAAAGAAGGTGTCGTCCTGCGCGATCGCCGTCGGGCCGGAGTCCGCGATCCCCCGTGCCCGTGCGGCGACCGCGTCGAGGCTATCGATGCGCGCCTTGATCTCGACGTTGCGTGGCATGGCTAGTAGTCTGTCGCAGCGCGGTCGTCGCGGCCACCCCGAAGGTGGCGCGACCTCGTCGCTCGGCGAAGGGTCAGCCTACGGCTGGCCGTACCGCGTCGTCGCCAGCGCCCCCTCGTTGCTGAGCAGGGCGCGTCGGACGGAATCCGCGAGTACCGCCTCGAATGTCATACGGACGCCGTCCACCTGCATCCATCGCCGCACTGGACGGATGCCGTGGCTGTAGTCCACGTACCAATCGACGTGCCCCGCGTAGACGGGTTGGATGGGCTGACCACTCAGGTGATGCCAGCCGTAGATCGCCACGCGATTGGTGCGCTCGAGCAGGCGGTTCGTCACGACCACGTCCTTCTTGATCCCGGCCACGAACGCACCGCGGGGCTGTCCGGCCAACTGCTCTTCAATGATGCGGTGGTGTTGCAGAAACGTGCGCGCGGAATCACGGTCCTGCGTAAGCGGTCGCGGTTCGACGTGCACCGGGGCCGCGGTCCAGATGTCGTCCACCATCTTGGCGGTCGGCAGCACGAATCCGAACGCGTCGCAGAAGGCCTGCGCCGTGTACGGGGTCATCGGCATCCGCACGAAGTCGCTGTCGGAACCGATCGCCAAGTAGTCGGGCATCACTTCGTAGGTGACGGTGTGCGCAGTGCCATCGGGGCTGACCGCGCTCGCCTTGACGATGCGCAGGGTGCGCAGGAACGATGGGATGTTGCCGGCGA
Source organism: bacterium (assembly GCA_021813725.1). Lineage (GTDB taxonomy): Bacteria > Gemmatimonadota > Gemmatimonadetes > Gemmatimonadales > Gemmatimonadaceae > PNKL01. Next base: position 10,150 of record JAKAJN010000066.1, on the reverse strand, counting down.
GCAACTCCCGCCGCACGGCTGCTTCGCGTTCGTCGCGCGGCGCATGTGCGATGGCTTCGATGAATGCGGTGCCACCGAGGGCGTCGCGGGCGCGGGCAGGAATATCCGGCGGCGTCGCGGCCGGCAGCACGACGGGTCCACGAATGAACGGCACATACACGCGTTCCGCCTTCAGCACCGACGGACCGCGTTCGTACGAGGGCCGTCCCGTGAGCACAGCGTGCATGTAGCCGTTCATGTCCCCGATCATTGCCGTGTGGAGAATCCTGTTCTGCGGATTCGGGTGCAGGAGGATCTCCACCTGCGGCGCGCGATACCGCAGGAACGGCCCGAGCGTGTCGCGCACGAATGGGCGCGACGCACCCAGGGATTCGAGCATCCGCTGCGAAGCACGCCACGTGCCGCCGGCATCCGACACGACCTTCTTGCCGTCCAGCATGATCTCGCGATCGTCGTAGGCCAGCACGACCAGACGGCGCTGCGCGTCGCCTTGCAGCCACACCAGCAGCTTGTCGACATGCGACGGAGCAAAGTTGTAGTTGGCGTCAAGAAAAGCGATGCGCGTGAGCCACGCGGGCAGCGAGTCCTGTCCTTCGATGAAACCGAACATGAACGAGCCGCCGCCGCTGTGCCCGGTGAGCGTGACCGTCAGATGAAGGGGACGGCCAAGCGCAGCGCGAATCTGGTCGACCATTCCGACGATCCGCGCATTCGCCGTCGCGTAGCCACGCTTCGCGCGCCATGCCGGCCAGCTCTTGCCCTCGGCCTCGACGTACGCCACAACGGCCTGCGGCACGCCGCGCGTGCGCAGGGCGCGCGTCTGCGCCGCGATGTGTTGGATGTCGAACCGCCACCCAGCACTGTCTGACATCGCACGTCCCATCGTCTCCGCGGTCGAGTTGCCATTTGGGAGGGCGTAGACGATGAGTTCCACGGGCTGGCGCAGGTCCAGCGAAGACGGTGCCACGAGCGTCGCCGTAACGCCGGGGGAGAGGTCCAGCACGCGAGTCTGCTCGATGCCTGCACGCCCCGACTCCTCATGAGCCATCTGGCGAGCGAGAGGTCGCGTCGCACACGCCGCAGCGAGGCAGACGACGGTGACCAGCGCGCCACGCATCACGCGTCGGCCGCTCATCGCGTCAGCGTGACGCCCGTCGCTGGGTCGGAGCGCGCGAAACGACTGCCCGATGCGTCCAGGAAGGTGATCGGGCGCTTGCGTCGTTGAATCAGTTCGTCGGCGCGCGCATACTGCTGCGCCAGGGCCAGCTGTCCCTCTCGGCGCACCGGAAAAGTGGCCGCCGACACACGTATCGATAGCTCTCCTTCGCGCTCCTCGACGGTCGCCGTGGCGTGCATCGTCGCAAGAAACGTCGTCGCCTCGGCCTCCGACATCGGAGTCGCAATGATGTTCGGGAGCACGACGCCAGGAGGAATCGTCCGTTCGCGTCCGACCAAGACGTAGATAACGGCGAACGCCACGAGCACCGCCACGACGGTCCAGCGCATCGCCGGTGAAAGCCCCGTGAGCAGGCGGGTCAGCTGGGCAACAGCACCGGGGCTACTGCTACCGTGCGCACCAGCCGCTTCAGTCGCATGGGATGCCCCTCCAGTCGGGTACGGCGTCTGGCAGTGCGCGCACACCCGAATGTTGTGGCTTTCCTTACCGCACGTCGGGCAGAGCATCAGGAAGGAAGATCGCTCGCGAAATGCAGGCTGGCAACCGGCCGCGCTCAGGCACCGTCCGTATTGGCGGCCCCGGGCCGGCTACGATAGAATCGCACGTCGGCCTTCTCCAGCGTCGCCAGGCCTTCGTGGATCTGCGAGTCGATCTCGGCGAGGAACGCCTCGAGCTTCGTGTGGACATCCACGATCTCCACCACGATCGGCAGGTCCAGCGAAAGTCGTTCGATCTTGAACGTATGCAGGCGGCTGTGGGCGCCGAAGCCCATCAGGCCGCGCACGACGGTGGCGCCTGCCAGGCCGCGTTCGCGGGCCTTCAACACCAGCCACTCATACAACGGCTTGCCGTCGTGCTTGTCGTCCTCGCCGATGAAGATGCGAAGCAGCGAACCTTCTTGCGGCAGGCTCATCGGCTAGCTCCAGAGTGAGTTGGCGAGCGCCCGGCCGCCCCACACGGCGAGGAGGCAGACGCCGACGTTCAAGAGGACGTTGACGAACGCCAGGCCCATCGCGCCATCACGCATCGCGCTGAACGTCTCGTTGGCGAACGCCGAGAATGTCGTAAAGCTGCCGAGGATGCCGACGATGAGAAAGGCGCGCGTATCGGGACTCAGCACGCCACGAGCGTCGGCAAGCTCCGCGATGAATCCGATGGCCAGACAGCCAAGGACGTTCACCGTGAGCGTGCCCACCGGGAAGATGGACCGCGGGGATAGATCCTGCGCCACGCCGCTGAGCCAGTACCGGAGCGTCGCGCCGAGTACGCCGCCAAATCCGATGAGCAGTACGCGCATGAGGTACGGAATATACAACCGCCGTCACGCCATCGTTCCGGTGGCGCACGAACACCGCATCTCGCACTGCGGCATCCACTGTCAGCTTGAATAGAAGCAATCTGAAGAAATTCCCCGACAATTGCCGCGCCGCCGAGCGCTAGGTTTGAAGAGGCCAGCGCCTGCTGGCCGCAAGCCGCCAGGAGAATACGCCGTGACTATTCATACCGAGACCGAACCGCACGGTGGCGTGGCCACGTTGCCGGAGCCGCAAACGCGCGCGCATGTCGCCGTGCAAACCGTCATTGAGGGAAAACGGGGAGCCGACTTGCTCCACGACCCGCTGCTGAACAAAGGGACGAGCTTCACCGAAAAGGAGCGGGATGCCTTCGGCCTGCGCGGCCTGCTCCCGGCCAACCGCACCACGCTGGAACAGCAGGTGGACAAGATCCTGAGCAACATACGGCGCAAGGCCACCGACCTCGACCGCTACACCTACCTGGTTTCCCTGCAGGAACGCAACACCACGCTCTTCTACCGCGTGGTGATTGACAACCTCTCGGAGCTGATGCCAATCATCTACACCCCGACGGTCGGGTTGGCCTGCCAGAAATACGCGCTCATCTTCCGCCGCCCACAGGGGCTGTTCATCTCCAGCGAGGATCGCGGCCGCATTCGCGAACTCCTCCGCAACTGGCCCCGCACCGACATCCGAATGATCGTCGTCACCGACGGCGAGCGCATCCTCGGGCTCGGCGACCTCGGCTCCTGCGGTATGGGCATCCCGGTCGGCAAGCTCTCACTCTACACCGCCTGCGCCGGCGTGCCGCCCGAACAGTGCCTGCCGATCATGCTCGATGTCGGCACCAACAACACGGCGCTGCGCGATGACCCGCTGTATATCGGACTCGGTCAGGAGCGGCTGCGCGGCCCCTCCTACGATGCGCTCGTCGAGGAATTTGTGTCGGCCGTGCAGGACGTCTTTCCGAAGGCATGCATTCAGTTCGAGGATTTCGGCAACAGCAACGCCTTCCGCATGCTCAGCAAGTATCGTGATCAGGTCTGCACCTTCAACGATGACATTCAGGGCACCGCCGGCGTGACGCTCTCCGGCCTCTATTCCTCGCTGCGCATCACCGGCGGCGCGCTGACGGACAAGAAGTTCCTCTTCCTCGGCGCCGGCGAGGCCGGCGTGGGCATCTGCAACCTGATCGTGCAGGCGCTGATTGCCGAGGGGCTCAGCGAAGCGGAGGCGCGCGCGCGCTGCTGGCTTGTGGATTCGCACGGCCTCGTCACGAAGGGGCGCACCGACCTGGCCGAGCACAAGCGGCCGTACGCGCACGACCACGCGCCGATGCCAGACCTGCTCTCGGCCATCGAGGCGCTCAAGCCGACGGCGCTCATTGGCGTCTCCGGACAGCCCGCGAGCTTCTCCGAGCCCGTGGTGAAGGCGATGGCGCGCATCAACAAGCGCCCGGTGATCTTCGCGCTGTCAAACCCCACGTCGAAGGCCGAGTGCACCGCCGAGCAGGCATACACATGGTCGGACGGCAGGGCCATCTTTGCGAGTGGCAGCCCGTTCCCGCCGTTCACGCTCAATGGCAAGACGCACGTCTCCGGGCAGGGGAACAACTCGTACATCTTCCCCGGGGTCGGCCTCGGCGTGATTGCCAGCGAGTCGCAGCGTGTCACCGATGAGATGTTCTTCGTCGCCGCCAAGACGCTCGCATCGCTCGTGACCGAGGATGACCTTGCGATGGGGCGTGTCTATCCCGACCTGCAGCGCATTCGCGAAGTGTCGGCGCAAATTGCGGTGGCGGTGGCCGAGGTCGTCTTCGCACGCCAGCTCACACGCATGCGCCCGCCGAGCGACATTGCGGCGCACGTGCTGGCACAGATGTACCAGCCCGTGTACGAGGAGTACGTATAGCGCGCGCACCGACGGTGCGATGCGCGGGGCGCGCCGATCTTCGGCGCGCCCCGCTTAGTCTACGATGAATAACGTCGCACCTTGCGGCGCCTCGCTCCGGTGCGCTTCGGCGCCATCGGCGACTTCATACGACATACCCGGCGTCAGCACCACCACGCGGCCGTCCTTGAGGCGCGTGTGGAGCTCGCCGGCCACGCAGAGGAGGATGTGCCCCTTCTCGCACCAGTGGTCGGCCACGTAGCCCGCCGAATAGTCCACCATCCGCACGCGAATGTCGCCGTGCCGCTTCACGCGCCACGTGGCGATCCCGATGTCGCCGGCGTGCGTTTCGCGCGGTACATGGGACCAGTCAGTGGTCTGGAACGGAATATTCGTCAGCTTCATTGCGCGCTCCCGAATGACGCCGCGCTCAATTCGCTCGGCGCTCGTCGCCTTCATAATGATGAAATCGGTCGTGCGTCACCACTGACGCCAACAGCACGGCCGACCGCAACTTGCCGTCGCGCGTCAGCTGGTAGAGGTGCGACAGCCAGGTCTGCTCAAACGGATGCTCGAAGACGGTGTCGAGAAACATCCGCTGGTTGCCGGCCTTGTTCACGAGATGCGGCCAGTTGCAGTAGTAAACTTCGCCGTCCACGCAGTCGACGCCATCCACCACGCCGATGCGGCCGGCATCGTACGACGCTACCCAGCGATCGTAGTCCGTCGCGACGGTCATTGTTGGTGCGCCGCGCCAGTCAGTGGCAGCCGTCGGCACACACCGTCCGACCGCGCACCGCTTCGGCTCCCTCATACGCGATCAGCGGCACCATCACGAGCGCCGCCACGGGATCGGCCCACCACCAGCCGGCGAACGCGTTGAGCAGCAGCCCGCCAAGCAGGATGGCCGAGAGATACGTGCAGATTTCCGTCTGCCGCGCCTCGGCGGTGAGCGCGCGGCTCGCCAACGTGGCGGCGACGCGCCGCTTCGCTCGCGCCAACAGCGGCATCACGACAAGTGATCCCGTGGCGATGACAATGCCGAGCAGCGATTCGTCCGGGTGCTCGCGCCGCCAAAGGGTGCGGATCGCGTCCGCCGCCACATAGACCGCCAGCACAAGGAAGCAGATGCCGATAAATCGCAGCGCGTGCCGCTCGGCACGCTCACGGTGCGCCGGCGAATGGTCGGTGTGCAGGCGCCACAGCCCGGCGACACTGCTGCTGAGCTCGATGACGCTATCGAACCCGAAACCCACCAGCGCCACCGAGCCGGCCATCAGTCCGGCGCCGATGGAGAGGAGCGCCTCCAGCGAGTTGTAGGCGATGGTCGCCCACGTGAGCCGCTGCCCTCGCCGGACGGCGTGCTCCCGAGAACCAAGTACCAGGTCAGTCATCCATGGAAGATAGCGGAACCGCGATGCTGCTACCGCTTCTGCACCCGGTAGTTCAGGGTGCCGCTAAATCCCGTGAGGCGAAGCTGAATGGTCCAGTTGCCGGCGGTGCCCGAGGTGGTCGGCTCGCTGAGGGACGGCACAAGCGCCTTGTCGTACACCACGGTGCCGCCTGCGTCACGAATGGTCAGTTGTGCCACGCCGGCGGTGGTGACCGTCGAATGGTTGACCGTCGCCGACGTACCGTTGTTCACCCATGCATACGTGAACGTCTTCGTGACCGCCTTCACGTTGGTGGCCTGCAGTTGGAAGTTGTCGGTGGCACTCGCCACCTCGGGCTCGAACGGCGCGAGGGAGTTGCTGCACGCACCGAGCGCGATGGCGGCGAACGCAACCCCGGCAATGGAGCTCCGCCTGACTGCATGTGACCACGTCATACGCACCTCACGAGTGGGGGGGGAACTTCGGATCTCAAGGACAGTACCCCGCGACGAGGCGGAGGTGCCGAGCGCGACGCCGAGCGCGAACCGGACGCCCGATCATAGCGCGCTCAGTCGCGCACCGACGTCGAATTGTGCCTCACAGCCGCGCGAATGAGCGCGGTGAACGCCTTCACGTTGATCGTGTCGCCCTCATGGAAGTCAATCGCGCGACGAACATTTCCCTCGAGACTCGAGTTGAAGAGGCCGGCCGGATCCTTCAGCGCCGCCCCCTTCGCAAAGGTCAGTTTCACGACCTTCTTGTACGACTCGCCCGTGCAGAGGATGCCGGCGTGCGACCAGACGGGAACGCTCCACTTCCACTCTTCGACGATGCCGGGATGCGCCGCCTTGATCAGCGTGCGCAGCCGCGCGAGCATCTCGCCGCGCCAGTCATCGAGCTCGGCGATGCGGGCATCAATGCGCGCCGTGACCGACGGACTCACGATTTCCCCCAACCGGGCTTCGCCGCCGCCTGCCTGAGCCAGGCCGCCATCTGCTTCTCGTCGAATCCGTCCTCGCGAATGTCGATCCAGCGGCCGAACTGCCCTGAACCGCCGGGCGGAACGGGCTGCAGTGCCGGACCGTTGAAGAACGTCGCCTTCACGTAATGCGTGAACGTGTGGAAGCTGAAGAACCACCCCTTCCCTTCCATGCCATAGAAGGGGGAGTTCCACTTCACTGCCCGGCGGGCCTTCGGCACGGTGCGCGAGACGAGCGCGTCGAGCTTTCTTCCGATCTCGCGCTTCCACCCAGGCATCGCGGCGATGTAGGCCTGCACCGGAGCATTGCCATCGGCCTTGGCGATGCGCGGATTTCCACCAGCCAGCCGCTTTGGCCTGGCGCGCGTGCGCGCCGGTGACTTCGCGGCGCCTCGCTTCGCCGCGACCTTTTTCTTTGCGTTCATCAACGACCTCCACGCGGCAGGGGAGCAGGGCGTAGTTGGGCTACGCTAACAACTTCCCCGCCGGTCCACAATCGCGGCACGCCCAGTGGCGGCCGTGCCGGCTGCAGAAAGTACCGCTCAACGCGCGTCGGGCTGGATCGAGAAACAGCGGAAAGTCCGGGAATCCCGCCTCGACCGCCTCGACGCCAACCTGCACACGATGGTCGAATCGAAGAACGCCCGATGAATGCCGTCGACATGGATCGCGAGTTGGTGCTGGAGCGGGAGGTGCCCTTCCCTCGCGCGCTCGTCTGGACGGCGCTGACCGTCCCCGAGCACCCAATCAGGTGGTGGGGGCCGCACGGCTTCCACAACGAGAACGTGACGATGGACTTCCGCGTCGGCGGCGCGTGGACGTTCGAAATGGTCGGGCCGGATGGCACCCGCTGCCCTAACCACTCGGTCTTCAATGAGATCACCCCGCTGACGCGGCTCGCCTTCGAGCACGGCGACGGCCAGCGCGTCTGGTTCGAGGCGAGCATCACCCTGCTGGAGACGCCACGCGGAACGCGCATCATCGTGCGCCAGGTCCCACCGAGTCGCAAGTGCGCGATGAAGTCATCGAGAATTTCGGCGCCGTCGAAGGCGGCAAGCAGCACTTGGCGAACCTTGAAGTGCACCTGCGGCCGGGCCTCGTCTGACCTCAATCGCTCGGCCTTCAGGCCTCGATGGTCTCGACGCCGAGTGGCGGTCGCACCATTCTCATTGGCGTCCACGCCTCGCCCTCTGTCCGCCCAACGTGGGGCCGCCATGTCCTTCTCCGCATCCGCGCCTCGCGCGCGCGCCATCTTGTTCGCCGGTATCGCCGTGCTCGCGCTGGTCACGCTCGGAGCAGCCCACGCGCACGTCAGTGCTGGCCGTTCGCCGGATCTGCCGTTCGAGCCGGTGCAGGCCGAGTTGTTTGCGGTTCGCAATTCGCTCTCCAACGCGTGGGGCGACTTCGACAACGATGGCGATAGTGACCTCGCCGTCTCCACGGGGAACGGCGAGGTGCGCCTCTACCGCAACGACGCCGGCATGCTCGTGAGCGTCGGCGCACAGATGGGGATGCCGCAGGCCGGTAGCCATGAGCTGCGCGGGTTGAGCTGGGGCGACTTTGACGGAGACGGTTTCCTCGACCTCCTCGGCGGTGCGACCGCAAAGGACAAGCGGACCCTCGTGTGGCACAATGAACGCGGCGCATACTTCCTCGAGGTCGCTCCCGCGATTGGCCTCACTATTCCGAATCGCTCGTCGCGGCAATCCAACTGGGTGGACTTCGACAACGACGGCGATCTCGACCTGTACGCCAGCGATCGAGCCGGCGAGAACTCGCTCTACCGGAACGACGCGGGTCACTTCACGCACGTCTTCGCCGGCGTCGGTCCCTCCGACCCCCGTCCAACGGTCGGCGCCTGCTGGTTCGACTACGACCGAGACGGTGACCTGGATGTCTTCCTCGCCAATCAGGCCGGCGCGGCGGACGCGCTTTGGCGCAACGACGACGATCGCTTCACTGACGTCGCACCGTCGCTTGGTCTGACCGGTCCGCCGCGGACAAGCGCGGAGGGTGGTGTGGGGTGCGCGGTGGGCGACTACGACAACGATGGCCACTTCGATCTGTTCGTCACCAACTACGGCCGCAACCAGCTTTATCGCAACAATGGCGACGGCACGTTCACGGATGTGGCGAAGGCGGTGGGCGTGGACGTGGAAAACCACGCCGTCGGCTCCGATTGGGGCGACTATGACAACGACGGCGACCTGGATCTCTGGGTCAGCTCCTACATCGGCGCCTCGGGCGCGCAGCAACCGCACGATGCGCTCTTCCGCAATGACGGCGCCGCCGGCTTCGTGAACGTGCTGACTCCCGACAGTCCACTCAATGTGGCCGACCACGGCGTGCAGTGGGTGGACTACGACAACGACGGCGCGCTCGACCTCAGCGTGACCGACGGCTACGGACCGGTCGGCGGGCACTTCCTGTTCCGCAACATTCTGCCCGCTGTGGCCAGGCAGCGCAGTCTCAGCGTGCTCGTGCTCGACGCCAAGGGGCATCAGACACGCTTCGGCGCCGAAGTGCGCGTGTACGACGGACGCGGGAAGATTCTCGCCTCGCGTCTTGTGGCGGCGGGCGGCGGTTACGATGCGCAGAGCGCCAAGCCCGTCCACTTCGGCCTGCGAAACGCGAATCCCGTCACCGTCGAGGTGACGTTCATGAGCGCGCACGGACGCCGGACGCAGCGTGTGCGGAATGTCGCGCCCGCTCAGCGGCACCGTGAGACACTGGTGATCCGCGAAGACTCGCGCTAGTCCTCGGCGGTGCACGGGCTCCGGCCCGACGGGTGCGTCACCGTGCCCGGTGCTTGGCCTCCACCATCCCGGCGATCTCGGCGGCGATGGTTCGAATGTTGATCGGCTTGCTGATGTACGCGTCGCAACCGGATGCGAGCGCCGTGGCTTCGTCACCGCGCATCGCTTGCGCCGTCAACGCGATGATCGGGAGATGCTGCAGCGCCGGTTCCTGACGGAGCTGCCGCGTGAGCGCATTGCCATCCATGTCCGGCAAGCGGATATCCATGAGGATGACATCGGGCGTTGCGCTCTTCGCGAGCGACAGCCCTGCCGCCGCGGTACGTGCCGCGATGATGGAATGGCCGGCGTGCTCGAGCACCTCCGTGATCAACTCAAGGTTGAGCGGGGTGTCTTCGATGACGAGCACGCGCAGTGTCATCCGCTGTTCGGCGCAGTACCGCGCGACCCGTCCATTGCCGCTGCGACGGCTCGGAGAAATTCGTTTCGACCGACTGGCTTCACGAGCCAGGCGGCAGCACCGAGTGCGAGCGCCACGGACCGATCGTCAGTAATCGAGACCACCAAGACAGGGATGTTCCGTGTCTCCGGCGCTTGTTTCAGCATCGTCAGCACCTCGATTCCGCTCGGCCGGTCCGGCAGGATGATGTCGAGCGTGACGAGAGCCGGCTCGTCCAGGC
>JAKAJN010000226.1 GCA_021813725.1 bacterium | reverse complement strand
GCTCACGCTGCAGCCGGGCGACACCCCCTCGCGCCGCGGGCGCGAACTGCGGACGACCATCAACGGCGGCGGGGCGCGCATCAGCCTCGGCACGTTCAGCGGCGACATCATCATCGAGAAGGGCGCTGCGCGCGCCCCCAAGGAGGACTGACATGCGGACCCTGCACTGGATTGCCGCCGGCGCGGCGCTGGCCGTGCTCGCACCAACGGCGCGCACGCAGGAGCGTGACGACTCGTTCAAGTGGACCGGCGGCATCGAGGCCGGGCGCACCATCTACGTGCGCAACCTGAACGGCGCGATTCGCGTGGAGAGCGCGACGGGCGCGACCGCCGAGGTGCGCGCCGAAAAGCGGTGGCGCCGCGGCGACCCCAAGGACGTGAAGATCACCGCATCCAAGACGGCGCGCGGCGACATCCTCGTCTGCGCCATCTGGGAGGGGCGCGAAACGCGCTGCGACGAGGACGGCTATCGGAGCGAGGGAAACGACTCCTGGTTCAATGGCCGCCGCAACAATGACGTGTCGGTGGACTTCACCATTCTGCTCCCCAAGGGCGTGAAGATGGACGCGTCCACGGTGAACGGCGGACTTGCGATCAGCGGCGCGACGGCGGCGGTGAAGGGACGCACGGTGAACGGCAGCGTCGAAGCTGCGTCCACATCGGGGCCGGTGAATGCCAAGACCGTGAACGGGAGCATTCGCGTGCGCGCCGGTGCGATGGGCGAAGGCCCGCTCGCGTACGAGACCGTGAATGGGAGCATCACCCTTGAGCTGCCCGACGGGCTGAATGCCGACTTCGAAGCGCGCACGGTAAACGGCAGCGTGATCTCCGAAGACTTCCCGATCACGATCCAGGGACGCATTGACCGCCGCCGCATCGAGGGGAAGATCGGCAAGGGCGGCCCCGAGCTCCGCGTATCGACGGTGAACGGGTCGATCCGGCTGCGGAAGCTCTAGACGACACCGGCTGGAGCGGCTTCATCACGAAGGCATCGGGGGCACAAGGGAGCCGCAAACCTTTGTGCCCCTGATGCCTGTGTGGTGAATAACCGATTGGAGCGCCGTCACTTGCACGTGGCGAACTTTCCGCTTTGGCGAGCGTTATAATTCAAGTATTCCACCTGTTCTCACAGGAGCTGAACTCGATGGGCTATTCCCGCTTTGCGGAGATGCCGGCGCTCGTCCTGACCGGCGAACAGCGTGCGACGCTGGTGCGCCGCACGTACCTGCTCGTCTTCGCCTCGGTCATCGTCACGATGATCGGCACCACGGTGACGATGACGCAGGAGGCGCTGATGCTCAGCGCCGCGCGGCACCCGATCATCACGATGATTCTGGCCTTCGTGCCGCTCTGGATGGCGATGCGCACGCGCGACAGCGCACCGCGCGCGCTGGGTTTCGTCTTTCTGTTCAACCTGGTGATGGGCGTCGCGATCGCGCCCGTCATCTACGTCACGAGCCGCAATGAGCCCGGCATCGTCGGCCAGGCCGGCCTGCTCACGCTCACCACGTTTGCCGTGCTGACCATCTACGCCTGGGTGAGCCGGCGCGACTTCAGCGCGTGGGGCTCGTTCCTTGTCGTCGGCCTCTGGGTGCTGATCGGCACGTCGCTGCTCAACATCTTCTTCCAGAACCAGACGGCGGGGCTGTGGATCGCCGGCATGACCGTCCTCATCTTCGCCGGCCTGCTCGTCTTCGACACTTGGCGCCTGCGCAACGTCTACGGTCCCGATGATTACGTGCCGGCGGCGGTGCAGATCTACCTGGACTTGCTGAACATGTTTCTGGCGATACTGCAGTTGTTGGGCGGGGGGAGGAGCAGGAATTAGACGGTGGACGGTCGACGGTAGACGGTCGATGACAAAAGACAACAGCGCCCGCGGACTCGCTCCTCGGGCGCTGTTGTTTGCATCTGCCGTCTACCGTCTGCCGTCCACCGTCACTCTCCCCCACGCCATCTTACGCCCCGAGTCCCGGTCCCTCCGGCTCCCTCGGCCCGATGAGCAGATCCATCGCGTGCGCCACGGCCATGTCGAGGGCCGTGATGCCGCCGGCGTCGTGCGTGGTGAGCAGCGCGTTCACCTGACGGAAGCGGATGTCGAGATCCGGATGATGCCCCGCCGCCTCTGCCGCCGCGGCGACGCGATTCACCCACGCGATGGCTTCGGTGAAGGTGCGAAATTCGTACGACTTCACCATCGCATCGCCACGGCGTGACCAGCCGTCCATCGCGTTGAGCTCGCGCTGGATTTCAATATCGCTGAGCAGGGCGGGGGTCATATCGTGGGCGCGTGACCGCTGACGGCGGACGGCTGACGACGGACGCTCACCAATTGTCCCACCACGCTGATCGCGATTTCTTCCGGTGTGTCCGCCCCCACGTCGAGCCCCACGGGACAGACGATGCGCTCCACTGCGTGGGCGTCCACGCCCCAGCCAATCAGCGCCTGCGCCGTGAGCGCGGCCTTGCGGCGCGAGCCAAGCATTCCGAGGAAGCGCGGATATTTCGGCGCCACCTGCTCGGCGATGATCGCGTCGTGCTGGTGCCCGCGGGTGCAGATGACCACGCAATCGGTCGGCTCCACGGCCGCCGCGCGGACGTCGCTGAAATCGCAGACCAGCACCTGCTCGGCGCGCGGGAGTCGCGCCGCATCGGCAAAGTCGGCACGGTCGTCCACCACCGTGACGCGCCACCCCGCGAAGGCGGCTGCCTCGCAGATGCGCGCGCCGACGTGCCCGGCGCCAAAGACCACAAGCCGCGGCGCGCCGACGATCGCCTCCACCACCATATCGTCGCCGAGTGTCGGCTCGTCGCGCGCGTCATCGAACGCGCGTGCCGCCGCGAGCAACGACGCATCGCCACCCGCGTCCAGCTCGCCGCGTGCGGTGAGCAGCACCTTGTGCGGAGTGCCATCGGGCCAGTCGCGCGCCGTGGCCAGGATGGCGCGCTCGCCGCGCGCCACCACTCCCGCCGCCTCGG
>JAKAJN010000225.1 GCA_021813725.1 bacterium | reverse complement strand
CGAGCGCCGAGTGCGGGGCGACGGCGTTGTAATCGGCGATCCAGGCTGAGATCTGCTCCAGCGGACCTTCGGCGGTCGCGAGATCCGCGCCGCCGTGATGACCGTGTCCTGCGCCGTGTAGATACTGCCCTTGCCACTCAGCCACTGGATCGGGACATCGGGCCGCGTCGCCAGGCCGAAACGCATGGAGACCGCGTCGTGCATGAGCCGCTGGATGTCGCGCGCTCCGCCGCGTGCGCAACGCCGCCACGGTCGCCAGCACCTCGCGATCGTGGCAGTCGAGCGCGAAGCCGAGTTGCCCTCCGTCGCCGTTCCAGCACGCGATTTCCAGCACCTCCGAGCACCGCGCTCGTTTGAGGCAGCCCGCCGAATACGGCCGCGGTGCGCCCGGCCCGTCCGCCGGCGCGTGAGGCGCGGCAGCTTCCAGCCGTTGAGTGCCATCACACGCTGGATGCGCTTCAGGGTGTAGCCCGTCCCAAACTCGCGCTTCACGCGGGCACGCGCCGCGCCCCCTACGACGCGCGCGTGCGGATGACGGTGCGGATCTGCGCGGCCACCACGCGATCCTCCGCACGGGCGTAGCGTTCGGGGCGCCCAATACGCTCCCGGTACGCGCACGCACGGCTGATCCCAGGATCCGGCAGATCGGGGCCACCGTCTGTTCGGTGATCACTTGGACACGCCGTAGTGGCGGGGTCTTTTCTTCTATCTCGTCCCGCTCGGCCTGGAGAATCTCGCTTCGACCCGCCCGATCTGTTCCGGCTTGAAGGCCGTGCTGAAGATCCGCCGGCCAACGGAGCCTCGACGATGTTCCTCTGTCCTGCGCCCCTCCTTTGAGAAGTGAACCTACGCTTCCCAAAGTGCCTCGTCGCATTGGGGTAGAGAGCAGATGCGGCTTGTGCGTGGCTGGTGTGCCAAGCAACCGTTCGCTGACCAGGTCGCGGACGGGGCGTATCTCCTCGACCAACAACCCTACAAAGTCACCGCGCCGAGCCTACGCCTTCTTCTTCAGAAAGCCGGCGATCAGTGGAAGCGCGAGCCCGATGAGTGCCGACGCGCTCACATTGCCCGCGGTCGCGTTGCCCAGGAGCCCCGCCATCGACGTACCGAGCAGTTGACCGCCGCCGACACCACCCACCGCCCCAAGCACCGAGTTGAGCGTCGGACCGAGGCTCGCGTTCTTGTTCAGGCTACCACCGACGTTGCCGCCTACCGCACCGCTCACCGCCTGAATCAGGAGCGACATGACATCCATTGGTACCTCCCGTTGACGTGAAGGAGAACGTCTTACTTCTCCTTTTTGGACTTGCGAGCCAGGTCGGCGCGATGAGCCCGCTCATACGTCTGGATGTCCTTGAAACGCCCCTTGGCGTCGCGGACGGCGTACAGCTTCTTCCCCGATGAGCTGCGGTGCGTGGTACGCTTGCCCTTGGCCATGAGAACTCCTTGCGAGAGAAAGGTGACACCCACTCTGCCAGTCGAACCTACTTCAATTCGGTCAGGGCGCCAGCAAGGCGATCGCCGTCGAAGGATCTCCCGTGCGGCGACACGCCCCGGCGATGGTCAGCGTGACGCTCGGAAATCGAAGGAGTGGATCAGCCTTCGTCGCCGGCGATGTACCGATAGGTTTGCGCGCCCAGTACCGCGCCGACGATCGGCGCAAGCCAGAAGAGCCACAGTTGGCTGACGGCCCATCCACCAACAAAGAGCGCCACGCCCGTGCTCCGCGCCGGATTCACCGACGTGTTGGTCACGGGGATGCTGATGAGATGGATGAGCGTCAGGGACAGGCCGATGGCCACCGGCGCGAATCCCGCCGGCGCCCGCTTGTCGGTCGCGCCGAGGATGACAATCAGGAAGAACATGGTCATCACGACTTCGCTGACGAGTGCCGCGACGAGGGAATATCCGCCCGGCGAATGCACACCGTACCCATTCGCGGCAAACCCGTTGGCGACATCGAAGCCGGGCGCGCCGCTCGCGATGATAAAGAGCACGGCGCTCGCTGCGATGGCGCCAAGCACCTGCGCCACGATGTACGGCGCCAACTTGGCCACCGGAAACCGGCCGCTTGCCCACAGGCCCACCGAGACGGCTGGGTTCAGGTGACAGCCGGAGATGTGGCCGATGGCGAATGCCATCGTGAGCACGGTCAGCCCGAAGGCCAGCGCAACGCCAAGCAACCCAATGCCGAGGTTTGGAAAGGCGGCAGCGATCACCGCACTGCCACAGCCACCGAGCACGAGCCAAAACGTCCCAAGAAACTCCGCGCCATACTGTTTCATGAGCTCTCCCAGCGAATAGGAATGGCCTGCCAACTCGAATCGCGCACCTATTCTTGTCCCTGCCGCTCCAAGGCACCGCTACGCAATCACCTCCCGTCCATTGCTGCTTCAACAATCCTCTCCGACGTCCCTTTCGCAAGGGGTGCACAGATCTCGTCGAGCAGTCCCGCGTTCAGCAACGGCTGGATGGTGTCGACCCCGTGAAGCCCCACCGACTTGCCGGCGGCGGCAGCTTTCGCCGGAGCCGCGGAGCTCTCGATACCGTCAGCCACGAAGTGGACCGTCGAGTTGAGGCGCGGCCATCCGGCCGGAAAATCGTGGGTGAGCGCGCATGCCGGTCCCTTAGCGTGATCGCCGTCCCAGCCGCGGGCGACTTCGAAGGTGCGCCGGCCAGTGAGCACGGCCCCGAGCTCTTACCAGAGCGTACGCAGATGCGCCGCGCTCGGCGCGGACACACTGAGCGGCATCAAGTCCGCACCGCCGGTGCGGATCTCCACGGTGCCCGCGTCAAGTTACCAGTCGAACACCTTGCCCACGCCATCGTCAGGATCAGCGACGCGGAGTCCGCGTTCAGGAGATCGTGGGATTGAACCCGAGCGTGCGGCGAAAATCAACGCACTTGGCAGGGGGAAGATGCTTCGCGGTTCCTTGCTCAACAGCACCTGTAGAGTACTTGCCGCGTTGCGTTGGTGGCTGCCGCCCCGCCGCCCTCGCTCCGCA
>JAKAJN010000224.1 GCA_021813725.1 bacterium | reverse complement strand
GCGAGCACGAGCAGCAGCCCGCCGGCGACAGCCATCGCGCCGCGCCGCGAACGCTCGAACAGCATGGCGAGGCCCGCGCCGGTGAGCATCGCCAGCGGAATGCTCGCCTGATACTGGAAGTGGTCGGCGACGAACGAGTACCGAAACGGATACACGTTTACGAAGCCGAGTGCGGGGAACAGGGTGCCGGCGAAGACCAGAAAGGCCGCAAGCGGCGCGCGCGTCTCGTGACGCATGCGCCACAGCGCCAACGCGATGGCGAGCACGGTCGCGGGATACACCCACGCTGCAGCGCTGCGCGCATCTGGCACCCAGCGCGGATAGATGAACGCGAGCGCCGAGGGCCACGCGAACGTCGCGAGGTAGTGCCAGATTGCGCGGCCGGCGAGCAGGACGCGCTGCAGTGGCGACAGCGAGTATTCCACACCGCTCGCACCGATGACGTGCTGCTCCACCCACGCCGTGCCGAGTCCCGCCGCGACACCGGCGACCAGCCACGGGAGCAGCGGGGCGACATCGTGGCGCCAGACGATGCGGCCGCGCTGCCACCAGACGATCACCAGCAATGCGCACGGGAGCGTGGCGGTCACGGTCTTGCTGCCAAGCGCGAGGACAAAGAGCGCAAACGCCGCCACCCAGTGCCGCGGGGTGCGCGAGGCGTCGAAGCGCAGCCAGGCGAGCGCGGCCAGCAGGGCAAGGACGAGCGAGAGCGTGTTCTTCTGCTCCGAGATCCACGCCACCGACTCGACGTTCACCGGGTGCAGGGCGAAGATGAACGCGCCGACCCACGCGCCGCGCGCCCCGAGTCGCTGGCCGAAGAGTGCCACGAGGCAGGCCGAGAGCGCGTGCAGGAGCGCCGTCGCCAGATGGTACCCGATAACGGCGTCGCCCCACAGGCGATGCTCCATCCAGAAGAGCGAATGCAGCACCGGATAGTACTGCTGCGTCACGCCGGGTTCGGTCCAGATGCGCCAGAGGCCGTCCCACCCCTGCAGCGCGCCCACCGTGATGTGCGCGCTGTCATCCCAGACGAGGCCGCCAGCGAGTGCCGGCACGTACGACACGAACACGGCGGCGAGCAGCACGACGGCATACGTCGCGTCGGCGGACTTCGCCTGCGCTGATGCCGGCGTTGGCGCGGACGGTGGGATTGGCATGCCGACTAGATTAGCACCGTCTTCGTCATCGTGCGGTCACCGGCTCACTTGTTCCGCCCGCGTGGCGGGGCGATCTTCACCCGGACGAGTAGGTCAGCCCCCCAGATCCGAGGTGCCTTATGCGACGCTTGCTGATTGCGCTGTTCGTGGCCGCTGCGGTTCCCCTGCGTGCGCAGGGCCCGCTGATCGTCGACGTGCACACCGACTTGTCGGACGTGGAGAAGAAGCTGGTCGCGCTGGCGAAGGCCATCCCGGAAAGCGCCTACGGCTGGCGCCCCGGGGCGGGGGTGCGTTCGGTGGGCGAGGTGTTCATTCACGTGGCCTCCGAGAACTATCAGATTCCGGCGTTCATGGGGGCGTCCGCGCCTGCCGCGACGGGGATCACGACCGACTTCAAGTCGCTCGATGCGTACACCGGAAAGGCCCGCGACAAGGAGGCGGTGATTGCCGATCTGGCGGCGTCGTTCCAGCACGCGCATCAGGCGCTGCACGTGAACACGGATGCCAACCTCGGCGAGAAGATCAAGATGTTCGGCATGGAGTTCACGCGGCAGCGCGCGATGCTGCTGATGATCACGCACCTGCACGAGCACCTCGGTCAGATGATTGCGTACGCGCGGTCGAACAACGTGGTGCCGCCGTGGAGCAGGTGAGGAGCCGACGGCGGACGGCAGACTACATACACAGATGAAGACGCGGAGCGAGTGAGAGGATGAGCACGCCGTCAGACAGGTCGTTCCGTGCCGCAGTGCCCGGCCTCGCGCTGGCGCTTGGCGTTTCGGTGCTGGCGTGGGGTGGGGAGCAGGTCTTCGTGAAGTTCGCGGGGCGGGCGCTGCTCGAGGCGATCGTCCTCGCCATCCTGTTTGGTACCGTCGTGCGCGCCCTCTTCGTGCGCCAGCCCGCGCGCTACGAGCGCGGCGCGGCGGTGGCGAGCGGTTTTCTCCTCGAGTGTTCCATTGTCCTGCTCGGCGCGGGGTCCGACCTGCGCGCGCTCGTGGCGGCGGGGCCGGCGCTACTCGCGGGGGTCATCGTCATCGTCGGGGTGACGCTGGTCGTCGGCACGTACATTGGACAGTGGGCGGGCCTGCCACGGACGCACGCGCTGCTTGTGTCGGTGGGCAACGCGATATGCGGCAACTCGGCAATCAGCGCGGCCGCCCCCGTGGTTGGGGCGAAGCGCGACGAAGTGGCCTCGGCCATCGCCTTCACCGCCGTGCTCGGGGTGGCGGTGATCGTCGGCCTGCCGTTCCTGATTCCGCTCCTGCATCTGAGCGACACGCAGTACGGCGTCGTCGCCGGTCTCACGGTGTACGCCGTGCCGCAGGTGATCGCGGCGGCATATCCCGTGAGCGTCGCGGCGGGGCAGGCCGCCACGCTGGTGAAGTTGATGCGCGTCCTGCTGCTCGGACCCGTGGTGCTCGTGCTCTCACTCACCGAACACCACGCGGCGCACATGAAGTGGTGGCGCGCGGTGCCCTGGTACATCATCGGGTTTGCGATCACCGCGGCGTTGCGGACGCTCGACGTAATCCCGGACAACGCGGGCGACCTGGTGCGCGACGGCGCCCGTGCCCTCACCGTCATCGCGATGGCGGGACTCGGCCTCGCGGTCGACTTGCAGGCCGTGCGCCGCGTCGGTCACCGCGTCGGCGTGACGGTGCTTGTCTCGCTGGTGCTGATGCTCACGCTGAGCCTGACGCTGGTGCGGGTGCTGAGGTTGGCGTAGGAGGGCAGACGGAAGACGGAAGACGGAAGACGGAAGACGGAAGACGGAAGACGGACGCACGGCCCGTCTCGCGCCCGCGCGGAGAGCGCCCCATATTCGAGTAGTTGCTTCAGTCCATCAGGCATATTACTA
>JAKAJN010000223.1 GCA_021813725.1 bacterium | reverse complement strand
GGCGCTGGCCGGCCTGCTCGCGCAACGCGGCATCGCAGCGTGCGTCGTCAATCCGACGCCGTGGCCAGCCATGTTCCGCTACCTGCTGGAGGAGGGCGGCATCGAGGATTGCAGCGCGCAGGGCGCGCAAGCGCTGGCGTCGGTGGATCGCCTCATCGTGCTCGATATCAGCGACGTGAAGCGCCTCGGCGCGCTGGCCGACGCCGTGCGTGCGCTCGCCACGCCGCCGTTGGTCATTGATCACCATCCGCCGGGCGACGAGCCACCCGGCACGCTGCACGTCACCGACACGTCGGCCTGCGCCACGGGCGAGCTCATCTATGACTTGGCGCGCGTGATGGGCGCGGAACTCACCCCCCCCATCGCCACGGCCATCTACACGGCGATGCTCACCGACACCGGCGGCTTTCGCTATGCCAACACGTCGCCGCGATGCCACGTGGTGGCGGCGGACCTGCTGCGAGCGGGCGTCGATCCGGAGAAGATGTACCAGCGCATCTACGCGTCGGTCCCGCGCGGCCGGCTGGCACTGATCCGTGACGCGCTGGAGACACTTGGCGTCGATGAGGCGTACGGTCTGTCGTGGGTTGACGTGCACAACGGACTACTCGACCGTCACAATGTGACAGCGGAGGACCTTGACGGCGTGGCGGAGTACCCCCGATCTATAGAGGGAACACGCCTCGCCCTGCTCTTTCGTGACCTCGGACACGGCAAGGTCAAGGTGTCGTTCCGCAGTGTGGGAGAGGTGGACAGCAATGCCCTCGCCCGCCGGTTTGGCGGAGGAGGGCATGCGCGGGCGTCCGGCGCACTCATCACCGGCTCGCTCGAAGACGTGAAGGCGCGCGTGCTCGAGGAGGCACGCACGTTCATTGGCCGTCGACCCTGACGGCAGGAAGGGAGGGCGGCCCGTTTCGCCCCGGGAAGCGGAGGCCAGGGATGACTCAACTGACCGTGCGACAGCGCATCGCTCGCGGTGGCTTCACGGCCATCGAGATGCTGATCGTGATGGTCATCATCGGCATCATGGCGGCGTCGGTGATGCCGCGCATCAGCCGCATCGTGGCCGAGGAGCGCGTTCGCAAGCTGCAGGGCGCCATCGCCACCGACTTCGAGCTGGCCTTTGCGCTGGCCAACCGCGAGCGCAAGCCGGTGACCGTGACGTTCAGTACGTCGACGCAGGTGCTGACCATCACGGATCGCGCCACGGGCACCGTGCTGAAGACCCGCTACCTCGGGCGAAACCAATCCTTCTCGACGACCGCCGTGACATTCTCGCCCTCCGCGGGCATCACCGTCTTTCCCGCCGGGCTCTCCACGGCGGCGGCAACCGTGACGGTGAGCAACGGCAACTTCACGCGCACGGTGTCGGTCACGCGCGCCGGCCTGGTGACGAAGTCATGATGCGCCGACGTGTGCTGCCGAATCGGGACAACGCCGCCCCGCGCACCCGTCGACGCCGCGGTGCCGGACTCGCCGAACTCCTGCTGGCGATGGTCATCTTCTCGCTGCTCGCGGCTTCGTACGCGGCGGTCACGCTGCGCTACGCGACGCGGATGAAGACCATCAGCGCCGGTGCGGCGCGCTCGGCGGCCCTCTCCGAGTACATCAACCGGCTCATGGCGGTCCCGGTCGACTCCCTCCCCGGGCGCGCCGGGACCTTCACCACGAGCACCGGGGCATTCCCCAACACGCGCACCATCACCGTCACCTTGAGCGGCAGCACCTATACGGTGCGCCTCGTGCTGACCCCCTCGTTCACGGCCATCAAGCCGGACACCGTCACGCTGACGCGCATCAAGCGCTATGAGGGGAACCCGCTCACATGACCGCCGCTCGCACACCTCACCGCCGTGGGTTTTCGCTCGTCGAGCTGATCATTACGCTCGTGCTGGTCGCCATCATCGGTGCGGCGGCCGGCCGCCTGCTGATGAGCCAGACGCGCTTCTACGCGCGCCTCGCCAGCCAGAAGGACGCTCGCTCGGTGACCCGGACGGCGCGCAACATCATCCAGACGGAACTGTCGATGGTGGAAGCCGGGGGCGGCATCGTCGCCGCCTCCAATGACTCGATCCGCGTCCGCATGCCCATCGCCTGGGGCGTCTTCTGCTCCAACAGCACCATCATGCGCCTGCCGGTGGACTCGGCGATGCGCGCCATGGCGACCTATGAAGGCTACGCCATCAAGGATACGACGCCCACGGGAACCTACACGTACACCACCTCCAGCAGCGCGCCCACGACGGGCACCTCGAGCAACTGCACGGCGTCGCCCTACAACATCACCGCGCCCACCAACGGGTCGTATCTGTCGCTCTCGCCAACGGCCACGGCCACGACCGGGGCGCCGGTCTTCCTCTACCAGACGGTGACGTATCTCTTCGCGTCGTCCGGCATCGTGCCCGGCAAGCGCGGTCTCTACCGTCGCATCGGCACCGGGACGGCGGAGGAACTGCTCGCGCCGTTCGACACCTCGGCGAAGTTCCGCTTCTACCGTCTGTACAGCGATACCGCGCAGACGACGGTGCCCTCACTGGCCAACATTCGCGGCATCGAGGTGAAGCTCGACGCGCAGAGTCCCAATCGCGCGAGCGGTCAGGCCTCACCGGAGTCGGTGAGCATCAAGACAGCAATTTTCTTCCGCAACCGGGTGGACTAAATGACCAGGCTCCCCAGACTGATTAACGCACGTCAGCGCCGCGGGATGGCGCTGCCGATGGTCATCGTCGTGCTGCTGGTGCTCACGGCGAGCTTCGCCGGCGGTGTCGCGCTCGCCCGCGGCGAGCGGGCGCTCGACGATGTGGGCAAGTCGACGGTGCTGGCGCAGACGTACGCCGCCACCGGCCTCGAGCGGTTGACCTCCGACCGCACCGCCCTCGGCCTGAGCGGCCAGCCCGGCGCGTCGGACTCGACGCGCGTGACATTCAGCGGCGGTTACTACGACGTCATTACCACGCGTCTGCGCCCGTCGAGCGGTACGACGATCCCGGCGCTGTACTTCCTCCGCTCGCATGCCGTGGTGACGTCGGCGAGCGTCGCCG
>JAKAJN010000065.1 GCA_021813725.1 bacterium | reverse complement strand
GTGCCGCTTTGCGCACACCGAATCAACCCCGCATCTGCTTTCTCTCTGCTTTCTCTCTGCTTTCTCTCTGCTTTCTCTCTGCTTTCTCTCTGCTTTCTCTCTGCTTTCTCTCTGCTTTCTCTCTGCCGCTCAGAAACTCATGATCATCGTGCTTCCGCCGCCGCCGCCAAACGCGCCAAACCGCTGGTTCACCACCGAGTTGAACATCGAGCCAAACTGGTAGCGGAGCCCTGCCATTACGTAGTAGCGGTAGTTCGTCGAGAGTGCCTGCTGCCGCGCGATCACATCCTCGTCGGTCGCCTCGCCGCGCGGCAGGTAGAGCTGATCGCGCACGCGGGACAGGTTGCCGTACAGGTTCACGCTGAAGCCCTTGCCGAGCCGGACGTCCACGCCGCCGTTGACGCTCGCATTGTAATACTTCAGCGCGTTGAGGAACTGCGAGCCGGTCAACGAGACGTTCGCCGAGCCCCACGGTTGCCGCTTGCTCAGGCCGATGGCGAGGAAGTGGAGCGGCCGCGTTTCCCGGTCCTTGTCGTAGATCGTCGTCTCGCGATACGCGTAGTGCTGCATCGCCACCGAATACAGCACGGTCAGCCGCCGTCGTGTGTACTCCTGGTACGGATAGAAGTCCCACTCGATGGCTGGCCCGGCCACGATGTTCGCATTCGTGTTGTAGTAGTCCGACCGGTCCGCCTGCGCCTTGCCGCCGAGGGACCAGTGCGCGTCGAGGCTACGCACGACGATGCTACTCAAGCCAAAACTGCGCTGCAGCGTCGAGTACGTCGTGCCATCGCTGAAGGAGAACAGGGACTGGTTATACGAAAAGTTCCCGCTGAGGCGGATCTTCCACGTGTCCGTGGTGCGGTTGGCGCTCACGCTGCTCCAGATGTTTTCGAAGGACTGTCGCTTTTCGCCGCTGCCGTAGCCATTCGCCGAGATGCTGTACGTCCAGTAGTTCCACCGATCGTGCGCGGTGGTGCTCGGCGCGTCCCCGCCCGTCGACGGGGCAGCAAACGACACCGAAAGTCGTGACCCCATCGGCGTCTTGGCCGCATAGGGCAGCAGAAGCTGGCTGATGACGCGTAGGAGTCCGCGCCGGCGCGTGTCCTCGGCATCATTGGAACTGGACGTGTACGCCAGCGTGTCGGCCGCGCCCGCATACTGTTTCTGCCCGATGGCCACCACCGTGTATTGGCGCCCTCCGGATCCTGTCGCCGCCGAGGTCACCAGCACGTGGATCTCCGCATCCAGCCGCTCGCGCATCCAGTTCACCCACTTCATTTCGGTGACCAGGAAGTCGCGATCGCACCCCATCTCCTGACAATCCAGGTAGGCGCGAAGTGCCGTCGCCTGCACTGTGTCCCGGGCGGTTGCGCTGCTTTCTTGGGCCGAAACGGAGCTGCCACGCAGCAGCAGAAGAGCGAGGGCGCCAAACAGCAGCGTCGAGCCGCCAGATCGCATGAGTTGTTCCCGTAGAGGATGGCCAGAGTGTGCGACGGCTTCTTAAGTGTCGGTTTGAGAAGACATTAACGGACGATGAAGGATCAATGACGATTCGTCCGTCGTGTCGTGAATCAGACACTCTTCGACGACCAAGCGTTGCCTGGCGTTACGGCACGTCACTTGTTTTCCTCCCCCTCGTCCCATCACCACACCGTGCCGGTGCCCCTGCCCCCCGCCCTTCTCCTGCACCTCACCCTTCCCCTGCCCATCCACCCTTCCTTTGCCCCCCCACCGTGCCCGTGCTCCTGTCCCCTTCGTGGGTGCAAACACCTCCCCCTTCGCAAGCGTACTTCCGTTGGCCCCCAGGAGCCCGCCGCCATGCAGGTCTCGCTGACTGAGACGCTCAGCATCTCCATTGACGCCCTGCGCGCCAACAAGATGCGTTCGATCCTGACGATGCTCGGCATCATCATCGGCATCGCCGCCGTAATTACGATGATTGCACTCGGGAATGGCGCGCAGAATGCCATCCAGGAGCGCATCGCCCGCCTCGGTACCACCGTCCTGCAGATCAATCCGCAGCGCGTGCATCAGGGCGGCGTCGGTACCGCAACCAGTGCCAAGCTGACGACCAAGGACGTGGACATGATCCGCGAGCGCTCCCCCAACGTCGTCGCCGTCAACTGGCAGCAGGATCGCGATCTCCAGGTCACGTGGAAGAACAAGAACACGCGCCTGCAAATCACCGGCACGCCAACCAATTTCCTCGATGTCCGCGGCTTCAAGCTCGCCCAGGGGCGCATGTTCTCCGAGGCCGACGACGCGGCGCGCCGCAAGGTCGCCGTGCTCGGCTCCGAGGTGCTGGCGCAGTTCGAGATTGACGATCCGTTCGAGATCCTTGACCAACAGCTCCGCATCGGTGGCCGGGCCTTTACCGTCGTCGGCGTCCTCGCTGAAAAAGGCGCCGGGTTTGGGGGTGATGGCGATCGGCAGGTCCTCATCCCGTTCCAAACCGGCCGGCATGAGATCTTCGGCACCGATCGCATCAACGACATCTGGACGCTCGTCAGCAGCGAGGATTCCATCGCCATGGCGATGGCGGAAATCCAGGGCGCCCTGCGCCGTGCCCACCGCCTGCGCCCCGAGCAGGCCGACGACTTTCAGATGCGCAATCAGGCCGACCTGCTGGAGACGATGGGCGAGACCACGCGCACCTTCACCCTTCTCCTGGCCGGCGTCGCCGCCGTCAGTCTCCTCGTTGGCGGCATCGGCATCATGAACATCATGCTCGTCTCCGTCACCGAGCGCACACGCGAGATCGGCGTGCGCAAGGCACTCGGCGCGACGCGCGGCAATGTGCTGTTTCAGTTTCTCGCCGAGGCCGTCATCCTCTGCATCGTTGGCGGCATCCTCGGCATCGCCGTGGGCGTTGGCGGTGCCGCGCAGCTGAGCAGCAGCATGGGGTGGAAGACCGCCGTGGACGTTCAGTCCATTCTGCTCGCCTTCGCGTTTGCCAGCGGCATCGGTGTCGTCTTTGGTGTCTGGCCCGCGCGGCGCGCGGCAGCGATGGACCCGATTGAGGCGCTGCGGTACGAGTAGGGAGAGAAAGAAAGCAGAGAGAAAGCAGAAAAAAAGCAGAGAAGAAGCAGTTGCCGGACACGGGTTGGCCCGGCATCCCGCTTCTTCTCTGCTTCTTCTCTGCTTCTTCTCTGCTTTTTTTCTGCTTTCTCTCTGCTTTCTCTCTGCTTTATCCCTGCTTTCTCTCTGCCTCATGGCCAGGGGCAGAATCGAACTGCCGACACGCAGATTTTCAGTCTGCTGCTCTACCAACTGAGCTACCTGGCCGCAATCCGTAATTTTAGTCGGGCCAACGCCTTCGGCCAAGGGGGCGGCCGCTGCAACAGGCGATCCGACGCCCCCGCGCCGCCGCTGGCGCCTCAGCCGACCCGGCCCTACTATCACCCCTGACTTTTCACGCAGGCGCATGCCCTCCCTTCTCGCCCTTGCGCGCCACTCCGCCCGGCGCCCGACACTCGTTGGCGCCGTCGGCATCCTGCTCTCGCAGACGGCCTGCTACACTTACCGCCCCGCTGCGCCCACCCGGCTGCAGGTCGGAGGCGACGTGCATCTCGTCCTCACGCGCGACGGGACCGCCGAACTCCAGCCCCTGCTCGGCCCCGATGTGCGACGCATCAATGGCCAGATCGAGGAGACCGCCGGCGACACCAGCGTGGTCATCCTGCTCGACGAAGTCGTGACCGGCGATGGCGCCACGCTTCCCTGGCGCCGCGGCCGCGTCACGATCCCCGTGCGCACGCTCGCATCGGTCGAACAGCGCACCCTCGACCGCGGTCGCACGCGCACCTTCGTCGCTGTGGCAGCGGCAACCTTCGTCGCCATCGTCGTGGCCGCCATCAAGCGCGCCGGGTACAGCGGATCGTCAAAGTCCGGGCCCGGCAGCGGACCGCCGGAGTAGAACGCGAGCCGGCGTTTCGGAGAAGGAGCAGAGAAGAAGCAGAGAGAAAGCAGAGAAGAAGCAGTAACTGCTTTCTCTCTGCTTCTTCTCTGCTTTCTCTCTGCTTCTTCTCTGCCTCTTTACGGTTTCAGATTCGTGTTCGACTGCTTCTCCTGCAGCGAGATCGGGAAGCACAGGTCGCGGTTGGCCAGGTCTTCGCGCGTATCGTACGACCCGGGCCGGCTGGCCGCCTTCCAGCGCCGCAGGTCGCCCAGTCGCCGCGCCTCGAGCCACAGCTCGATGGCGCGCTCACGCTTCAGCGCCGTCCAGGCATCGGCACTCGTCGCCGCCGTCACCAGCGGCACGTTCAACGCCGCCCGGCGCGTGTTGATGATCGCCACCGCTCCCGCCACATCGTTGCCGATCAGCTTCGACTCGGCTTCGATCAGGCGCATCTCCCAGCCGCTCACGAGGTTCACGTTGGCGTTCTGGGTCGCGTACTTCGTCTGGAAGTACCAGCGCACCTTGCCGGAGGACCCGTCGGGCTGGCCTCCCACCGCGCCGTCGCCCTGCGTCAGCGTGGCGCTGCTGTCGTACGCCACGCGCGGATCCTTGGTCGCCGCGCGGTAGCCCTCGACCCACGTCCACTTCTGCGTGTACGCGCGGTACGGCTGATTGGCGTTGGCAAAGTAGATGCGGTTGTACTGCGCCTGCTCGTTCGTGTAGTACGGCATCTTGTACGCGAACGTGTTCGCAATGGCGCCCGCGTCGGCCACCGCACCGGTCAGGTTGTTGAGGTTCAGGCGCACCGAGGCACGCCCTGCCTGGGCCGCGGTCACCAGGGTCGCATTGCCCGCCGCGCTCGCCACCGTCATCGCCTCGGTGAAATTGGCCTCGGCGCGCGTGAAGTACACCTTCGAATCCTCGGCGGCCCCGCCGTCAATGACGCCGGTGCACATGTTCTCGCCGAGCATCCGGTTGGCGAAGCCCGACCAGACGAGAATCTGCGCCGCCTGCGTGCTCTTCGCGTAGTCCGCACTGCCGAGCACTTCCTTCAGGCGGGCCGCACCGTGTTCGGCGGTCCACCGCGCGCGCTGGGTGCGATCCCAGTAGTCGCCACTCTCATCCTCGGTCAGTCGGCCGTTCTGCGTGTTCACGCTGATGCCGAAGCTGCCCGTGGAACCCGCCGGCCAGATCTCGCGTGCCGCCGCCGCACTGGTGTACAGCGTCCAGTTCAGCGCGTCGGCCAGGTCGCGTCCCGCGCCGTTCACGATGGCCGGGAGCGCCGACTTGTTGTCCAGGAAGTCGGCGTTTACGGGCCCGGGGTTGGTCACCTTCAGTTCGCACGCCGCCGTGAGCAGGGCCCCGGCCAGCACGAGTGAAATTTGCTTGGTCATGGGTCGGCTCCTCAGAATGACACGCGGAGGGAGGTCATGAACACCGCCGGCGCCGGGATGTGCTCCGAGATGTAGCGCGCGGCGACGTTGTAGCCGTCGTTCCCCGACTGCTCCGGGTCGAACATCGGCAGGCCGTAATTGCGGCGCAGGAAGTTCTGCGCCGTGAAGACAAGGGAACTGCTCGACGTCCCCGGGATGGCCTTGCCCAACGGCACGGTCACCGTGAAATCGCGCAGCTTGAAGAAGTCCGCCTTGAAGATGAACATGTCCTCGCGCGTGTTCTTCTGGACGCAGGTCGCGTTCTGCCAGTTCGTGATCTGCTGGCCGGCCGCGATCCGGTCATACGCGCCGAAGCACGTCGGCCAGAGCACCGTGCGCGACAGCGCCTGGAACGAGGAGTTCTCGCTGATGTACGCGCCCCCCTGATACTCGCCGCGCACCGAGGCCGTGATGCCGCGCCACGTGCGCACCGTGACCGTGCCGCCGATGATCCGCGTCGGCGCGGCGGGGCCGAAGATGTGGTTGCCCACGGTGTCCGGCGCCGACCCGGCGTTCACCAGCGCGTCCTTGTTGCGGACGAGGCGGCCGCGAATCACGGGCACCGGCTGCCCCTCCATGACCCACGCAAACGCATTTCCGGATCCAATCGTGAAGGCCGGCGCCCCGCCCAGGCTCACCACCTTCGACGAGTTCGTCGTCAGCGACAACGTCGCGTTGATGCCGAGGTGCTCGCGATCGAGCACCGTGCCGCCGATCGTCATTTCAAGCCCGTGCTTCTCCATCGTGCCGACGTTCTTGAGCTGGCTGTTGAGGAAGCCGAGCGACGGCACCGACGTCACCGGGAAGAGCGCGTCCGTCGTCCGCGCCCGATAGGCGGTGAAGTCCATCGTGAGGCGGTTGTCGAACGCCGTCAGGTCGAACCCGGCCTCCGTCTCGGTCGTGCGTTCGGGGCCGAGGTCCGCGTTGCCGAGGTTCGACGGCCGGAACGCCGGCTGCGTTCCCCACCCCACCGGCACCCACGTCTGCACGGCGTCGAATGCCCCTGGCGCGCGTCCGGCCTGACCCAGCGCGGCGCGCAACTTGAGCGTCGTGCCGAACCGCGCTGGCCACCACGACTCGTCGCTCGCCACCCACGACCCGCTGACCTTCGGATACTTCTGCAGGCCGAAGTTCTTGCCGAACGCACTGTTGCCGTCAACGCGCAGGCCGAACGTCATGAAGTAGCGGTCCTTGTACCCCATCATCGCCTGCGCAAACCCGCCGCCCGTGATCACCATCTGCCGGTTCTCGAACGCGTTCTTGAGCGATCCGCTCGAGACGGTCGGTTGGCCGGGGCCGGGGAAGTTCTCGGAGTACGACGAGTTGTCCGCGACATCCGAGTTCACGTACTGCGTCCCGAAGGACATCGTGACGTGGAAGTCGTTGTTCAGGTAGTTCTGGTCCAGGCTGTTGACCCAGTCCACCGACAGCGTGCGATTCTCCCAGCGCTGGTCGTTGATGATCCCCTGCGCCGCGCCGTAGAAGCCGTACGGGCGCAGGTTGCGGTTCTCCACCGCCGCGCGGTCCATGCCCAGCGTCATCCGGCTGTTGAACAGCGGGTGCGGCGCCCACGTCCCCGTCAGGCCGAGCACCGAACGGTCGATGTACGTGTTCAGCTTGTAGCGCAGCACCTGCCGGATGGTGTCCGGGTTGGCACTCGCGAAATAGTTGCGATCGCGCCGGAAGGCATTGAGCGTGATGCCGTGCGCATTGTTGCCGGCCGGCGTGTTCGCGATGTTCGAGTTCGAGTACGACGAGTTCCAGCTGACCGTCACGTTCTTGAGCGGCGAGAAGTCGAGATTCGCGCGCACGTTGTACTTGCGGTCGAGGTCGAGCGGCAGCACGCCTTCGGCGGAGCTGGAGGACCCGGACAGGAAGTAGCGCACGTTGTTCGCCGTGCCGCCCGACACCTGGGCCTGCGCCTCCATGCTCTTGCCGGTGCGCAGGAACGGATCCATGAACAGCAGCTTCGCGTCGTTCGTGCCGAACTTCTGCTCTTTGCTGATCCCCGTGGTGACGTTCGCCTGCCACTTCGGGGCGCCCTGCGAGCCACGCTTCGTGAAGATCTGGATCACTCCCGCCGCCGCATCCGTGCCATAGAGCGTGGCGGCCGCTGCGCCCTTCACGACTTCGATGCGCTCGATGTCGTCGGGGGCAATGTCATTGAGCGGGCTGGCGTTGATGTTGCCGCTGCGCAGGTTGCTCCCCGCCTCCGGCAGGTTTTTCGGATACTCGTCGCTGCGCACGCGCACGCCGTCGATGTACAGCAGCGGCTGGTTCGAGAGCGCCACGCTGGTGTTGCCGCGCAGGCGAATCGCCTTGCCGGCGCCCGCATTGCCCGAACCGCCCGTCACCTGCACGCCCGACAGACTCCCGGCGATCATCGAGCCAAAGTCCGTCTGCACCTTCGGCGCCGTGGCCAGGTTGATGGTGCCGATCGAATTGCCGACTTCGCGCTTGCGCGCCGCGCCGGCGGTCCCCGTCACCACGACTTCGTCGAGTGCCATCGCCTGCACGGTCAACTCGAAGTTCAGCGTCGCGCTCCCGCCGGCAGGCACTGTCACGGGCGACGTGGCGGGCGCGTAGCCGATCATGCGCACGCGCACCGTGCGCGCGCCGACGGGCGCATTGCGAATCACGTACTCGCCGTCGCGCGCCGTCATCGAGCCGATGGTCGTGCCGACGATGGACACTTGCGCGTTGCCGACGGGAATGCCGCCGGGTGCGGTGACTTTGCCGCGGATCGTGCCGCTCTGCGTGTCCTGGGCACGTACTGTTGCTGGCGGCAAGAGCCACGCAACGGCGAGGAGTGCGGTCGAGGCGACGCTCGCTCGCAGCCGGATCATAGGGAGCTCCTTGCTGATACAGGGGTGGGATGCGACATGGCCAGAGCCATGCGTTTGCGAGTTTGCGACATCGCCTCCAATTGCGCAAGGTATTGTCTGACAATCCGTAAGGACTTGCCACGCACGACGCCGCCCCCAACGCCCTCGCCCGGACTGCTTTGCCTCCCGCGCTTCCCGCCACGTATAGTTGTGCTATGCGCAAACTCTTCCTCATCGCGATCGTCGGACCGGCGCTCGCGGCCGCGCAGGGCGCGCCGCTGCGCGTTCCGGCCACCGTCGATACGCTGCCCAACGGATTGACCCTCATCGTCCACGAGGATCACTCGGTTCCGATCGTCACGACGAACGTCTGGTATCACGTGGGCTCAGGCGACGAGAAGCCGGGACGCACGGGCTTCGCACACCTGTTTGAGCACCTGATGTTCATGGGCTCGCAGAACGCGCCCTATCCGCAGTTCGACCGCCTGCTCGAAGCGGCGGGGGCCAACAACAACGGCTCGACCACCGAGGACCGCACCAACTACTTCGAGTGGGGGCCGAGCACCACCGCGCCGCTGATGCTCTGGCTTGAGGCGGATCGGATGGGCTGGTTGCTCCCGCCGATGGACGCACCCAAGGTGGACCTGCAACGCGATGTCGTGAAGAACGAACGCCGCCAGAGCTACGAGAACCAGCCGTATGGGCTCGTCAACGACTACCTGCCGAAGCTGATGTATCCGGCGGGCCATCCGTACTCTTGGCCGGTCATCGGCAGCATGGCCGACCTCTCCGCCGCATCGCTCGAGGACGTCAAGGACTTCTTCCGCCGCTACTACGCGCCAAACAATGCGACCATCGTCGTGGCCGGCGATGTGAAACCCGACGACGTGCGCGCCGTGGTGCGGAAGTATTTCGCCGACATCCCGCGCGGCCCGGCCATCGACCGTCCCGCGCCCGCGCCGTTCACGGTCAAGGACACGGCGATTGTCCTCGAGGATCGCGTGCAGCTCCCGCGGCTCTACCTGAACTGGCACACGGTCAAGGGATGGCACGCCGATGACGCGGCGCTCGACATCGCCTCGTACGTGCTGGCCGGATCTCGCACCAGCCGCCTGACGCAGGCGCTCGTCTACGGCGGTGAACTCGCCACCAACGTGAATGCGTACCAGGACGGCAAGCGCCTCGACGGCGATTTCTCCGTCATCGCCACCGCCCGTCCGGGAAAGGGCCTCGACACACTCCGCGTCGTGATTGACGCCGAACTCGCCCGACTCGCCGCCGACGGACCGACCGCACGCGAAATGGATGAAGCGCGCAACGCCATCGAAGCATCGTTCCTGCGCAGCATCGAGCAGGTGATGGGCAAGGCCGATCGTCTCAACGCCTACTACTACCAGACGGGAAATCCCGATTCCTTCCAGGCCGACCTCGACCGCTACAAGGCGGTGACGGCCGCCGATGTCCAGCGCGTCGTCCGCCAGTACCTGCGAACGGCCCGCGTGATGGCATCCGTCGTCCCGCAGGGCAAGCTCGACCTCGCGGCCAAGAAGGCGGTGATCCAATGAGAACCCCCGCACTCGTCCTCCTCCTCGCGCCGTCCCTGCTCCTCGGGCAGGCCCTCGACCGCACGCAGGTTCCCACGCTCGACAAGCCGCCGGCACTCAAGCTCCCGGCCATCGAGCGCGCGTCGCTGCCCAATGGCGTCACGCTGCAGGTGGTCCAGCAGCACGAACTCCCGCTCGTGCAGCTCACGCTCGTCATCGCCGGCGGCACCAAGCTCGACGGCAACCAGCCGGGGCTCGCGTCGTTCACCACGCGCATGCTCACCGAAGGCGCCGGCACGCGCGACGCCAATGCGTTGCAGGGCGAACTGGCCTTCCTCGGCGCACAGCTCTTCGCCAACGCGGGAACCGACGCCTTCACCATCTCGCTCAACGTGCCCAAGCGCACGCTGGGCGAGGCGCTCGACCTGCTGGGCGATGTCATCCTTCGCCCGACGTTCCGCGCCGCCGACGTCCGCCGCCAGCGCGACTTGCGGCTGGCCAGCATCCTCCAGCGCCGCGATAACGCCAATGTGCTCGCGTCGCTCGCGTTCAACCAGCTTGTCTTCCCCATCGGCCATCCGTACCATCGTCCGTCCGATGGCGACTCGGTCACGACCGCGGCGCTCGATTCCACCTCGGTGCGCCGGTTCTACGAGCAGACCTTTGTCCCTGAGCGCGCACGGATTGTCATCGTCGGCGACGTCACCGTGCCCGAGGTGCGCGCGCTGCTGGCGCGGCGCTTCGACGGCTGGACGCGCGGCACGGCGGCGCGCACGATGGCCGCCGTCACCGCCAAGCCGGTGTCGAACACCGCCATCAAGATCTTCCTCGTCGACAAACCCGGCGCCGCGCAATCGGTCATCTACCTCGGCGCACCGGGAGCGGAGCGTCTCTCTCCCGATTATCCCGCGCTGACGGTGATGAACACCATCCTCGGCGGCTCGTTCTCGTCACGCCTCAACGCCAACCTCCGCGAGACGAAGGGGTACACCTACGGCATCAGCTCGCGCTTCGCGTGGGCCCCGCTCGCCGGGCCGTTCAGCATCTCGACGAGCGTCCGCACCGGTGTCACCGACAGCGCGCTGGTCGAGATCTTCCGCGAAGTGAAGATGATTCGCGACCTGGCCGTGGACGGCACCGAACTCGAACGCGCCAAGGCGTACGTCGCGCTCGGTGTGCCGCAGCGCTTCGAGACGAATGGCCAGATCGCCGCGCAAATCGTGGACCTCGGGATGTTCAGCCTGCCGCTCACGTCGCTCGGTGATTTCATCTCGAAGGTCAACCAGGTGACCGCCGCCGACGTGCAGCGCGTCGCCCGGCAGTATCTGCCGGCAGAGTCGGCGACGCTCGTGGTGGTTGGCGACATTGCCAAGATTCGCACTGGCATCGAGGCACTCAAGCTCGGCGCCATCACCGTGCTCGACGTGCAGCAGGTCGCTCGCTGAGATGACGCCCAAGGTGCTTTGCGTCGCCTTTCAGGGAGAGATGGGGGCGTATTCCGAGGAGGCCATCCATCAACTCTGGCCGAGCGACGTGGAGCCGCTGCCGCACCGCGATTTCAGCGATGTCATCGAGGCCGTGCAGAAGGGAATTGCCGATCGCGGCATCATTCCCATCGAGAACACCATTGTCGGTGGCATTTCCGCCGCGCACGATGTCATCACCAATGCGCCCGATCTGTTCGTGACCGGGGAGGCCGTGGTCGCGGTGCACCACTGCCTGCTCGGCCCGCCGGGGGCGACGTTCGCCACGGTGAAGATGGTGCTCAGCCATCCCGTGGCCCTCGCGCAGTGCGGCAACTTCTTCGCCAAGCACCCGAAGCTCGAGGTGCACCCCGTCTACGACACTGGCGGCGCGGCGCTCGACGTCTCCAACGTCGCCGATCCCGAAATCGCCGCCGTGGCCAGCCGCAACGCCGCCACGCGGTACAAGCTCGACGTGCTCGTGCCGAACATCGAGGACCGGCTCGACAATCAGACGCGGTTCCTCGTCGTCTCGCGCACGCCGGAGCCGCCGCCGCTTGGGACGCCGTCCCGTACGGCGGTCATCATCTCGCATGCCGATCGCCCCGGCGCGCTGCTGCACGTGATGGAGCCGCTGGCGCGGCACGGCATCGACATCCGGCGCCTCGAATCGCGCCCCACCGGGGAGCCCTGGTCGTATCTCTTCTTCCTTGAGTTCGATCACGCCTACGGCGAACCCGCCGTCGATATCGTCCTCAAGGAGATGACCGAGGCCGCTCGCTCCGTGCGCATCCTTGGCACATTCCCGCGGTGGAACCCCGGTCGGCGCGGATCCATCGGGTGGCACGCCGGGTTGCCGCGCCCGATGCCGTGACCACGCTACGGCAACTGCAACTGCTCACCACGGAGACACGGAGATACACGGAGGAAGACACCTTCTTGATGGAACGACATCGCGCCACGCAAATGTTTGCGTGGCGCGCGCTGTTCCCAAGAAGTTGCAGGTCTCCGTGAACCTCTGTGCTCTCCGTGTCTCCGTGGTGAGCAGTTGCAGGTGAAGCCAGCTCAACCCGCCAAGTATCGCGCCGTGATCACGGACTTGATCCCGCCACGCACATTGAAATCGCCCACCACGGTCATCTTCGCCGGCGCGCACGCTGCCGTCAGGTCGTCGAGGATTCGGTTCACCGCGCGCTCGTAGAAGATCCCGTCGTTGCGGAAGCTCCAGAGATAGAGCTTCAGGCTCTTCAGCTCGAGGCACGTCGCGCCCGGTGTGTACGTGATGTGGATCGTCCCGAAGTCCGGCGCGCCCCCCTTCAGCAAATCCAGCTCCGCGGCGTCCGATTCCACGCCCCCCAGCGGACAGAGCGACGTGAATTCGTCGCACGTCATGTGAATTTCGTAGTCGCGCCCGGGATACGGGTTCGCGAACGTCTCGAGCAGGTCGGCTCGCGGCATCTCAGTCCTCGCGGCGCCGCTTCGACGCCTCGTCGAGCAGCTGGCGTTCCTCCGCCGTCAGGCTCTCGAGCCCCGACGCGGAAATCTTGTCAAGCACGCGGTTCAACCGCGCCGCATCCGACTCGGCGCTCGGCGACGGCGCCGCGGGACGCTGGTGTGCGGCCGTGTTCTGCTGCGCCGTCACCGCCTTGCTGCGCGCCACCGCGTCGTCCGCGTCCGGCTCGCGCGGCTGGCGATGCGACTTCGGTACCGCGTGCGGCAGGTCCTCCTCGGGCACGTCCGGCACCGGCTCCACGTGGCGCCGCACATTGGCCAGGTTCACGCGCGCCGAGGTGCGCAGGTACAGCCATCCGGCGCCGAGTCCGCCCAGATGCGCCAGGTAGGCGACGCCGCTCCCCGGCATCGAGACGATGCCGCCGAGCAGGTTCAACAGCGCCACCAGCACCATCAGCCAGCGCACGGTCATCGGCACCAGGCCGAAGAGATACACCGTCTCGTGCGGCCAGAGCGTGGCGTAGGCCAGCATCACTCCCATCACCGCGGCCGATGCGCCAATCAGCACGCCGTCGCCCGCCAGGAACAGCGACAGGAACCAGCCGCCAAGCCCGCAGAAGAGGTAGTAGCGGGTGAACTCGCCCGGTGTCCACACCGCTTCCACGCGCGGCCCGAAGAGCCAGAGCGTGTAGAGACTCAGCGCGAGGTGCCAGAACCCCGCGTGCACGAACATGTACGTCCCGATCGTCCACCACGCGCGGCTCAACGCGCCGAGGTCGCGCGAGTGGAAGCCCAACGCGGCAAACATGTCGCTGGGACTCACCACCGTGACCTGCAGGAAATAAACGGCGATGTTGATGCCCAGCAGCCACGTCACCGCGACGCCAATGTGGCGACGGTGCTGGAGGTGCACGGTGGCGGGTCGGGTGGGGGACATACCCGTAATATCGTCAGCGCAGGCCGGTTGGTGCAGGGAGTCGGAGCGCCACTCGCGTATCGGCGTGCAACGCCACCGCCTGCTCCAGCAGGGTGGACCAGCGGCGATCCAGTGTCGGCGGATCTCCCGAGAGGAACGGGTGGATCACCACCTGCGTCTCCGCACTCGCCGCGTGGGCCTGCTCCACCAGCCGCAGCAACTGCGGGTCGCTGGTGTCGTCGCGCGGGCAGAGGACGAGCGCATGCGCGCACCTTGCCCCCGCCGCCGCGGAAAGCGTCTCGATGGCGCTCGCGCGCCCGGCTTCCGGACCCACGAACTCCACCGTCACCTGCGTCATCGCCAGGTTGGGGGCCAGCATCGCCAGCGCTTCGGGGCGCTGCCCGTCGCTGTCGAGCATCAGTGGTACCGGTGCCGGCTGCGTTCCGAACGCCGCCAGCAGGAACTCGAGGTTGCCCAGCGGGTCGCGTCCGCCAATCACGATCGAATGGATCTTCGTGCGGCTGAC
>JAKAJN010000064.1 GCA_021813725.1 bacterium | reverse complement strand
GCGCACGCCAACGAGCTGGTAGCCGCCCGACTGGTCGTTCGACGCGGGGAGCAGGCTCCACGCGTTGCTGCCGGTGCCGGTGGCGTAGCGCCCCGACGACAGCTGTCCGCGGCCGACCATCACGGCGACCGTGTCGGGGCGGACGCCGATGTACAGGAAGGCCGGCGCCGTGATCGAACCGGCCACGGTCTTCACCGTCACATGGTCGCCGCGCTCGACGCCGAGCTTCGCCGCCGTCTCCGGATGCATCTCCACAACCGTCTGCCAGCAGATCTTGGTGACCGGATCCGGCAGCTCCTGCAGCCACGGCTTGTTGGCGCCGCGACCGTCACCCATCAGCAGGTTGGAGTACGTCGCGAGGTAGTAGTCGCCTTCCTTCTCGCCCGCGCTCGCCGGACGCATGATCTTCGCCACTGGCGCAACGCGCTTGGGCAACGATCCCGCGAGCACCGCCTTGGGCAACGCCTGCTGCAACTGCGCGTTGCCTCCGAGGTGCTTGGCGACGACGCCGCGGTAATCGGGCGGGAACTTGGCGACGTCCGATGCGTGGCGCTTCTCCTCGGCGGGATTCTCCGGGCAGGCAAAGCACGGCATCGGCTTCAGCGATGCCAGCAACACATCCGCGGTGGATCGCGTGTTGAAGACCGGATCCATCGTCGGCTGCTGCAGGCTGAGCGTCCCCTTCAACGGCTCCGCGATCCCCCAGCTTTCGAGCGCGTGGTGGTCGGGGAGAATCAGGTCGCACAGCTCGGTGGTCTCGTTGGGCACCGACGAGAAGGACACCTTGAACGGCACCTTCTTGAGCGCCGCGGAAAATCCGACGCCGGCCGGCGTGGTGTACACTGGATCGGCGCCGCGAACGAAGAAGGCCGGCACCTCACCCGCGTCCATCGCCGCCACCACGTCGTTGAGCACCGCCGGTGGCACCACGCCTTCCCACGCACCGTACGACTCGGCCGGTTTGACGGTGACGCCGACGTTGCCGAGCGCCTTGTTGAGATTCGCAACTTCGGTGTTGAGGTCGAGCGCATTCGGCCCCGGCCCGCCGGCGATCATCAGCGATGGCCTGGCCTGCGCGATCTCCTTCTGCAGGGCCTCGAGCACCGACACGGGCGTGTCGGTGAGCGCGGCCGCGTCGGCGGCGGACATCTTGCCGCCAAGCATCTTCGCGATGGCACCCGCAGTCCCCGGCTTCGCTGCAATCCACTGGTCGGCGTTGAGTCCGGTGAGGGGACGGCGCGGCCCAATGTAGATGAGGCGAGGCGCCCCCTCGATCTTGCCACGCGCTTCGGCGAAGTCGAGCTGCTGCGGAACCGGCAACCCCCAGCCATCGAGGAAGTCGGCGGCGAACGACACGATGACCTTTGCCGCACCGAAGTCGAGTTTCGGCCACGCCACGCCGTATGCGGCTCTGTTCGCGGCGATGGTCGCAAACGGCGCCTCGGCGTCGTAGCTGATGTGCGCCGGCATGCCGCGCAGCGCAAGCCACTCGTCGAGGAACGTGTGCAGCAGTCCCTGTTCATGCTGATTGATGAAGACGGCGTTCTTCGCCTTGCCGCCCTTCATCGCCGCATC
This sequence comes from bacterium, assembly GCA_021813725.1. Classification (GTDB taxonomy): domain Bacteria; phylum Gemmatimonadota; class Gemmatimonadetes; order Gemmatimonadales; family Gemmatimonadaceae; genus PNKL01. The sequence goes on along the minus strand of JAKAJN010000064.1, from coordinate 12,647 downwards.
CACGCCCTTGTGCAGCGCATCCATCGCCTGGTCCCAGCTGATCGGGACCAGCTTGCCATTTTGCCGCGCCATCGGTCCGCGGAAGCGGTCGGGGTTGTACAACCCCTGCAGCGCCGCCTGCCCGCGCGCGCACAGCGCACCGCGGTTGACCGGATGGTCCGGATTGCCCTCGATCTTGAGCGCGCGCCCATCGCGCGTCTCGACGATGATGCCGCACCCGGCCGCGCACTCGCGGCAGGTACTGGCGTAGTAGTTGGAGACGCCCGGCACCGTCTGGTCGGGCGACGTGACGTACGGGATGAGTTTCTCGACCTGGTCGGAGCTGCAGCCGACCATCGTCGTCGCGGCGCCGGTGACGCCGAGAACCTTCAGGAAATCGCGGCGCTTGACGCCGTTGTTCGTTTCCACGGGGATCGTCATGCGTCGGTCTCTAGTAGTGGCAGTTGGCACAATCGTAGGACGCAACCTTGCGCACGCCCTTGCGCTCGTCGGCGAGCGCGGCCGAGTCGGGCTCGTAGCCGGCGGCGCGCAGCCCCTCCGCACGCGAGTAGCCGTTCACGTGGCACGAGACGCACCAGCCCATGTTGAGCGACGCGTACTGAAAGACCTGCGCCATGTTCTGCACCTGGCCGTGGCAGGTCTGGCAGGTGATGCCGACGTTGATGTGGCGAACGTGCGGAAAGCGCACGTACTCGGGCACCTTGTGGACGCGCACCCACGGAATCGGATGCTGTTTGTTGAACGCCTCGGCGACCTTCTTCACCTCGGGGCGGTCGATGGCGGTGATGGCGTGGCAACCCATGCACGTGCCCACGGCGGGGAGGCCCGGATCGGGCGACTTGTTGGCGGAGAAATGGCAGAACACGCAATTCATCTTGAGCGTGTTCACGTGCACCGGGTGCGGAAAGATGACCGGCTGGACCGGCGATCGCCCCGTGCCCTCGCCAATGTAGTTCGTGTACCCCGAGGCGCCGCTGTAGCCCCACGGCCCCGGCTTCGCTTTGCCGAGCGCCTCGCGGTTCGCTTTTTGTGTGGCAGTTTCGGTGGTGCCGGCCGCGACGGCGGCGGTCTGGTAATTGCCGGCATACGCGGACATCAGCGTCGACACCACTGCAATTGCCGCGACGCCTAGAATCGCTAGCCACTTCCTACGTCCCGTCATCGGATGTCGTCCGGGAGAGAGGGAATACGGGGGGACACGCGCACGTGCGGGCACGTGGTGCTAAGCAAGCCGTGGAATTTGACGGGCGCGCTACCTCCGCGCAAGCCTAAGCCGTGAAATCGGTTGGAGTTGCACGGTTTTGCGCGTCAAGGGGATTCGTCGCGCCGCCGCCACGGCCCTTTGGCCAAGCCGCGTGTGATGCGGTCGATCGTGCGCTGCACTTCGATGGCGATGGCACGGAGCATCGTGACCTCGCGTTCATCCGGCTTGGCACGAAAGGCCAGACTGCGCAGGGAACGCATCACGAGTTCCGGATTTCGCGTGCGGAAGAAGGCAATGCCCTCCAGCGCGCGCTCGGCGTCGTTGAACATGCGTTCCCACTCTTCGTGCGTGGCCGGTCCCGACTGGTGGCGATGCGCGTCGACCTTGCGGGTGGCGTCGCCGGCGGCGAGGTGGAACTCGTAGAGGGCCACGAGCACCGCCTGCGCGAGGTTCAGCGACGCGTGTTCGGAGGTCGGGATGATGCATTGCACGTGCACCCGGTCCAGGGCGTCGTTGGCAAGGCCGTGGTCCTCCTGACCGAAGAGGAGCGCCACCCGGTCGCCCGCGGCAAGGGTGGCGACGTAGCGCTCGGCGGCGGCACGCGGCGCGATGCGCTCCCACTTCGCCGTGCGCCGCTTGCCGGCGAACCCGATCACGTGATGACAGTCGGCAAGCGCCGCGTCGAGCGACTCGAAGTGCCGGATTTTCTCGACGACGTCGCGCGTGCCGTGTGCCACGCCTTCAATGCGGAACGGGTCGTACGCGCACGGTTGCACGAGCCGCAGGTCGCCCGCGCCCATGTTCTTCATCGCACGCACCGTGGCGGCGATGTTCACCGGGTCCTGGGGATACAGGAGAACGACGGAGAGGGAGTCGAGTACGGACACGGGGTGAATCTAACTGCGAATGACGGATTTCAGGTCCTCAATCGATCGGCAAGGAACTAGATTCCCCGCCCATGGACTTTCTCCTTGATCTGTTCCACAGGCTGCGCGACCTCGATGCGCTGGTGGCGTGGGCCGGCATGGCCGGACTCGCCGCCATCATCTATACGGAGACCGGGCTCTTCTTCGGCTTCTTCCTTCCCGGCGACTCGCTGCTCGTCACCGCCGGCCTGCTCTCGGCGACCCCCGACTCGCCGGTGAAATTTCACATCGGCCTGCTCGGGGGGGTGCTGAGCGCCGCCGCGATCCTCGGCGACAACACCAACTATTGGGTGGGTCGGCTGACGGGGCCCAAGATCTTCAAGCGCGACGATTCGTTCTTCTTCAAGAAGAAGTACGTGGACGAGGCGCACGCGTTCTACGAAAAGTGGGGCCCCGTGACGGTGGTGCTGTGCCGCTTCATGCCGATCATCCGCACCTTCGCACCGCTCGTGGCGGGGGTGGCGGTGATGCGGTACCGCGTGTTCCTCACGTACAGCATCCTGGGCGGGCTCTCCTGGATCTGGTCGATGCTGCTCACCGGCTACCTGCTTGGCCGCTATGTACCGGGTGTGGCCCAGCACGTGGAGAAGGTGATCATCATCGTGGTGCTCGTGTCCATCTCGCCGGCCATTCTCGGTGCCATCAAGGCCCGGCGGGCCGCCCGCGGCGCCCCCTAACGCCGGCCCAGCGCGGGCGTCCGGGAGGGAACCCACCGGGCGCCACAAGCGCTAATATTCAGCATTACCACTCAGCCCCCCTGGAGATCGCCATGGCTCATACGCTGCCTCCCCTGCCCTACGCCGCCAACGCGCTCGAGCCGCACATCGACGCGCTGACGATGACGATTCACCACGACAAGCACCACAACGCCTACGTCACCAACCTCAACGCCGCCATCGAGAAGGCGCCTGAGCTGGGCAACTGGACGCTGGGAGACTTGTGCCGGAACATCGCGCAGGTGCCCGAGTCGGTTCGCACCGCCGTGCGCAACAATGGCGGTGGCCACTGGAACCACTCCGTCTTCTGGGAGTTGATGGCGCCGAAGGCCGGCGGCGAGCCCGGCGGTGACGTCGGCGCCGCGGTCACCAAGACGTGGGGCGACTTCGGCAAGTTCCGCGATGCGTTCAAGGCAGCGGCAGTGGGGCGCTTCGGCTCCGGATGGGCGTGGCTGGTGGCGGGACGCGACGGCGCGCTGACCATCGAGAGCACGCCAAACCAGGACAACCCGCTCATGGACGGCAAGCACGCCATCCTCGGCCTCGACGTCTGGGAGCACGCCTACTACCTCAAGTACCAGAACCGCCGCCCCGACTACATTGACGCGTGGTGGAACGTGGTGAACTGGGGGAAGGTCGCCGAGCGGTACTCAGCGCGGTAGGACGCGCACGCTCAGCGACGCATCCGGTCGAGTTCCACCTCGGACAGAATGAACCCGAACGCCGCCCACCCGCCCGATGCAAGCGACCGTTTGAACATCGTGCGCGCGGCGGCGGTGTCACCGCGGACCAAGTTCCAGTTCCCCAGTCCGTAGGCGAGGGTGGCGACGGTGGTTTCGTCGTCGCCGTCTCTGATGAGCTCGCTCGGCCGGATCGTGCCTCGGTAGAGGGCCAGGCGCCGAGCGTAGCCATAGTTGGGATCCACGGGGAGAGAGTCCGGTCGCTGCTCGAGCATCGTCTGGGCCTCCGTCAAACGACCGGCGCGGGCTAGTGACATCCATCGCCAGTCGGTCGATCCGGCCAGCTCGCCAGGGTTGGGCGCGACGGGCTGGGCACGACGGAAGAGCTCGGCGGCCGCCGAGAACTCCCCGCGAATGAAGCGAATGATCCCCAGGTGGAAGAGGATCCCGTAATTCGTGGAGTCGATCGCCATCCCGTGCGTCAGGTCGGCGAGTGCCTTGTCGAACTCACGTAACGAGAGATGGCGATGGCCGCGCCAGCGATAGAGCATGGCGTTGCCGGGCGCGATGGCGAGGCCGTGCGTGAACGTCTCGACCGCTTCGCGGAACTGCAGCGCGCCGGATTGCGCGACGCCGAGGGCGATGATGAGATCCACGTTGCGCGGCTCGCGGGCGAGTGCGTCCCGTGCGCGGGCAATCGGCCCTGTGTCGGGTCGCGCGCGATACTCCACGCCGGCTGGAGAGCGATACTCGAGCTGCTGCGCCGCGAGCGGTGCGGCCCCGGAAACGGCGACCACGCACACGAGCGAAAGCACGACGGCGCGCCAGTTGACGACTGGCAGAGAGAGGCGAGGGGTCATCGGATCGGCCAGGTTGGTGACGTCCCCAAGATAGCATTCGCTCGCTGGTGCGTGGTGCGCCGCCCTTACGTGGCTCCGCGTCGCGGCAGCAACGCCCGCACCGCAAGCAGGACGGCGAACGCACCGGTCACCCCGAGCACGTACAACGTCCAGATGAACAGGAGGGCACCGCTCCTGCCAAGGAACTCCGGACGCAAGCCGTTGCGCATATGCAACGGCAGCATGCCGGCGGCCATCACGCCGCCGAGCAACATGATCACCTTGCCCGAAGTCCGCTCAGGGAGCAGCACCGCGCCGCAGATGATGACGAGCAGTATCGCGACGCCAGTGAGATGATTCAGCCCGGCGCGGTCAAAGCCGAAGACGATGTCCTGCGAGATGTGCAAGGCGAGCAGCAGCACGGACACCAGCGAGGTCCCGCTCAGGATGACGCTCTGCTTCACGAGGACGCCCCCAGGGAGTTCGACAGCGTAGCCGTACGACGTGCCGTTCGCAGCGGTTTCGATACCGGCGTCAAGAGAACGTCCGCCGCGGCGTCGAGTTGACCATCGCCGAGCGCCCGGATTGCCGCTCGCCCCGCGGCGCGCCTAGCCCAGCCGCGGCCTCGCCTGCGTGGTACGCGGGGCCGGCGCCGCCGGCGCCCCTTCCGCCACGAGCTCGTTCAGTCCGCTGCCGCTGTCGCCATCGCCCCTGCCGGCGGGCGGTGCGCCGGCAATTCGGCTCAGCAGTGGAGGGGCGAGGAACGTCGTGACGACGACCATCGCGATCACCGCGCCGAACTCGCCGCCGGCCAGCACGCCGGCCTGCACCCCCATCTGCGCGAAGATCAAGCCGACCTCTCCGCGTGGCACCATGGCGACGCCAACGAGGAGCTTGCGTCCCCTGAACCACCACGGGGCGTAGCCCGCGATCACCTTCCCCACGACCGCCACCACGATGAGCGCCGCGCCAAGGCCGAGCGCCGCCGGCGACAGCATGGCGCGGAGATCGACTTCGGCGCCGACGGAAGCGAAGAAGACGGGCACGAGCACGTGCCCGAGTGAGGTGACCCACTTTTCGATTTCGTGGCGCTGCGGCGTGGTGTGCAGCACGAGCCCCGCGGCAAAGGCGCCGATGATCATCGCCGAGCCCACCTTGGCTGCCACCGCCGCCGTGACGAAGACAAGCACGAGTGCGGTGACACCCACCGTCCCGGCCACGCGCACCCGCGCGACCGCGGCCATCAGATGCGGCGCCACGAACGCACCGAGCACCAGCGCGCCGACGACGAAGCCGATGGCGACCAGCGCAGTGGACGCGACACCAAGCGCGGTGATCCCTTGCCCGGCTACGACACCGCCGACGACGGCGAGGATCACGAGCCCCATCACGTCGTCGAAGACCGCCGCGCCGAGCACGATCTGCCCCTCGTCCGTCTTCAGGCGCCCGAGGTCACCCAGCACGCGTGCCGAAATGCCGATGGACGTCGCGGTCATCGCGGCCGCCACCACGAGCGCGGTGAGCGTTGATGCGCCGAGCGCCGTGGCCACGGCGAAGCCGCCGGCAAACGGCAGGATGATGCCGGCGCCACCGACGGTGAGCGCGGCCCCTCCGACGCGGCGCAGCGCCTGGAGATCGGTCTCGAGCCCAACCTCGAACAGCAGGATCAGCACGCCGAGCTCGCTCAACACGTGCAGGACCGGTTCGTTGGGATCGAGCACGCCAAGCACCGAGCCGCCAAGCAGGATGCCGGCAACCAGCTCGCCGAGCACCGCCGGCTGTGAGGCTCGCCGCGCCAGCGCGCCAAGCGCCTTCGTCGCCACGAGCACCGCGGCCAGCGTCAGCAGCAGCGCGGGCACGTCGGTGCCGCCGCTTGACGGAGCGGCGAGCGCGGCCCACCACGCCGTCATCGCGCCGCCTCGCCTTCGAGGTAGGTGTACCCTTCCAGGCCGGCGACGTAGTCGGCGATGAACATGTTTGCCTCGTCGCGCGTGATGCCGCCGGCCGCCTGCACCTTGCGGCGGAACGTCGCCAGCAGGTCCGACGCCCGGAACTGCACGTAGTTGAGCACCTCGGTCACCGTGTCGCCGTGCACGAGGTCGGTGACCTCGTACCCGCCGTCGCGCAGGCGGATGTGCACCGCGTTGGTGTCGCCGAACAGGTTGTGCAGGTCACCGAGGATCTCCTGGTACGCCCCGGTGAGGAAGATGCCGAGGATGTACGGGTCGCCGTCGGTGAACGGGTGCAGTTCGAGCGACGGCACCCCGCCCTTCTCGCCGACGAAGCGGTCAATCTTGCCGTCGGAATCGCAGCTCACGTCCTGTAGGGTGCCGCGGCGGGTCGGCTCTTCGTCGAGCCGGTGGATGGGCATGATCGGAAAGAGCTGGTCAATGGCCCAGTTGTCGGGGAGCGACTGAAAGAGCGAGAAGTTGCAGAAGTAGCGGTCGACCAGCGCAGCACTGAGATCGCCGATGATGTCCTCGAACTCGTCCGGGTGCCGCTGGGCGGCCGCCCGCACCGCATTGAGAATGCCAAGGTGCAGCTGCTCCGCGTAGGCGCGTTCGCGCAGGTTGAGCACGCCGTTGTTGAACAGACTCTGCGCCTTCTCCTTGTCGTACGAGGCGTCGTGGTAGACCTCGCGCACGCGCCGGATGGAGACGTTCTTGCGCGACACCGCGCGCAGATCGTCGGCCATCTCGTGCAGCAGCGTGTGGTCGTCGTCGGTGATCGTCGGCACCGACGGCTCCACCTGCGATTCCACCTCGATGACGCTGAGCAGCATCAGCGCGTGGTGCGCCGTGAGCGCGCGCCCCGATTCGCTCATCAGGTTCGGCATCGGCAGCTCGAGCTCGCGGCAGGTCTCGGCGAGCGTGTACACGATGTCGTTGGCGTACTCCTGCATCGTGTAGTTCACCGAGGCCTGGTTGGTGCTCTGCGTGCCATCGTAGTCCACGCCGAGTCCGCCGCCGACGTCCACATGCGTGAGGTCGAGCCCCATTCGCCGCAGTTCGACGTAGAAGCGCGCCACCTCGCCCATCGCCCGCTTGATGTACCGGATGTCGGTGATCTGCGAGCCGAGGTGGAAGTGCACGAGCTTGAGGATGTCGAGCCGCCCCAGCTCCCGCAGCCGCTCGACGAGCGCGACGAGCTGCGCCGAGCTCAGGCCGAACTTGCTCTTTTCGCCGCCCGACTGCGCCCAGCGCCCTGAGCCTTCCGTGGAAAGCTTGATGCGCACCCCCGCGGTGGGGACGACGCCCATCTCGTCGGCCGCCTGCAGCAGCACGTCCAGTTCGCTCAACTGCTCGAGGACGATGAACACCGGGTGCCCCAGCTTCTGCCCCATCAGGGCGAGGCGCATGAACTCCTCGTCCTTGTAGCCATTGCAGACGATGACGTGGTCGGTGCGCTCCGACAGCGCGAGCACGGCTTGCAGTTCGGGCTTCGATCCGCACTCGAGACCGACGCCGAGCGTCTGCCCAAACTGGAGGATCTCTTCGACGACGTGGCGCTGCTGGTTGACCTTGATCGGGTAGACCGCGGTGTACTGGCCGCTGTACGTGAACTCCGCGATGGCATTCTGGAACGCTCCGTGCAGCGCCTCGATGCGCGAGCGCAGGATGTCGGAGAAGCGCAGCAGCACGGGGAGCGCGACGCCCTGCGCCTCGAGGTCGAGCGCCAGCTCGAAGAGGTCGAGGGAGCGCTCGGGATGCGCCTTGTCGGGACGCACGACCATGCGCCCCTGCTCTGAGACATCAAAGAAGCCGTCGCCCCACCCCTCCACGTTGTAGAGGAGTTTCGCGGCATCGATGTTCCAACGCGGCGGCTCAGTGGCCGGCGTCGGATCGTGGGGAGCGGTCGTGGTCATTTGGGATCGAAACCTATAAAGTCCGGCCGTCGTACGCGATAGGCGAAGCGCGGACGGCGGCGGGCGCGTGGTGGACGATGCGCGGCGGCCGGTGCATCTTCCCCGCTTCTTCTCATTCTCCTTTGGAGGCCCCCCATGAAGAAGATCCTCCGCGCCATTGCGTGGAGCGTCGGCGCGTTGCTCGCGCTGGTGATCGTCGCCGGCTGCGCGCTGTACTTCTACACGCAGCGCGGCATGGACCGGAAGTACGCGATCGCCGGTCACGCGGTGCACGTGCCCGCGGACTCGCTGGCGCTGCTCCGCGGCGAGCATGTGGCGACCGCGCTCTCGAAATGCGTGGACTGCCACGGCGCCGACCTCGGCGGGCGCCAGTTCATTGACGTGCCGCCGGTCGCGCGGCTGTACGCCGCCAATCTCACGCGAGGCGCGGGTGGCGTCGGCGGAGTCCTCAGCGACCTCGACTGGGAGCGCGCCATCCGCCACGGCGTCAAGCCCGACGGATCGGCCCTGCTCTTCATGCCGTCGCTGGAGTTCCAGCATCTCTCCGACGATGACGTCGGCGCACTGATCGCCTACCTGAAGTCGCGTCCGCCGGTGGACCGCGAACCGGCCAAGAACAGTGTCGGCCCGATCGGGCGCCTGCTCTACGCCAAGGGCGACCTCGTGCTGCTCCCGGTCGAGCGCGTGGCGCACGAGGCGCATCCGTCGTCACCGCCGGCCGCCGTCACGGCGGAGTACGGGCGCTATCTCGCCGAGATTGGCGGCTGCAAGGGCTGCCACGGCGAGGGACTGTCGGGCGGCAGGATTCCCGGGACACCGCCCGACTGGAAACCGGCGGCGAACATCACGCCCACCGGCATCGGGCATTACACCGAGGAGGACTTCTTCCGTGCGCTGCGCGAGGGGAAACGTCCGGGCGGTGTGGCGATCGACTCGCTGATGCCATACCGCTTCACCAAGCTGATGACGGATGACGAGATCCGTGCGGTGTGGCTGTTCCTCAAGACCGTGCCGCCGAAGCCGTACGGCGGACGCTAGTTCGTACCGCGCCCGGCGTACGTCTCACACAGCAGCGCGCCACGCGAGGCATCGCGTGGCGCGCTGTTGCGTCACGGCGCTGACGAGTCGAGCAGCTTTACGAGCTGGGCCTTCGGCACGAATCCGACTTGGCGCCCGACCTCCTGGCCGTCACGGAAGATCACGAGCGTGGGAATGCCACGCACGCCAAAGTGCTGCGGCGAAACCGGATTCTGGTCGGAGTTCACCTTCACCACCAGCAGTTCGCCCGCGCGCTCGCGCGCCAGCTCATCGAGCACCGGGGCCATCATCTTGCACGGCGCGCACCAGTCGGCGTAGAAGTCCACGATCACCGGCACGGATGCGCCGTTGATCACCTTCGACAGATGGTCATCGCGCCCCTGCACGGGACGGTCGAGAAGCAGCGGCTTCTGACAGTCGGCGCAGCGGGGACGGTCGTCGAGACGACCGAGCTGCACGCGATTCAGCGTGGAGCAGAAGGGACAGGCGACAACGGCTGACGCGGTCTGCGGCTGGGTATGCGCGCTCATGATTTCTTCGCCAGCGCCGCGATGGCACGCGCGGCCCGTTCGCGAATGGCGGCGGCGGCGGGGGCGAGCGCGTCGTTGCCGGTGAGCGCCAACTGAACGCTCGCGTCGAGCGCGGCGACCTGGGTGCGCCCGTTGCCGGCGTCTCGCACGATCACGTTGCAGGGCAGCAGGAGGCCGAGGTCGGGCTCGAGCTGGAGCGCCTCGAACGCATCGGCCGGACTGCATGCGCCGAGGATGACGTACGGGGTGTGCTCGCGCCCGAGCTTCTTCTTGAAAGTGGCCTGCAGGTCCGCTTCCATCAGAATACCGAAGCCCTCCGCGGCGAAGGCGGCGCGGGTCGCCTCCACGGCGGCATCGAACGGCAGGTCGAGCTGAACAGTCAATCCGTAGGGAATCGAGGTGGTCATGGGAGGTTGGATAGAGTCTATATAATACTATATCGCGATATAGTAGAGTTCAAGCCCCCGTGCGCCTCCACTGGCAGAAGACCCGGCCAATCTCCCGACCGGGCCCCCCAGTGGTATCTCTGTATTCTCGCTGCGTCGTCTCCGTTGTCTATCTGCGGTTCAATTGATCCTGCCCCTTCCTGAGGAACGGAATCCCGTACTTCATCCAGTCGGGCTCCGCTTGGCCCAGCAGCTTGGCGCCGAAGAACTCCTGCATCTTTCGGTCGATGTCCTTCTGGTTGGCACGCTTGGTGGGGTTGTGCTCGTCGCCGTTGTAGACCACCAGGTACGCTTCCTTCTGCAGGCGGCGCATCGCCCCGTAGAACTCGATCCCCTGGTACCACGGCACCGCGCCGTCGTTGTCGTTGGCCATGAACAGCACCGGCGTCGTCACACGATCGAGCTTGAAGAGCGGCGAGTTTTCGATGAACCGCTCCGGGTACTGCCAGAGCGAACCGGCGATGCGGCTCTGCGAATGTTCGTACTGCATCTGGCGCAGCAGCCCGCTCTGCCAGCGAATGCCGTCATACGCCGAGGTCATGTTGACGACCGTCGCGTTCGGCACGGCCGCGGCAAACATCCTGGTTACCGTGATGAGGTACGCGGTCTGATAGCCGCCCCAGGACTGGCCGGTGACGCCGAGTTTGGCCGGATCCACGAACCCCCGCTGGATCAGCGCCTGGATGCCCGGAATGATCGCCTTCGCCGCGCTCGGCCCGGGGAATCCGTCGGTGTAGACGATGTCGGGCATGAAGACGAGATAGCCGAGCGCGTTGTAGACCAGCGGGTTCACGACGTTGCGCCCGGTCGGCGCCACGTAGTTGTGCAGGCCGTCGGAGAGCCTCTCGTAGAAGTACGTGATCATCGGGTACTTCTTCGCCGGGTCGAAGCCCTCGGGCTTGAAGAGCATGCCCTCGAGCGGCACGCCGTCGTCGTTGTTCCAGTGCACGAGTTCCACCGTGCCGCGCGGGTACTCCGCGTCCTGCGGATTGGCGTCGGAGATCTTCGCCATCGCGGCGATGGCCGACCCCGTCCACAGATCGGGGAACTCACGGTACGTCTGCTGCGTCATCAGGTATTGCGCGCCCTTTCGCGCCTTCTGGAGCGCCGCGTAGTTCCTGGCGCCCATCACGAGCACCGCCGGCGCGGCGCTTGCGCCCAGCTTGGCCTGCGCATACCCGCTCGCCTTCGACGCGTTGTCGAACGCGCGTACGATGAGCGGCTCCGCCGGATCGAAGAACCGGTCCTCGGTGTCGAGGTTTACCGCGCGGTAGGTGACATCCTTGGCCCGTCCGGCGCCGGCGGTGACGTTGACCGGGGCGGCGACGCCGGCCGGATCCACTTCCCAGATGTCATAGCGATCGTAGACGAGCACGCGCGCGTCATCCTTGGTCCAGCCGCCCAGGCCGTACGGCGGACGCGTGTCGGGCATGTCGAATTCTTCGTTGTCGAAGCGCACCCCCGAGATCGCCGCGGTGATCTCCACCGGCTTGTTGCTCGCCGTGCCGTAGGCCACCCACTTGCCATCACGGAAGAACGTGACGTACTTGCCGCCTGGCGAGAGCTGGGCGCCATCAAGCTTCTTCGCAATCAGCGTGCGCGCCGCGGTCGTCGGATCGAGCAGGTACGCGTCGCTGCCACCTTCGCCCCACGTCTGCTCGATGGCGTACTGCACCGGATTGAGCGCCAGCACCACCTTGCCGTTGTCGGCGACGCTCACCTGCCGCAGGGAGTCGTTGCCGAGTTTCGCCCACTTCTTGAGCGCCGGTGTGTAGAGGGCGGTCCAGGTGCGGTTGCGCTCGCGCGCCGCCTGCACCTTCTGCACCGGCATGACTTGCGTGTCCTTGTAGTGCCAGAGGTCGTAGATGGCCTTGTCGGCGAGTGAGTCGGCCGGTATCGAATCCAGCGGGAGCGGCGCGAGCGCGAAGACGAGCGCGGCGCCGTCGCGCACGAAGTCGACGCGGCCACGATCGGCGATGAGTTGGTCGGCGCCGACCATCGCCTGGTCGACTACCTTCGCCGCCGTCACTGGCCCTTTCTGTCCCTTCGCGAGCACCAGCGAGGCGTAGTACAGCGCATACCGCGGCTTGGCCGCCGCAACATCGTCGCGGTCGCTCACGAAGGCGACCTGCGCTCCCCGGCGGTCCACCGCGAGCAGCTTGTAGTTCCCCTTCCCCGCAGCCAGCGTCGTCACCGTCCCCGAGGCGAGATCGCGCACGTGCACGCCGGTCTTGGTGCTATCGGCATTCGTCGTGGCGTAGACGAGCACCTTCTCACTCTCGTCGAAGAGGTACGACGTCACATCCTCGATGCGGGCTTCCTGGCCGGTGGTCAGGTCGCGCAGCACGAGCGGCGCGGCCGGTTCGCTGCGGGCACCGCCGGGCGCTGCACCGCGCGCACCCC
>JAKAJN010000063.1 GCA_021813725.1 bacterium | reverse complement strand
GGTCCGCCGCGTCCAGCACCTGGCCCGCCGCGTCCACCGCCCGGCCCGCCGCGGCCACGTCCGCCGCCCGGTCCGCCGCGTCCGCCGCGCGCGCCACCGCCCATTCCCCCGCGGTTCTGGGGACGCGAGGCGGCCGGCTGATCGCCGCCGGCGTGATGCGTCGTTTCGTTCTTCTCGTCCGCCATATCAGAACTCCAGCCCGGCTTCCCGGGCGCCATCGGCCACCGCTTTCACGCGGCCCGTGTACTGGTAGCCAGCGCGGTCGAACACGACCTTGCTGATCCCTGCCGCCTTCGCCTGCGCGGCGATCTTTTTGCCCACCTCGACCGACTTCGCCGACTTCTTGCCGTCGATGCCGTTGTCCGTCACGGTCATCAGCGTGCGGCGCGCCACGTCGTCCACCAGCTGGGCATAGATGTGCTTCAGGGAGCGGAAGACCACGAGCCGCGGACGCTCCGCCGTCCCCGTGACCTTCTTCCGCACCCGCAGATGACGGCGCTCGCGACGATCCGCGCCCGTCTTCGGTGTACGCATCGGCATTACTTACCTCCCGCCTTGCCGGCCTTCCGCCGGATCTGCTCACCCGCGTAGCGCACGCCCTTCCCCTTGTACGGCTCGGGCTTGCGCAGCGACCGGATCTCGGCGGCCACCTGGCCGACGACTTCCTTGTCCGCGCCTTCCACCACCACCTGCGTCGGCTGCGGTGCCGTCAGCTTGATGCCGGCCGGCGCCTTGAACTCGATCTGGTGCGAATAGCCCAGCGCGAAGAGCAGACCGTACGGCTTCGGCTCGGCCTTGTAGCCAACCCCGGTGATCTCCAGCTGGCGCACATACCCCTTGGTGACGCCCTCGATCATGTTGTGGATGAGGGTGCGCGAGAGGCCGTGCAGCGACTTGTGCGTCGGCTCGTCCGACGGCCGCGCCACCTTCACCTGATTCCCCTCGACCGTGACCGTGAGCGTCGGGTGGAAGGTGCGCTTCAGTTCGCCCTTCGGCCCCTTCACCGTCACCACCGACCCCGCGACGGACACCGTCACGCCGGCCGGAATGTCCACGGGGAGCTTTCCAATACGCGACATGGACGCCCCCTACCAGACGATGGCGAGGAGCTCACCACCGGTGCGCGCCTGGCGCGCCTGCCGGTCGGTCATCAGCCCCTGCGAGGTGGACAGGATGGCGACGCCCAGCCCGTTGCGCACCCGCGGGATCTCGGTGACCCCCACGTACTTGCGCAGGCCGGGGCTCGAGACGCGCTGCAGCTCCCGGATCACCGGCTGGCCGCCCTGCGCGTACTTCAGCGAGACGCGCAGCACGCTCGTGCCCGCGTCGGTCGTCACGATCTTGTAGTCCGAGATGAAGTTCGACTCCTTGAGGAGGCGGGCAATCTCGGTCTTCAGCTTGGAAGCCGGCATATCCACGCGGCGATGCTTCGATCCGACAGCGTTCCGGATCCGCGTGAGCATATCGGCAATGGGATCGGTCATGCTCATGGTGGGTCTCTAGTCTCCTCTGGTTTCCGTCCGTGACGGACCTGTAGGAAGTGAAAGTGAAGGGCAGACGGAAGAGGGGAGACTGGAGACGGGAGATCTCCCGTCGCTCGTCTTCCGTCTCCCGTCAGCCGTCTACCAGCTGGCCTTCCTGACGCCCGGCAACAGCCCGTTGTTCGCCATCTCGCGCAGCGCGATGCGGCTCAGCCCGAACGCCCCCTCGTACCCGCGGCTGCGGCCGGTCATCTGGCAGCGGTTGCGGATGCGCGTCGGCGACGAGTTGCGCGGCAGCTTCTGCAGTGCGAACTGCGCCGCCGCCTTCTCCTCGTCCGAGGCGTTCGGGTTCTGGATCACCGCCTTGAGCGCCTTCCGCTTGGCGGCGTGGCGCTGCACCAGCTGCTTGCGGCGGTCGTTCTTCTCGATGCTGCTCTTCTTGGCCATGGAGTCGGTCCGGTTAGTGCTTGACCACGACGGGCTTCTCGTCGCCGCGGAACGGCATGCCGAGTTCGCGCAGCAGCGCGAGCGCCTGGTCGTCCTTGGTCGTCGTGGTGACGAACGTGATGTCCATCCCGTGGATCTGCTCGACCTGGTCGTAGTTGATCTCGGGGAAGATCATCTGCTCCTTGATGCCCATCGAGTAGTTGCCGCGTCCGTCGAACGACCGGGTGGAGAGCCCGCGGAAGTCGCGCACGCGCGGCAGCGCGGTCGAGACGAACCGGTCGAGGAACTCCCACATCCGGGCGCCGCGCAGCGTCACGCTGGCCCCCACTTCCTGCCCCTGGCGCAGGCCGAAGTTGGCGATCGACTTCTTCGCCTTCTTCCGCACCGGCTTCTGGCCGCTGATCACCGCCAGCTCGTCCACCACGGTGTCGAGGACCTTCGGCGTCTTGATTGCCTCGCCCATCCCGACGTTCAGCACGATCTTCTCGAGCTGCGGGATCTCGTGCGGGTTGGACAGGCCAAACTGCGTGGCCAGCCGCGCGCGCACCGTCTGCACGTAGTAGTCGCGCAGGCGCGGCGCCGGCACCGGGAGCTTCTCGCCCTTGTGGGACGCGGGAAGCATCGAGTTCCCTTTCTCTCCCTTGCCGCCCTTCGCGCCGCCCTTGCCGGCGCTTCCCTTTTCCTTCGTCGCCATCTGTCGGTTCCTCGTCCTTAGCGGTTGCGCGGGATCGCGTCGCCGCTCTTCACGCTGATCCGCTCCTTCGTGCCGTCGGTGTCGATCCGGCGGCGCGTCCGCGTCGGGGTCCCCGACTTCGGATCGAGCAGCATCACGTTGGAGACGTGCACCGGCGCCGGCATGTCGATGATGCCCGACTGCTCGTCCGCGTTGCGCGCCTTGCGGTGCTTCTTCACGATGTTCACGCCTTCAATCACCACGCGCGACTTCTTGGTCAGCACGCGGATCACCTTCCCTTCCTTGCCCTTGTCCTCGCCGCGCATCACGCGCACGGTGTCGCCCTTCGTCACGGGGAGCCGCTCGCGCTCCACGTTGATGGCGTGGCGGCGCGTCAGCCGCGAGCCGAGGGTCTTGCGATGTTTCAGGACACGCATTTAGAGCACCTCCGGCGCCAGCGAGACGATCTTCATGTACCGGCGCTCGCGCAGCTCGCGCGCCACCGGGCCGAAGATGCGGGTCGCCCGCGGCTCGCCCTTGTCGTCAATGATCACGACGGCGTTCTCGTCGAACCGGATGTAGCTCCCGTCCTTGCGGCGGGTCTCCTTGACCGTGCGCACCACCACGGCGCGCGCGACGTCCGACTTCTTCACCGTCCCGTTCGGCAGTGCGTCCTTCACCGCGACGATCACCTGGTCGCCCAGCTTCGCGTAGCGGCGGCGCGTGCCGCCCAGCACACGGATCACCAGCGCGCGCTTGGCGCCGCTGTTGTCCGCCACCTTCACGACCGATTCCTGTTGAATCATGGCCCGCTCCTCCTACTGCGCGCGTTCGAGAATTTCGACCACGCGCCACCGCTTGTCCTTGGACAGCGGGCGGGTCTCGGTGATCCGCACGGTGTCGCCCACCTTCGCCGCGTTCTGCTCGTCGTGGGCCTTCAACCGCTTCGTGCGGGTCACCATCTTGCCGTAGACCGGGTGCGGCACGCGACGCTCGATCGCCACCACCACCGTCTTCTGCATCTTGTCGCTCACCACCTTCCCCGTGCGCACCTTGCGCGCGTGGCGGGCGGCCGCGTCGGTCTTGATTTGTTCAGCCATGGGTCACTCCTCGGGTCAGCGGCCGGCGGCCGCGCCCGCGGCCTTCTCGCGCAGCACGGTCTTGAGCCGCGCGATGTCCTTGCGGATCACGCGCAAGCGCAGCGGGTCTTCCAGCGGCTCGGTCGCGCGGCGGAACCGCAGACGGAACCGTTCCTCTTCCAGCTCCTTGATGCGCGCCGCAATCTCGGCGCCGCTCAAGTCGCGAATCTGTCCGGCCTTCATGCGGTGTGCGCCTCCTCGCGGACCACGAACTTCGTCTGAATGCCCAGCTTCGCGGCGGCCAATGCCATCGCCTTCTGGGCCAGCACCTTGTCAACGCCCTCGATCTCGAAGAGCACGCGGCCGGGCTTCACCACGGCCACCCACCCCTCCGGCGACCCCTTGCCCTTGCCCATGCGGGTCTCGGCCGGCTTCTTCGTGATCGGCTTGTCGGGGAAGATGCGGATCCACACCTTGCCGCCGCGCTTCACGTGGCGCGTCAGCGCCACACGGGCGGCCTCGATCTGCCGGTTGGTCACCCACCCCGGCTCGAGCGCCTGCAGGCCATAGTGCCCGAACGACACCTCGGCCCCGCGCGTGGCAATGCCGCGCGTGCGCCCCTTGAACATCTTGCGGAATTTGACTCGCTTCGGACTCAGCATCGGTCAGCGCCTCACGCGTCGGACGAGTAGGTGTTGCCGCGACGGCCTTCCACCACTTCGCCCTTGAAGATCCAGACCTTCACGCCGATCGTCCCGAAGGTCGTCTTCGCCGTGCTGGTCGCGTAATCGATGTCGGCGCGCAGCGTATGGAGCGGCACCCGCCCTTCGCGGTACCCCTCCACGCGCGCGATCTCGGCGCCGCCCAGGCGCCCGCCGCACTTCACCTTGATCCCCTCCGCGCCCATGCGCATCGCGCTCTGCACCGCGCGCTTCATCGCGCGGCGGAACGAGATGCGCTGCGCCAGCTGCGCGGCGATGTTGTCGGCGACGAGCTGCGCCTCGATCTCCGGGCGCTTGATCTCCTCGACGTTGATGCCGACATCCTTGCCCGTGATCTGCTGGAGCTCGGACTTCAGCTTCTCGACTTCCTCGCCCTTCTTGCCGATCACCACGCCCGGGCGCCCCGTGTGCAGGGTCACCACGACCTTGCCCGGCTTACGGTCGATGTGGATGTCGGCGATCGCCGGGCTCGCGTTCCCCGGGAAGCGGCGGAGGCGCAGGTACTTCCGGAGGAGATCATCCTCCTTCAGCAGCTGCGGATAGTCCTTCGTGGCAAACCACTTCGAGCGCCAGTCCTTCGTGACGCCCAGGCGGAAGCCGATCGGATTCGTTTTCTGTCCCATTAGCGCCCTTCCTTCTCGGCCACGATGATCTCGATGTGGCTCGTCCGCTTGTGAACGGGGGTCGCGCGGCCCATTGCCGCGGGGGTCCACCGCTTGAGCTTGGGTCCTTCGTTCACCGTCGCCTGCTTCACGTACAGCTGGTCCACGTCGAGCGACGCGTTGGTCGTCCGGGCGGCCTGCTCGGCGTTCGCGACGGCGCTCTTGAGCACCTTCGAGATCTGCTTCGCCGCGTGCTTCTTGCTGAACTGCAGGAGCGCGAGCGCGTCGTTCACCCCGAGGCCGCGGATCTGGTCAATGACCAACCGCATCTTGTAGGGGCTCTGCCGCGCCGTGCGCTGGATCGCGCGTGCTTCGGACATGGCTTACTTCCCTCCCTTCGCGGCGGGCGCCGGCGCCGCGGCGGCCGGAGCCGGCTTCGCCTTCGCGTCCGCCGCCTTCCCCGCCGCCGTGTGGCCGCGGAACAGGCGCGTCGGCGCGAACTCGCCGAGCTTGTGCCCCACCATGTTCTCGGTCACGTACACCGGGATGAACTTGTTCCCGTTGTGCACCGCGAACGTGTGCCCCACGAAATCGGGAAGCACCGTGCTCGCGCGCGACCACGTCTTGAGGACCTTCTTCTCGTTGCGGGCGTTCATTCCCTGCACCTTCTTCATCAGGGATTCCTGGATGAACGGGCCCTTCTTGATGCTGCGTGCCATATATGGATGTCCCGGTTAGCTCTGCGTGGCCTTGCCGCGCTTCCGGCCGCGGACGATCAGGCGCTGCGACGGCTTCTTCTTGTTGCGCGTCTTCACGCCTTCCTTCTTGCCCCACGGGCTCACCACGTTCCGGCCGCCGCGCGTGCGGCCGCCATGCGGGTGGTCCACCGGGTTCATCACTTCGCCGCGCACCTTCGGACGGCGGCCGGCCCAGCGCGTCGCGCCCGCCTTGCCCGCCGACTTCAGCTCGTGCTCGGAGTTGCCGACTTCGCCAATCGTCGCCAGGCAGTTGCCGTGCACGAGGCGCATCTCGCTCGACGCCATGCGCAGGGTCACGTACTCGCCTTCCTTGGCGACCACCTGCAGCGACGTCCCGGCCGAGCGCGCCATCTGGCCGCCCTTGCCCGGAGTGAGCTCGACGTTGTGCACCGCGGTGCCCAGCGGCACTTCCTTGAGCGGCATCGCGTTACCCGTGCGCACGTCCGCGCCCGGCCCCGACGTCACCGAGTCGCCCACCCCCAGCCCCTTGGGATGGATGATGTAGCGCAGTTCGCCGTCGGCATACTTGACGAGCGCAATGCGCGCCGAGCGGTTGGGATCGTACTCGATGTGCGTGACCGTCGCCGGCACGCCGTGCTTGTTGCGCTTGAAGTCGATGATGCGGTACTTCCGCTTGTGACCGCCGCCGCGCCGCCGCATGGCGATGTGGCCGTGGTTGTCGCGGCCGCCTGACTTCTTCAGCGGTTCGGTGAGCGACTTCTCCGGCGTCGACCGCGTGATCGTGTCGAAGTCCGACACGCTGCGGAAGCGCGAGGAGGCCGTCACCGGCTTGAATTGACGGATGCCCATGGCTTAGCCCTCAAAGATCTCGATCGTGTCGCCCTGACGGAGCTTCACGATGGCCTTCTTCCAGCGTGGACGGAGCCCGATGCTCTGCCCCACGCGGCGCGGCTTGCCGCGCTGCTGCGACGTCCAGACGCCGGTGACATGCACGCCGAACAGCGACTCGATGGCCTGCTTGATGGCGGCCTTGTTCGCGTCCGGGTGAACCTCAAACGTGTACTCGCCCCGGTCCTGGAACGCCGCCGAGCTCTTCTCGGTGACGATGGGGCGCACGATGGTGCGATAGGTATTTGGCATCCGTTACTTCCCCTTCTTCTTCGGCGCGGCGGCCTTCTTGGCCGGCGCCTTCTTGGCGGCGGGCTTCGCGGCCGCCTTCTTGGCCGGCGCCTTCTTCGCGGGCGCCTTCTTGGCCGCCTTCCTGGCCGTCGCCTTCTTTGCCGTCTCGGCTGCCTTGCGGGCCTTGGGCGTCTTGGGCGCCGCGGCCTTCTTGACCTTCACCTTCTCCACCGCCTTCTCCGCCACCGGGGCCAGCGTCTGCCCGATCGCCGAGGCCTCGACGAGCACCACGTCCGACCAGAGCAGGTCGTAGGTGGAGGCGTCGCTGTATGGCATCACGCGCACCTTCGGGAGGTTGCGGCCGCTCAGGTAGACGTTCGGCTTCACGCCGTCGGTGAGGATCAGCACGTTCTGGTGCGCGACGCCGAGGCGCGCGAGGAGCTGGTGCAGCTGCGACGTCTTGGGGGCGTCGTACGTGAAGCGGTCAATCACCAGCACCGCGTTCTCGCGGGCGCGGGCGTTGAGCGCGCTCTTGCGCGCCAGCTGGCGCACTTGCTTGGGCACCTGCTGCGAATAGTTGCGGTCGCCGTGCGGACCGAACACCGTGCCGCCGCCCGGCCAGTTCGGGGCGCGCGTCGAGCCCTGACGGGCGCGTCCGGTCCCCTTCTGCTTCCACGGCTTCTGGTTGCCGCCAACCACCAGCGAACGCGTTTTGGTATACGCCGTCGCCTGGCGCTGGTTGGCGAGCATCGCCTTCACCGCCTGCTGCATCACCGGCACGTTCACCGTGCCGTCGAACGTCGTCTGCGGCAGGCTCACCTTCTCGCGCGGCGTCCCCAGCGCGGTGAAGGCAGCCGCCTCGAACTGCATCGTGTCAGCCATGGATTAACCCTGCTTGCGGACGAGCACGATGCCGTTTTTCGGCCCGGCCACCGCACCGCGGAGGTACAGGAGATGGCGATCCGCGTCGATCTTCTCGACCCGGAGGTTGATCTGCGTATGGCGCTCGGCGCCGAAGTGGCCCGGCATCCGCTTGCCCTTGATGACGCGCGACGGATCCGTGCCGGGGCCGACCGAACCCGGGCGGCGGTGCTTCGTGTTGCCGTGCGTGTTGGGGCCACCGCCGGCGCTGTGGCGCTTGACGATGCCCTGGAACCCGCGCCCCTTCGACGTGCCGGTCACCTTCACCATCTCGCCGGGGGCGAAGATGCCGACGGTGATCACGTCGCCGACGGTGTACGCCGGGATTTCGGGGTTCTTGCCCGGCGCGTCATCGAGGCGCACCGACTTCAGCACGCGCGGCGCCGCCGAGAGCCCGGCCTTGGCCGCATGCCCCAGCTCCGCCGCGTTCGCGCGCACACCACGGGGCTCGCGCTCCCCCTTCTTGCTCGCCCGACGCGACTTCTGCGCGCCGTAGCCGAGCTCGACCGCGGCAAAGCCCGCCGCCCCCTTGCTCGTCACCTTGGTGACGGGATTCGGCGTCGCCTCCACGACGGTCACGGGGATCTGCTGCCCCGCCTCGTTGAAGATCTGGGTCATCCCCAGCTTCTTGCCAATGATTCCGATCATGAATTCCTCTCGTGAGTCGCGGCCGTCCGCGCCGAATGCGCGGCACTGCCTGGCCGTTGGACTGTTAGCCGGAGCTCGGTGTCGGATGCCGGCGCAGCGCCGACTCCCGTCTTCCGTCCTCCGGCTCCCGTCTGTCACTCCACCTTGATCTCGACGTCCACGCCCGCCGGCAGATCGAGCTTCGTCAGCGCGTCCACCGTCTGCGCGCGCGAATCGAGAATGTCGATCATGCGCTTGTGCGTCTTCAGCTCGAACTGCTCGCGCGACTTCTTGTCCACGTGCGGCGACCGGAGCACGGTCCACCGCTGCGTCTTCGTCGGCAGCGGAATCGGACCGCTCACCTGCGCCCCCGTCTTCTCGGCGGTGCGGACGATGTCCGCGCTCGCCTGGTCGATGACGGCGTGGTCGAAGGCCTTGAGTCGGATGCGGATCTTTCCAGCCATGGGAATCTCTCTCGTGGGAAAGTGACGGTGGACGGTGGACGGCAGACGGTGGATCAACCGTCCACCGTCAACCGTCGACCGTCGACGTCCTTACTTCAGAATCTTGGTCACGACACCCGCGCCCACCGTGCGGCCACCCTCGCGGATGGCGAAGCGCAGCGTCTCTTCCATGGCGATCGGCGTGATGAGTTCGATCGTCATCTGGACGTTGTCGCCCGGCATCACCATCTCGGTGCCCGGCTGGAGCTCGATCGAGCCCGTCACGTCCGTGGTGCGGAAGTAGAACTGCGGGCGGTAGCCCTTGAAGAACGGCGTGTGACGGCCGCCTTCGTCCTTGGTGAGGACGTAGACCTCGGCCTCGAACTTCGTGTGCGGCGGAATCGAACCCGGCTTGGCCAGGCACATGCCGCGCTCGATTTCCTTCTTGTCGACGCCGCGGAGCAGGAGGCCGACGTTGTCGCCCGCCTGGCCGTCGTCGAGGAGCTTGCGGAACATCTCGACGCCCGTGACGACCGACTTCTTGTCCGAGCCGAAGCCGACGATCGCGATTTCCTCGCCCGTCTTGATCTTGCCGCGCTCGATGCGGCCCGTCGCCACCGTGCCACGGCCGGTGATCGAGAAGACGTCCTCGACCGGCATCAGGAACGGCTTGTCGACTTCGCGCACCGGCTGCGGGATGTAGTTGTCGAGCGCGTCGTACAGCTCCTGGATGGAGCCGACCCACTTCTCGTCGCCCTCGATGGCGCGGATCGCCGCGCCGCGGATGACCGGCGCATTGTCGCCGTCGAAGTTGTACTTCGAGAGCAGCTCGCGCACCTCGAGCTCGACGAGGTCGAGGAGCTCGGGGTCGTCCACGAGGTCGCACTTGTTGAGGAAGACCACGACCTTCGGCACGTTCACCTGGCGGGCGAGCAGGATGTGCTCGCGCGTCTGCGGCATCGGGCCGTCGACCGCGGAGACGACGAGGATCGCGCCGTCCATCTGCGCGGCGCCGGTGATCATGTTCTTCACGAAGTCCGCGTGCCCGGGGCAGTCCACGTGCGCGTAGTGGCGATTCGCCGTCTCGTACTCGACGTGCGATGTCGCGATCGTGAGGATCTTGGTCGAGTCGCGGCGGCCCTGCGACTCGGACGCCTTCGCGACCTGGTCATACGAGATGTACTTGGTGCCGTACCCCTTGTCAGCCGACACCTTCGTGAGGGCGGCGGTCAGGGTCGTCTTGCCGTGGTCGACGTGGCCGATCGTGCCCACGTTTACGTGCGGCTTGGTCCGCTCGAACTTTGCCTTGGCCATAGGAAAGGGTCCTGTCTGAGAAAAGGGTGGTACGGGGTTACTTCGCCTTGGAAACGATCTCTTCCATCTTGGACTTCGGAACTTCCTCGTAGTGCGAGAACTCCATCGAGTAGACCGCGCGCCCCTGCGTCATGCTGCGCAGCCGCGTGGAGTACCCGAACATCTCGCTCAGCGGCACGGTGGACGCGATCACCTGCGCCTCGCCGCGCTGCATCATGCCGCCGATCTTGCCCCGGCGGGCCGAGAGGTCGCCGAGGACGTCGCCCATGTACTGCTCGGGGGTGACGACCTCGACCTTCATCATCGGCTCGAGGATCACCGGGCCGGCCGCCTTGGCCGCCTCCTTGATCGCCATCGAGCCCGCAATCTTGAACGCCATTTCACTCGAGTCGACGTCGTGGTACGAGCCGTAGATCAACTCGACCTTCACGTCCACCATCGGGTAGCCGGCGAGGATGCCGTTCTCCAGCGCTTCCTTGATGCCGGCTTCCACCGGGCCGATGTATTCGCGGGGAATCACGCCGCCCACGATCTTGTCCTCGAACACGTAGCCGTGGCCGGACTCGGCCGGCTCCGCATTGATGACCACGTGACCGTACTGGCCCTTGCCGCCTGACTGGCGGACAAACTTCCCCTCGATCTTCGTGACGCGCTTGCGGATGGTTTCGCGGTAGGCCACCTGCGGGCGGCCGACATTGGCGTCCACCTTGAACTCGCGCATCATGCGGTCCACGATGATCTCGAGGTGCAGCTCGCCCATCCCCGAGATGATCGTCTGCCCCGTCTCCGGGTCGGTGTGCACGCGGAAGGTCGGGTCTTCCTCGGCGAGCTTGTTCAGCGCGATCCCCATCTTGTCCTGGTCGGCCTTGGTCTTCGGCTCGACCGCGACGTCGATGACGGGGGTCGGGAACTTCATCGCCTCGAGGATGATCGACTTGTCCTCGTCGCACAGCGTGTCGCCGGTGCGCGTCTCCTTGAGGCCGATGGCGGCGGCGATGTCGCCGGCGCGCACTTCCTCGATCTCCTCGCGCTTGTTGGCGTGCATCTGGAGGAGGCGGCCGATGCGCTCGCGCTTGTCCTTCGTGCTGTTGTAGACGTGCGACCCCGCCTTCAGCACGCCCGAGTAGACGCGGAAGAAGGTGAGGCGGCCGACGAACGGGTCGGTGGCAATCTTGAACGCCAGCGCCGCAAACGGCGCCTCATCGCTCACCGCGCGCGTGTCGAACGTCTCGTCGTGGTGCGGAAGGTGCCCCTGGATGGCGGGCACGTCGATCGGGGCCGGGAGGAAATCGATGACCGCGTCGAGCAGCGCCTGCACGCCCTTGTTCTTGAACGAGGCGCCGCACAGCACCGGGCAGAACTCCATCTTGATCGTCGCCGCGCGGATCGCGTGGCGGATCTCCTCCACGGTGAGCGCGTCGGCGCCCTCGTTGAGGAACTTCTCGATCAGCTCGTCGTCGTGCATCACCGCCGCCTCGATCAGCTCGTGGCGTGCGGCCTCCACCTTGTCGTGCATGTCGGCGGGGACGTCGGTGACCGTGAAGGTCTTGCCCAGCGTCTCCTCGTCGAA
Source organism: bacterium (assembly GCA_021813725.1). Classification (GTDB taxonomy): domain Bacteria; phylum Gemmatimonadota; class Gemmatimonadetes; order Gemmatimonadales; family Gemmatimonadaceae; genus PNKL01. The sequence goes on along the minus strand of JAKAJN010000063.1, from coordinate 2,681 downwards.
GATGTACTGCTTGCGCTCGATCAGGTCGATGTGCCCGGTGAACAGCTCGCCCGAACCGACCGGGAGCTGGAGCGCAAAGGCATGCTTGGTCAGGCGATCCTTGATCATCGTCATGCAACGATCGAAGTTCGCGCCGACACGGTCCATCTTGTTGGCGAAGATCATGCGCGGAACCTTGTACCGGTCCGCCTGCCGCCAGACGGTCTCCGTCTGCGGCTCGACGCCCGCCACTGAATCGAGCAGCGTCACCGCGCCGTCGAGGACGCGGAGCGACCGCTCCACTTCGACGGTGAAGTCCACGTGCCCCGGCGTGTCGATGATGTTGATGCGGTACTCCGGCCCGTCCCCCGTCGCCTGGTACGAATCGCCATGGCGACGCCAGAAGCAGGTCGTCGCGGCCGACGTGATGGTGATGCCGCGCTCCTGCTCCTGCTCCATCCAGTCCATCGTGGCCGCGCCGTCATGCACCTCGCCGATCTTGTGCGACTTCCCCGTGTAATAGAGGACGCGCTCAGTCGTCGTGGTCTTGCCGGCATCGATGTGGGCCATGATGCCGATGTTGCGGTAGTACTTGAGTTCTGTCTCGCGCGCCATTGAGAAAGAGCTATTGGGAGCCGTTGGTGTTTGCCGCGCGTCGGGCCGCGGCACTGAAATCGTCGAGAACGAAAACGCGGCTGGACCGTGCACCCGGCTTCCTGCATCCTGCCCCAGGAAGTGGGTCGGTATCCATCCGCCCTCGCCGGGTACACTCGCCACTGCTGCACGAATGGGGACCCACGGCGCGCCAGACTTGCGAAGCTCTGACGTCGAGTTGTCCTGCGTTGCTTTTCGGAAACCTCGGCGCGGGCTGCACGTGCTCCCGTGCGTCATCGGTCGGCTTGGTCCTTCGCCCCCGCGCTGGCCCGTGTGAGCGCTCAGTTGGCGGGTCCATAATGCCGGGACGCAGTACCCCGGTCGTCCGCGAAATGCTGTCCTCGCGACCGGCTGCGGATTGCGCGGTTGCCCGCGGTTTTCCGTAGCCTGTGGAAGGTAAGGCAATTCCTTGGGGAGTCAAGGGTTACCGGCGGCGGAACGCTGCACGTCCCCACGCCCTATTTTTCGGCACCGTGTCGCCTCTCCTCCCCCTCGCCATCCTCGGCCCCGGCCGGCTCGGGCGCGCCCTTTCCACCGCGCTCGCCGACGCCGGCCTGTCGGTCACCGGGCCAGTCCGCCATGTCAGCGAACTCGGCCACGCGCCCGTCGTCCTGGCCTGCGTCCCCGAACGGGCGCTCGCTGAGGTCGCCGGGCGCATTCGGCCCGGGACCATCCTGGGTCACTGCAGCGCCTCCGCCCCCCTCGACGCGCTCGCGCCGCACGAACGCTTCGCAATGCATCCGCTGATGACGGTCACCGCCGAGGGGGCGCACTTTGCGGGCGCGGCCTGCGCCGTCGACGGCAGCTCCGACCGCGCACTCGACATCGCCCGTACGCTCGCCGCGCGACTCGGGATGCACGCCATCCACGTCCCCGCCGACCGTCGCGCCCTCTATCACGCCGCGGCCTCGATGGCCTCCAACTATCTGGTGGCACTCGAGGCCAGTGCCGAGTCGCTGATGGCGCAGTGCGGCGTGAGTCGCGCCCAGATGGCAGCGCTCGCGCGCGCCGCGCTAGACAACTGGGTCGCGTCCGGATTCGCCGGCGCCATCACGGGGCCCATTGCCCGGGGCGACACTGAAACCGCCGAGCGGCAGCGTGCGGCCGTCGGCGCGCAGGCACCGCAGTGGCTGCCGCTGTGGGACGCGCTCACCTACGCCACGCGAGCGCACCTGTCGGCGTCGCCGCACGGTGCCACACCCGCGCCGCGCCTGTGACCACTGTCGCGCGGACCATCGCCGATCTGCGCCGGCTCGTCGCCGAACGCGCCGCAACGCGCGTGGGCTTTGTCCCCACGATGGGAGCCCTCCACGAGGGCCACCTCTCGCTCATGCGGCGCGCGCATCGCGAGTGCGACCTCGTCGTCGTCTCGCTCTTCGTCAATCCGACGCAGTTCAACGACCGCGCCGATTTCGAGGCGTACCCGCACGATTTCGACCGCGATCTCGCGTTCGCGCGCGACGCCGGCGTCCACCTGCTCTTCGCCCCCGACACCGCCGAGATGTATCCGGCCACGCTCACGACGACGGTTGATGTGGGCGCCCCCGCCGCGCCGCTCGAAGGGGTGGCGCGCGGCGCGGTCCACTTTCGCGGCGTCGCCACGGTCGTCGCCAAGCTGCTGAACATCGTGCAGCCGCACGTCGCGTACTTCGGACAAAAGGACGCGCAGCAGGCACTGGTGATTCGCGCGATGGTGCGCGACCTCGACTTTCCCGTGACCATCGAGATCTGCCCGACCGTGCGCGAGAGCGACGGGATGGCCCTCTCGAGCCGCAACGTGCGCCTCTCGAGCGCGGCGCGCATACAGGCCACGGCGCTGAGCCGCGCCCTCTTCGGCATCGAGCGCGCGGTTGCGCGCGGCGAACGTCGCACCGCGCCGCTTCTTGCGTCGGGCCGCGACGTGCTGCGCGCCGCGGGAATCACGTCGTCGGCCATCGACTACCTCGCCGCCGTCGATGCGACGACGCTCGCCCCGGTGGATGAAGTCGTCGGCGAAACGCTGGTCGCGGTGGCCGCGACGGTGGGCGGCGTGCGTCTCATCGACAACG
>JAKAJN010000062.1 GCA_021813725.1 bacterium | reverse complement strand
GTGGGCACGCGCCCTGCAGCGCCGCGGCGACCGCGACGGGGCACGGGCGCGGTTCGAGCACCTGATACTGACGTGGCCGGACAGCGCCCTCGTGCCGCAGGCGCGCGAGGCGCTCGAACGGATGCGTCTGGCGCCGGATTCCCCGTAGCCCGGTGTAGGTTTCACGCATGCTGACGCTCCGCCGCCTCGTCGTCATCGTCCTGCTGGCTGCCTCGCGCGCCGGCGCGCAGCACCTCCTCGTCCCGATGGACGACGCGCAGGCGAACCACCTCAAGGCGTACGGCGTGGCGTTCAATGCGCTCACCGAAGGAGTGCGCGCCGAGTGGCTCATCAACTACCGGGGCGGCGCGTTCCTGATTCCCGATGTGCCGTTTGTCCGCCGTCGTGCGGCCCTCGATGGCGTGACGTATCAGACGGTGACCGACGCCGCCGTGGCCGCGATACGCAACGAGATCGCCGACGGCAACGCCGACGCCGTGCCGCTCGAGAAGGCGCCGCGCATCGCCGTCTACTCACCGCCCAACTCCCCTCCGTGGGATGATGCGGTCACGCTCGCGCTGCGCTACGCGGGCATCCCGTACACCCGCGTCTGGGACGACGAGGTGCTCGCGCAGGACCTGTCGCAGTACGACTGGATCCACCTGTTCCACGAGGACTTCACGGGTCAGCTCAACAAACTCTATCTGAGCTACCGCGACGCCCCGTGGTTCATCGACCAGCGGGAGCGCGACCTGGCCACGGCGCGGCGCCACGGGTTCACGAACATTCCGGCGCTCAAGAAGGCCGTGGCGGCGCGGATCCGCGCGTTCGTGGAGCGCGGCGGATTCCTGTTTGCGATGTGCGGTGCCACCGAGACGCTGGAACTCGCCCTCGCGTCGCAGGGGGTGGACATCGCCGCGCCCTATTCCGACGGCACGCCGATGGACCCCGACGCGGACAACAAGATGGACTGGGCCAACGGCCTCGCCGTGTCGAAGGCGCACCTCGAGATGTCGGCCGGCGTGAATGCGATGAGCGACATTGACGGACACCAGGTGAACGTGCCGGCGCGCCGACAGCCGCTGGGCAACTTCCAGCTCTTCGCCTTCTCGGCGAAGCTGGACCCCGTGGCGACGATGCTCGTGCAGGACCATCGCAGCGTCATTCCGGATTTCTACGGCGTCACGACGTCGTTCATGCGCGGCGTCCTGCGTCCCTCGGTGACCGTGCTTGCGTACGAAGACGGCGCGCCGTGGGTGAAGTACATCCACGGTGACCTCGGCAAGGGGGCGTGGACGTACCTCGGCGGGCACGACCCCGAGGACCCACAGCACAACATCGGCGCGCCGCCCACCGACCTGGCGTTGCATCCGAACTCCCCCGGCTACCGGCTGATCCTCAACAACGTGCTCTTCCCGGCGGCGAAGAAGCGGCCGCACAAGACTTGACGCACGGCGAGGCACGCATTGCGCCACGCGTGGCGCAGGCGATCCGCTCGGCCATTCATCTGGCGGGCGGACGCGAGGTCTGCTTCGTTGGCGCGATGGACGAGGGCGGGCTGCTCCAGTCGGCGCGGGCGGTGGCACGCGGCGACGCCCGCAGCGTCCTCGCGCTCCCCGGCTTCGCGAAACGGGGCGAGCTGCTCGTGCACAATCACCCGTCGGGCGTGCTGGAGCCGTCCGAGGCGGACCTCGACGTGGCCGCGCGCCTGCACGGCGACGGCATCGGGTTTGCGATCGTGGACAACGAGGCCAGTCGCCTGTACGTCGTCGTCGAGGTGCCGCGTGCCGACGCCGAGCATCCGCTCGATGCGGACGAAGTGGCCGACCTGCTCGATGCGCACGGCCCAATCGCGGCGCACCTCGGGCGCTTCGAGGACCGGCCGACTCAGCGGGCCATGGCGGCGACCATTGCTGCGCTCTACACGAAGGGCGGGATCGGCCTGCTCGAGGCGGGGACCGGCGTCGGCAAGTCGCTGGCCTACCTGGTGCCGGCCCTGCGTTGGGCCGCCGCCAATCGCGAGCGCACGGTCATTTCGACGAACACGATCACCCTGCAGGAACAGCTGGTTGGCAAGGACCTGCCGATTCTCGCCGAGTCGCTCACCGATCAGAAGGTGCGATTCGCCCTGCTCAAGGGCTGGCACAACTACATCTGTCTTCAGCGACTCGACCTCGTGCTGGCCGAAGGGACGTCGCTCTTCGAAGACGGCTTGGCCAGCGAACTCGACATGCTGACGGCGTGGGCGAGAACGACCAAGGACGGTTCGCTCGCGGATCTCGCGGCGACACCGCGCAGCGAATTGTGGGATGAAGTCGCAGCGGAGGGCGACCTGTGCACCCGCATGCGTTGCCCGCACTTCGAGCGCTGCTTCGTCTTTGCCGCACGGCGGCGGGCCGCCGAGGCCGACGTGGTGGTGGTGAATCACCATCTGCTGATGGCGGACATCGCGGTGCGCCGCGCCAGTGGCAACTGGAGCGAGGCAGCGGTGCTGCCGCCGTTCACGCGGCTGGTGGTGGACGAGGGACATCACCTGGAGGATGCCGCGGCGGCGCACTTGGGCCACACCGTGTCGCGACGCGGCCTGCAGCGACTCTTCGCGCGTCTCGAGCGTCGCGGCAAGGGACTGCTCCCGGCGCTCGAGCGCCGGCTGTCGGGCGCCTCCGACTTGCTGAGCATCGCATCGCTCGACCTCGTGCGCATTCGGCTCGTCGACGGCACGCGCGCGGCGCGCGACAAGGCGCAGACCGTCTGCGACCTGCTCGACGCGTGGCTGGCCTCGCGCAGCGAGCCGCAGGTTCGATTGACCGATGCCTTCGACGAGGATCCCATCTGGCGCGAGGGACTGGCGCCGGCGCTGGACGACCTCCTGCGCGAGATCGCCCTGCTCGACGACGGTTTGCGCACCATCGGCAGCCGCCTCGAGACGGAGCCGGCGCGTGCCGAGGAGCTGGCGCCGCTGCTCGGCGAGATTCGCGGCGTATCGCGACGGCTGCAGCACGCCGGCGACGCGCTGCGCGGGGCGCTGCGTGCGGGGCGCGATGCCGACCAGTTGGTGCGCTGGCTCGAGCGACGGCCGGGCGACGGCAATGTGGGCGCCGCCTCCGTGCCGCTCGACCTCGCACCGATTTTGCGCGAAGACCTGTTTGTGCGTCTCGACACCGCCGTGGTGACGAGCGCCACCCTCGCCACCAGCGAGGGGTTTGCGTTCATCGCGCGGCGCCTGGGACTCGACGATGACCGCACCGAGCCCGTGACACACCAGTTCGCCTCGCCCTTTGACTACGGTTCGCAGGCGATCCTTGCCGTGCCGAGCGACTTCGTGGCGCCCAATGCCGACGGGCGGGCGCACTTCGGGCAGGTGATGGCCGCTGCTTCCGACCTCATCGAGGTGGCGGATGGCGGCGTCTTTCTGCTCTTCACCAGTCATCGCGATGTACGCGACGCGGCCGCCACCCTGCGCGCCCTCGACGTGGAGGCACGCTGGCCGCTGCTCGTGCATGGGGAGGCGCCGCGGGACCAGCTGCTGCAGCGATTCCGCGAGCACGGCAACGCCGTGCTGGTTGGCACGTCCACGTTCTGGGAAGGAGTGGACGTTCCCGGACGCGCCCTGCACGCGCTGCTGCTCTCGCGCATTCCCTTCCGCGTGCCCACCGAACCCGTGACGGCGGCGCAGTGCGAGGCGATCGAAAAAGGCGGCGGCGACAGCTTCCTCGAGTACATGGTGCCGCACGCCGCGCTCCGGCTCAAGCAGGGGTTTGGCCGACTCGTGCGCTCCACGGCCGATCGCGGTGCCGTCGTGCTCTGCGATCCGCGCATCCTCCGCAAGGGCTACGGTGCGCGGCTGCTCGAGGCGCTCCCGCCCGCTCGGCGCGCCGTCGCTCCGTGGGCGGCGCTGCGCGAGACGTTGCGCGACTTCTACGCAAACGGCCGTGCCGACGCGTCCTGAGGTGCGACGAACCGACACCACACCGCACCTTTCGCCCTCAGGAGGGTAAATTGCCCGTCATGACCAGACCCGGAAAAATCGTCTGCGTGGGCCGGAACTACCGGGAACACGCCAAGGAACTCGGCAATGACGTGCCCAGCGCGCCGCTCCTCTTCCTGAAGCCGCCGTCGGCGGTGCTCGCTCCTGGGGCAGCGATCGTGATGCCGCGCGTTTCGCAGCGGGTCGACTTCGAGGGCGAGATTGGCGTGGTCGTCGGCGCCGCCCTGCGCAAGGCGACGCCGGCCCAGTGCGCGGCCGGCATCCGCGGCATCGCCGCGCTGAATGACGTCACCGCGCGCGACCTGCAGAAGAGCGACGGCCAGTGGACGCGCGGCAAGGGGTTCGACACGTTCTGCCCGATCGGACCGCTCTGGGAAGGGCATCCGCCGCTCGATGCGATCACGCTCGTGACCCGCGTCAACGGCGTGGAGAAGCAGCGCGCGATTTCAGCGGAAATGGTCTTCCCGATTCCCGACCTGCTGTCCTACATCTCGCATATCATGACACTCGAGCCCGGTGACGTCGTGGCGACGGGTACTCCGGCCGGCGTCGGACCGCTGCAGGCGGGCGATCTGGTGGAGGTGGAACTGGTCGGCTACAGCGCCGTGCGCAACCCGGTGGAAGCCGACGCGTGATTCCGCGCCAGCCGCGGAGCGTTCGCGCATTCACCGTCTCGATCATCCTCCACGTGGTGATCGGGGTGGTGCTGCTGCGATCGCTGGAGATCCCGAGCGTGCTGCTCGAACTCTTCTCGAATCGCGGTCAGCCGGTCGTCGTCGAGCGCATCGGGTTCCTGGCGTTGCCGCACACGGCCGGCGGGCCGGCGCGGACTGCCAAGTCGGGAGGAGACAATCGCCCCGATCGCGGCCGGCCGGCTGACGTGCCTCCGCCGGTCGTGGCCGCACCAAGCGTGGTGCCGAGCGTCGTGCCGAGTGCGCCGCCAGCGGCGCCCAAGCCCGAAGGCGGGGCTGGCGAAATCGTCGGCGAGGGCGGGGCCACGCGCGGCATTCGCCCGAACTACACCGACCCGCGCCTCTGGCTTCCCCCGGGCGAAGTCGTGACCGCCCCGATGCGCGCGCCCCGCACACGGTCCGACTCGCTGTACGACATGCTTGCCGACAAGATCCGCATCCTCAACGATTCCGTCGCGGCGGTCGAAGGCAACCGACGCCAGCCGGGCGACTGGACCGTGACGGACAGCAAGGGACGCAAGTACGGCATTGACCCGAAGTTCATCCGCCTGGGCAAGTTCTCGATCCCCACGGCGATTCTGGCTCTGCTCCCGCTGAACGCCCAGGCGAACCCGATTCAACTCGAGCGGCAACGCACGATGAACGAGATGACCCGCCAGATTCAGGAGCAGGCGGCGCGCTACACGCGCGACGAGGAGTTCCGGGCGGCGGTCAAGGCGTTGCGCGCGCGCAAAGACCGCGAGCGTGCCGAGGCGCAGGACAAGGCCAAGGCGACGGCGCCGCCTGCGGAACCGGCCAAGAAGCCGTAGCGGCTAGTTGCTGTGGATGGCCGCCGTGCCGGCGGGCACGGGTGGCCGAATGACGCCGGCCAGCACGCCGAGCACAGCGAAATCGTCCTGCGGGCCAAGCTCCTCGGGCGGGCTGCCATTGCCGGAGTGCATCACCACCGTCTGGCCGCGGCGAACCATCGTGCGAACGACCGCGCGGTCGCCAATGCGCACCACGACCGCTTCGCCATCGCGCGACCGCGCGACGGGGTGCACGATGACGTAGTCGCCGGCCTGGGCGCCCAGCGCGCGCGCCTCGTCGTCCGTGATGGAGACCAGGAAGCACTCGGCACTCGGCACGAGCGACCGGTCGAGCGCGAGGTGCGCCGGGGCCTCGGGCGCCGGTTGGCCGCCGCTGAATCGGACCACGGGGACCGGCAGGACGCCGCTCGGTCCTTGGTGGCCGACGAGCTTCACGCCCCGCGACCGTCCGGCCACCCGCTCGATGTACCCCTTGGCTTCGAGCGCGCCGAGGACGTCCGTGACGCTCTTGGTGGATGCGATCCGGCAATGCCGCCCGATGTCGCGCACGCTCGGCTGGAACGTGTGCTGCGCGAGGTGGTCGAGCAGGAAGTAGTAGACGGATTCTTCTACAGGAGTGAGCGGTTCTCGCATTCGATCAACTGGCGCCAATCCGGCGGTCAAGTTCGACGAGGGCAGCGTCAAGACGGGCAAGCGCCACGTCCCGGCCTAGTATCCCTAATACGTCGAACATCCCCGGACTGTTGGCCTCGCCCGTCAGGGCCACCCGCATCGGCCCGAACAGCTTGCCCGTGCCCACCCCCCGCGCTTCCGCCACCGCCTTGAGCGCCGGCTCGATCGCGGCCGGCTCCCAGGGGGTGCAGGCAGCCAGCGCCACCCGCGCGTCGGCGACCAGCCCGCGCGCCTCCGCCGGCTCCTTCCACGCCTTGGCGGCGGCCTGGGCGTCATAGGTGACCGTCGCCCCCAGGTACGGACGCGCCTGCCGCACGATGTCGTCCACCGTGCGTGACCGGACGCGCAGGAGTTCAAGCAGCGCGTGGAACCAGGCCGGACGGGCGAGCAGTTCGTGCTCCGTCGCGCCTCCGTCGGCGGCGATCTTTCGCGCTACGAGCGGCCCCAGTTCGTCGAGCGGCATGCGACCGAGGTGCTGGCCGTTCATCCACTCGAGCTTCTTGGTGTCGAAGACCGACGCCTTCTTGAGCAGGCCATCGGCATCGAACTTGGCGACGAGTTCCTCGATGGTCATGACTTCATTGAACTCGCCGCCCGGCGACCAGCCGAGCAGGGCGAGGAAGTTGACCATCGTCTGCGGCAGGATGCCCTCGTGCTGCCAGTCGGCCACGGCGGTGGCGCCGTGGCGCTTGGAGAGCTTCTTGCCGTCGGTGCCGTGGATCATCGGCAGGTGCGCGAACTGCGGCAGGTCGGCGCCGAGCGCGCGGTACAGCATGATCTGCTTGGGTGTGTTCGAGATGTGGTCGTCGCCGCGCATCACAAGCGTGATGTGCATGGCGATGTCGTCCGAGGTGACGGCGAGGTTGTAGATCGGCGTGCCGTCGGAGCGCAGGATGACGAAGTCTTCGATGTCCTTGTGCGGAAAGCTGATTGCCCCGTGCACCAAATCGTTCCACCCTGTACTCTGCACGTCGGGGACGCGAAAGCGGACGACGCTGGGCACGCCGGCGGCGACGCGGCGCGCCACCTCGTCGGCGGGGAGCCGGTCGCAGCGGCGGTCGTACTTGAAGGCCCCTTCGGTGGCTTCGGCGTGCTTGCGTCGCTCCTCGATCTCGGCGGGGGTGCAGAAGCAGCGATACGCATGCCCGTCGGCGACGAGGCGCTCCGCGTCAGCGCGATGGCGCGCCACATTGGCGCCCTGGTAGACGACCTCCTCGTCCCAGTCGAGTCCGAGCCACTGCAGCCCCTCGAAGATGGCGCGCGTGGACTCTTCGGTGCTGCGCGCCTTGTCGGTGTCTTCGACGCGGAGCAGGAACTGGCCGCCGTGCCGGCGCGCATACAGCCAGTTGAAGAGCGCGGTGCGGGCGCCGCCGACGTGGAGATAGCCGGTGGGGGATGGAGCGAAGCGGAGGCGCGGAGTAGGCACAGGCGGGAGACGGAAGACGAGAGACGGAAGAAGGAGGAGGACAGAGGGTTACGGAGGGTTTCCGTCCACTCAACTCCTTAGGATGGCAAAGCGGGCCCACCGGGGCTTCCCCAGCAGGCCCGCTGAGCGGAGACGGAGGGATTCGAACCCTCGATACAGGTTTAAGCCCGTATAACGGTTTAGCAAACCGTCGCCTTCAGCCTCTCGGCCACGTCTCCAGCGCGTTTGGTGCGCAGACGAAGAAAGATGAGGGTGGCGAGGGGGGAAGTAAAGGGAGAGAGAGAAAGCAGAGAGAAAGCAGAGAGAAAACAGAGAGAAAGCAGAGACGAGTTCTGCTTTCTCTCCGTCCACCTCTCTATTTCCTACGGCCTTACGCGCACGGGCGGCGCGGGCTTCGACCGATCTTCGTACGGCCGCAGCCACCAGTCAAAGAACGCCCAGGTCCGGTTCCACGAGTCGATCTGTTCCGGCGAGTCCACGCGCTCGAGTGTCACCGGGTCGACGCGGCGGCTGAACGAGTGGCCGACCGACGCGCCCCAGCCGGGCGGGTCCACATAGACCTTCGTTTCAGAGAGCTCCGGCTTGAGGGCGCGCAGCTTCCAGACAATCTGCTGGTCCTCGACGTAGTTGACGTCGAGGTCGTTCGTCGAGACGTGTACCAACAGCGGGATGTTCAGGTTCTCGACGTGGTACAGCGGCGAGCGCTTGACGTATTCGTCGGTCTTCTCGAACGGCAGCCCGCGGATCGTCGGCTCCGCCGCGTAGCTGCGCTGATAGCCAGGCCCCTTGAATGACAGGCGGAAAATCAGGTTCGTGACCGGCACGATGCCCGCCGCGGCCTTGAGCGGCGTACCGGGCTTCGTGGCATTGAGAATCGTGATGAACCCGCCGTGACTCCATCCCATCATCCCGAGGCGATCCATGTCGACGTACGGCAGCGTCTTCAGGAACTCCGTCGCCGACAGCACGTCGTCCACCTCCTTGCCGCCGTAGTCGATGGCCATGTGGTGCGCCTCGCCGTACCCGGTGCTGCCGCGGTACTCGGGGGCGATGATCACGTAGCCGCGCTCGACCGCCTCCTTCACGAACGGGAACATCGTCGGGCCCCAGTCGCCGTGCACGCCGCCGTGCACCCAGATCATCGCGGCGTGTCCCTTGACGCCGCGCTTGTTGAGCGGAGCGAAGAGATAGGCGGGAATCTCCATTCCGTCCGCCGTGCTCTGGTAGCGGATCTTGCGGAACTCGGCGATCCCCGCGAAGCGCGCCGCGTAGATGCTGTCGGTGCGCTGCTTGTTTTGCATGTCGCGTTCGAAGTTCGCGCGCGGCAGGTCCTTGGGGTCGGTACTCACGTAAAGCTGGCGGGCGCGGGCGGAGTCCATCACACCGGTGAATCCGCGCTCGAATCCCCCCGCGGCAGGACGTGTCGCGGTCGGCGCTCCGGGTGCGCCTGCCGCACCGGCGGTCGTGGCGGCGGGAGTGCCGCCCGCAGCGGTCTCCGGCTCGTGACGCGTGAACGTGGCGCAGCCGGTGGCGACAAGCAGGCCGGCAAGAAGCGAGGAGCGAACGGTGCGAGACGTGAGTCGCATGCGAGAGACCTTGGGCGCGAGAGGTGGGGGCGCGCACCAAGAACGCGGCGTCACCGGACGGCGTTGAGTGTGGAATTGCACACCCCTCATTGGCACGGTGCCGCTCGACGGCCGCAGTGCGGCTCGGTGCGGCTCGGTGGGGCTCGGTGGGGCTCGGTGCGACGCGCTCGGTGACGGGCAGGGAGGGATTCGAACCCCCGGTTCCCTTGCAGGAACGCCGGTTTTCAAGACCGGAGCATTAAACCACTCTGCCACCTGCCCAGGCGCCGGCGCACACGGGCGCCGGACCGCGTGGAACATCACCAGTTGCCGCGTTCGGCGCCACCTCGGGATGGCATCGCCGCGGCCGTGCGACAAAGATATGTTTCACGGGTGTCGGCGTGGACGGAACCGGTGAAGTCGGCTCCCGGCTCGTCGACTGGCGGACCGTCGTCGTCGCTCCATCGAAAGCCTGTCGAGGCCGGTGGCGCCTCTTGCGCCGGTGAGGTCCGCAACAAGTGTTTAGAGAGACCCCGTTCCGTCGCTGTCCTGGACTGGGAGACGTGTCCCACCCAGCCCGCTGTTGCGTTGGCGCGGAGGTCGAAGCACCCACCAACCCCAGGAGCGAGCATCATGTGGCGGACCGGAGTAGCAGCTCTGTTCGCGACCCTCTGTGCCAGCGATCCACTGCTGGCGCAGACGCGCATCACTGGTGCCGTGCGAGCCAGTGACGGGTCAGGTCCCATTGTCGGGGCCGAGGTTACCCTCACCGGTACCAAGCGCGGCGCCATCACGCGTGAAGATGGTCGATACACGATCGCCGTCGACGCCGGCACCTATCAGGTGACGGCGAAGCGCATCGGCTATGCCCCCGAAACGCAGTCGGTGACGGTGGCCGCGGGGCGCACCGCGACCTTGGACTTCGAGCTCAAGGTCACGGCGGCGCAGCTCGGCGGCATCGTGATCACCGGCTACGGTCAGAAAGACGTGCGCGACCGCACGGGCGTGGCCGAGACGGTGCAGTCGAAGAACTTCAACATCGGCAAGATCACCAGCCCCGAGCAGTTGATCCAGGCGAAGGTGCCGGGTGTGCAGGTGGTCACCAGCAACGAGCCGGGCGCGGGAATCGCCATGCGCATCCGCGGCGGCACCTCGATCAATGCCAGCAACGAACCGCTCTTCGTCGTGGACGGCGTGCCGCTCCCGGTGGGCGGCGGCGTCGCGGCGGGCCGCAACCCGATGAACTTCCTCAACCCGGCCGACATCCAGAGCATCACGGTGCTCAAGGACGCGTCGGCCGCGGCCATTTACGGGTCGCGCGGCGCGAACGGCGTCATCCTCATCACGACGCGCTCCGGGGCGAGCGGTGCCACGGGGATCACCTTCAGCAGCAGCTACTCATCGTCGAAGATCGTGAAGAAGCCGGACATGCTGAACGCGACGCAGTTCAAGGCGGCGGTGGCGCAGTACGCGCCGGAGAACACGGCACGCCTCGGCAGCGCCAATACCGACTGGGTTGACGCCATCACGCACAACGGCACCGGTGCCGAGAACAACCTGTCGATGGCGGGCGCGAAGGACGACATGCGCTACCGCCTGTCGATCGGCAGCATGTCGCAGGACGGCATCATCACCGGGTCGAGCACCCGTCGCGAGACGATGGGTCTCACCTACAGCGACGTGCTGATGGGCGACAAGCTGGAGTTCCGCGCGAACCTCAAGGGGAGCCGGGCACTCGACACGTACGCGGCGGGCGGCATGGGGGCGGCAACCTCGATGGCGCCGACGCAGCCGATCTACAATGCCAACGGCACCTACTTCCAGTGGGCCGACTGGCTGGGCCCGAACAACCCCGTCGCCGACCAGGCAATGATCAGCGACCAGGGCTCGACGTACCGCAGCGTCGGCAACATCGAGGCCAAGTACACGCTGCCGTGGATCGACGGGCTGGACGCGACCGTTCGCACGGGCTATGACTTCACGCAGGCGTCGCGCGTGACCTTCTCGCCCAGCACCGCGCAGTACGACATCGAAGTCGGGCGCGGCGGGCGGTTCGACAAGAACAACCCGCGCCAGATCAACACGGTGCTCGAAGTGTTCGGCACCTATACGCGGAAGATGGATGACCTGGCCAGCTCGTTCGACGCGACCGCTGGCTATGGCTACGGGGGATCGCGCGGCGACTACCCCTGGTACTATGCCGAGAAGCTTTCGACCAACCTGCTCAAGAGCAACGGCGTGCCGGGCGCGCAGGTGCAGCAGAATTACCTGACGGTCGAGGAGGCCAAGCTGATCTCCTTCTTCGGCCGCGTGAACTACACCTTCAAGGACCGCTACCTGCTGACCGGCTCGCTGCGCCGCGACGGCTCGTCGCGTTTCGGCCCCGGCAACCAGTGGGGCGTCTTCCCGGCCTTCGCCGCCGCGTGGCGTGTGATCGAGGAGCCGTGGATGCAGAAGATCCCGCAGCTCTCCGACCTGAAGCTGCGCTTCTCCTGGGGCGTCAACGGCAACCAGTCGTTCGGCAACTACCTCTTCCTGTCCACCTACACCGCGGGTGACAGCAAGGCGCAGTACCAGTTCGGGAACCAGTTCGTGACGACCATTCGTCCGAGCGCGGTGGATCCGAACATCAAGTGGGAGCAGACGGCGTCGACCAACTTCGGCGTTGACTTCGGCCTGTACAACAGCCGCGTCACCGGCACCATCGACATCTACAGCAAGAAGACCGACGACCTGATCTTCACGGTCCCGGTGGCGGCCGGCACGAACCTGTCGAACTACGTCACGACGAACATCGGCAGCATGAAGAACAACGGCTTCGAGCTCGGCCTGAGCGCCGTGATCCTCGAGGGACGCACGTCGCCGTGGCGTTGGGACGCGAACCTGTCGGCCGGCACGAACACCAACAAGATCGTCTCGGTGAGCAACGCCGGCACCGACAAGATCCTCGTGGGCAACATCGCCGGCGGCGTGGGCAACACCATCCAGGTGCTGCAGCCGGGCCAGCCGCGCTACGCCTTCTACGTGTTCAAGCACAAGACGGCCAACGGCAAGCCCGTCACGGGAGACAAGCCGGATCTCGAGCTGTACCAGGACATCAACGGCGACGGCGCCATCAACCAGTCGGACAAGGTGCCGTACAAGAGCCCCGATCCGAAGTGGATCATCGGCCACACGTCGAACGTCTCGTACAAGAACTGGGACGCCTCGCTGACCGCCCGCATGCAGCTCGGCGGCTACGTCTACAACAACGTGGCCTCGACGCTCGGCACGTACCGCGCCCTCAAGGGGACGCAGGCGCCCAACAATCTCCACGCCTCGGTGCTCAAGTACGGCTTCACGAGCACGCAGTACTTCTCCGACCTGTACGTCGAGAAGGCGAGCTTCTTCCGCCTCGACAACGTGAGCGTCGGCTACACCTTCAAGCGCGTGCCGCGCCTGTCGTCGTTGCGCGTGTACGGCGCGTTGCAGAACGTCTTCACCAGCACCAAGTACACGGGCGTTGACCCGATGGCCGGCGTGAACGGCATCGACAACAACCTGTATCCGCTGGCGCGCACGTTCACCACCGGCCTCAGCCTCGGCTTCTGAGCGGAGACGAAACCATGAAAAATCCCATTCGCTCGATGCTTGTTGCCGCCAGCGCGCTGCTGGTGGCCATCGCGTGCACCGATCCGACGGTGGCGCCGAAGAGCAGCGTGAGCAGCGCGAACATCTTCTCCGAGGAGTCGTCGTACAAGTCGTTCCTGGCCAAGATCTATGCGGGGCTCGCCGTCAGCGGCCAGCAGGGTCCGGCGGGCAACGGCGACATCTCGGGACTGGACGAGGGCTTCTCGCAGTACATGCGCCTCTGGTGGCAGATGGAAGAGCTGCCGACCGACGAGGCCGCCGTCTCCTGGAATGACGGCCCGATTCAGGAACTCAACACGCAGATCTGGTCGTCGTCGAACTCGTTCCTCGGGTCGATGTACTACCGCATCTACTTCCAGGTGGCGATGGCCAACGAGTTCCTGCGCGAGACGACGCCGGAGAAGCTGGCGTCGCGCAACGTCTCGGCGGCTGGCCGCGCCGAGATCGCCAAGTACCGCGCGGAGGCGCGCTTCCTGCGCGCGTACAGCTACTGGCATGGCCTGAGCCTGTTCGGCGCGATCCCGCTCGTGAAGGAGACGGACGTGATCGGCAAGACACCGCCGCCGCAGGCGACGCGCGCGCAGCTCTTCGACTACGTCGTGAGCGAGCTGAACACCATCCGCGGTGAACTGCCGGCGATGGGCGCCGCCGAGTATGGCCGCGTGGACCAGGGCGCCGTGTCGATGCTCCTCGCCAAGCTGTATCTCAACGCCGGCGTGTACACCGGCGCGCCCAAGTGGGCGGAAGCGCTCAGCGAGGCGTCCAAGGTGATCGCCGGGCCGTACCGGCTCGACGCGAACTTCCGTCGCCTGTTCTCGGCGGACAACAACACCTCGCCCGAGATCATCTTCGCCATCCAGCAGGACGGCGACAAGATCCAGACGTGGGGCGGGATGACGTTCCTGATTCACGCCTCGGTGGGTGCGAGCATCAACGCCGGCGACTACGGCATCGACGGTGGCTGGTG
This sequence comes from bacterium, assembly GCA_021813725.1. Classification (GTDB taxonomy): domain Bacteria; phylum Gemmatimonadota; class Gemmatimonadetes; order Gemmatimonadales; family Gemmatimonadaceae; genus PNKL01. The sequence goes on along the minus strand of JAKAJN010000062.1, from coordinate 679 downwards.
GGGCATTCGCACCAAGCCGTCGCTGGCGGCGCTCTATCCGAACCCTGGCCCCAACAGCCCGGACAAGCGGTCGTCGTTCTTCGTGTACAACGGGTTCTCGGGCTCGATGACGAACCTCACGGACTACACCACGGGCATCGGCTCGCCGAAGTTCCTCAACAAGACGTCGTCGGGGGCCTCGGGCAAGAACTCGACGTTCGTCGATACCGACTTCCCGGTCTTCCGCCTGGCGGACGCGTACCTGGTGTACGCCGAGGCCAGCCTGCGCGGCGGCGGCGGTTCGCGCGCCACGGCGCTGGGCTACATCAACGCGCTGCGGGACCGGGCGTACGGCAACCCGTCGGGACAGATTGCCGACGCGCAGCTGACGACCGCCTTCATCCTCGACGAGCGCGCGCGCGAGCTCTTCTGGGAAGGGACGCGCCGCACCGACCTCATCCGCTACGGCCAGTTCAGCACGGCCGGCATCTGGCAGTGGAAGGGCGGCGTGGTGGGCGGCAAGGTGACGGAAGCGTTCCGCGATCTGTATCCGTTGCCGGCGAGTGAGTTGATCGCCAACCCGAATTTGAAGCAGAATCCGGGGTACTAGGAGCCCCAGCATCACCAGCACCCGGTCCGAGGACTTGCTCGGGCCGGGTGTTTGGTGTTCGGGGACGAGGGACGCGTGATGAATGGTGGG
>JAKAJN010000222.1 GCA_021813725.1 bacterium | reverse complement strand
TCCGATCTTCGTAGGTGCCGCGCTTACCCTCTCCGCGCAGCAGCCCACGCAAGCCCCGCCCAAGCCAGCGGCCGCACCAGCCGTGCAGGGCACGATGCCGGCCACGCACACGGTGGCGCGGGGCGAGACGCTTTGGAGTCTCGCGAAGCAATACCTCGGCGACGCCTATCTCTGGCCGGAGATCTACCGCCTCAACACGGCGGTGATCGAAGATCCGCACTGGATCTATCCGGGCGAGGTGCTCACACTGCCCGGCGGTGTCGCTCCAGCGCCCGTCGACGTGGCTGCCGCGCCCAGCAAGCCGTACGATCCTAACGCCTCGACGGTCTTCGATCCCCGCCGGTACAAGCGTCAGCAGCGCGGCGAACGCCAGTCCGCCAACCTGCTTAAGGCACGCCAGGCGGTGCGTCCCGGCGAGTACCTTGCCGCGCCGTTCGTCACCGCGGTTGGCGGACCGGGTGACGGCGGTCAGGTGCTGCGGACTGCCACCTCGCAGATCGTGACACCCTCGCTCGAGATGCGCGGACTGCAGGGAGAGGAGCCGATCTACCTGCGACTGCCGCTGGGTGCCACGCGCGCCGACGGCCAGCGCTTCCTGACCTACGAACTGGGGACCGTCCTGCAGGGGCAGGGGCAAGTGGTGCTCGTCACGGGCGTCGTCGAGCTGCGCCAGGACCCCGGCACCGGTGATGCGCGCGCGGTGATCGTGCGGCGGTTCCGTCCCGTCGAGACTGGTCAGGGCGTCACCTTGATCGATTCGCTCATTCCGCAGCTCGACAAGCACCCGGCGGCGGTGGCATTCGGTCCCGAAACGCACCTGGCGTGGGTGCAGGGATCGCCGGTGATTCCGCAGATCGGGTCCTACGTGGTGCTGTCGCTGACCGCGCGCGATGGTGTCGTGCCCGGCGACCAGGTCACGCTCTACTCCGCGATGGGGACGGGCGAGGATGGTGCGTCGCACGCGGCGGAGGAGGCGGCAGTGCTGCAGCTGCTGCGCGTCACGCCGTACGGCGCGTCCGCCATTCTGCTGCGCCGCAACCAGGCCGACATCGGCGTCGGCATGCAGGGACGCCTCACCGCGAAGATGCCCTGAGCGCGGCGTCGTCGCGCCTGGCAAGTTAGCTTTCCCGCATGGCTCATCGCGCACTCGTCACTGGTGGCGCGGGGTTCATCGGTTCGCACATCGCCGACGCCCTGCTCGCTCGCGGTTTTCACGTCGTCATTCTCGACGATCTCTCCTCCGGCCGGCGCGAGAATGTGCCGGCCGCCGCCGAGTTCGTGCAGGCGGATGTGCGGAGCGCGGAAGGCGCACGACTTGTGCGCGAGGGCGGCTTTGACGCCGTCGTGCACCAGGCGGCGCAGATTGACGTGCGCAAGAGCGTTGCCGACCCGGTGCACGACGCGTCCATCAACATCCTCGGCGCGCTCAACCTTCTCGAGGCGGTGCGCGGGGCCGCGAAGCGCCCGCGGTTCGTCTTTGCCTCCACGGGGGGCGCCATCTACGGCGACTTTGTGACGCCGCCGAACGTCGAGGAGTTCAGCAAGGATCCTGACTCGCCGTATGGCATCGCGAAGCTCGCGGTGGAGCACTATCTCGCGTACTACGGCCGCATTCACGGCATCGAAGGGGCCGTCCTTCGCTACGCCAACGTCTACGGACCTCGCCAGGATCCGCACGGCGAAGCGGGCGTGGTGGCCATCTTCTGCAATCGTCTGCTGGATGGCAAGCCGCTGACCGTCTTCGGTGACGGCCGTCAGACGCGGGACTACGTGCACGTGAAGGACGTCGCGGCGGCCAACGTGGCGATTGCCACGGCCACCACGCCACCAGCCGGCCGGCTCGACGGGCGCGCGATGAATGTCGGGACGGGAGTCGAGACCGACGTGCTGACTCTCGCCGACACGCTGCGTCGCGTAAGCGGGCGGGATGCGACCATCGAGTTCGCTCCCGCACGCCCCGGGGAACAGGCGCGCTCCGCCGTCAGTATCGAGAAGATCCGGCGCGTGCTTGGATGGGAGCCACGACGGTCGCTGGACGTCGGGCTGAAGGAGACCTTCGAGTACTTCGCGTCCCGTCGCGCCGCGCCGTAATCGTCAATCGTGTTCCTGAATCGCAGTCCTGAATCGAAATCCTCGGTCCAAATCCCGAATCGTCCTTCATGAACTCTGCCATCCCCACCACGCCGCTCGAGCTGATCGTCAACTCGGTCCTGGCCACCAAGATCGTGCTGGCCCTCCTGCTCCTGCTCTCGCTCTACAGCTGGGGGATCATGCTGGCGAAGTGGTTCGAGTTCCGGCGCATGACGCGCGCGTCGCAGGTCTTTCTGCGCGAGTTTGCCCGCGCCACCAAGTTGGAGCAGGCCGTCGCGATGGCCCGCAAGTCGCCACCGTCGCCCTTCAACCGCGTGTTCGCGCGGGCGGTGAACTTTCTCCAGGATACCGCCCTGCGCGACGAATCCGGCAACACGAAGGCGCTGCGCGAGTCGCAGGTGGAAGCGATGCGCCTGTTGCTCGACGCCGAGGTGACCACCGAGCGCGATGCCCTCGGCCGCTTCATTCCCTCGCTGGCGGTGATCGGATCGGCCAGCCCGCTCATCGGCCTCCTCGGCACCGTGCTGGGTGTCATTGATGCCTTCCTCGGCGTGGCCATCAAGGGCTCGGGCAATCTCGGCGCCGTCGCGCCGGGTGTCGCCGAGGCGCTGATTGCCACGGCGGCGGCGCTGGCGGTCGCCATTCCGGCGACCTTCGCGTACAACATCTTCGCGGCACGGCTCAATCGCTTTGACGGCGAGCTCGAGGGCTTTGGCTCCGAGGTGATCGCGCTGATGGCCCGCGAGGGCCGGGTCTAGCGTGCGCCGTCGCACGCATGGGGACCGCATGCCGCTCAACGCGGACATCAACGTCGTCTCACTGATCGACGTGATGATGCTCCTGCTCGTCATCTTCATGATGACCGCACCGCTGATGCAGGGCGGGGTGGACGTGCGCCTGCCGAAGACGGAGTCGCGGTCGCTCGAGCCCAAGGGCGGGCTCGTGGTCAGCGTCGCCGCCAACGGACGCATCTACGCCGACGAGACGAGTATGTCGCTCTCGGAGTTCAAGGCGTCGTTCAAGATGCTCTCGTCG
>JAKAJN010000221.1 GCA_021813725.1 bacterium | reverse complement strand
GGTAGTGGGGTTGTATATCCCGTGATTGGAAAGCGTCCCAGCGGGTACTGGTCTAGACTCGGCGGATGAGCAGTGATAAGGCGGACGCCCCCGTAGCGGGCGACGAACGCATCCATCTGGTGACCGTCGACTGGTCCCGGGGGAAGTGGTCCGGGGTGCTCGGTAAGTATTCGCGCGAGCACGTGTGGCATTTTGCGGGAAAGCTGAACCTGAAGGTCACGGACGCGCTGGCGCCGATGGCGTACCGGGATTCGGTGCGGCTGGACCCGCTGAAGTCCTTCGTGGCGACGGTCGCGAGCGCGCACATGCTGGCGTGGCTGCACGCGGCCTTCAGCCACGGTGTCGAGGTGGAGAGGTACCTCGATGCCGCGGAAGGCGTGCTGAGCATCCTGCCGGACCGGCGCAGCTGGGTGAGCGAGGTGACCCTCAAGCCGCACATCACCTTCCATCCCGATCACGAAGTCGATGCGAAGGTGGTCGAGCACTTTCACGATCTGGCGTCACGCGACTGTTTCATCGCCCGCTCGATCAAGACCAAAGTGACGGTCAGCGCTCCATGACGGACTCGCCGTACAGGCGCGCGAAGTCGTGCGGCAGAAGACCGTCGGTAGTCCTGTTGGTGGCCGCGGCGAGTTTGGGCAGCACCCAGCGGATGTAGGCTTCCGAGTTGACGCCGATCAACCGACAAGTGCCGACAACGCTGTAGATCACCGCCGAACGCCAGCCGGCACTCGGGTGCCCGATGAACAGATAGTTCCTCAAACCCACCTTTGTTGGGCGGAAGCAGCGCTCGATCGGGTTCTGGTCGATGCAGATGTGGCCACAGTCGACCTTGGCATAGCGGGCGAGATTCGGCCAACGATTTGTGGCGTAGGTGACTGCCTCGCGCAGCTTCCCGAACAACGGCGCCTCCTGCTCCAGGGCACGGAAGCGCCGTTGCAGACGCCTCAACACCGGCTTCGCCTTGGCGTGACGGAACATGCCCCGTCGATCCGGCGTCAACCCCAGCCTGGTGACCTGCCGCTCGATCGCGTACAGCTTGTCGATGTCCCGCAGCAGCGGCAACGCCTGCATCTCGTCGGCCTTGATCGCCTCGAGGACGTAGCGGCGCAGATGGCCAACACATTCGAAGCGACGGATGTTCGAGCGATGCTTGAACACCCCCGGATACATCTTCGCCCCGTCGCTCTGAACGTCCCCGCGCCAGTCGGGCGGGAAGAACTCGTGCAGGATCGCGCCGCTTCTGGAGGGTGAGAACTCCAGCACGATCGCCGGCACGTCGGGGGCGTGGTAGCCCCACAAGTAGGCATCGCGTGACCGACCTCGGCGGTCAGGGTCGAGGAGCTTCGTGAAGGTCTCATCAACCTGCACGTAGCGAGAGTCGAGGATCTTGCGCTTCAGCAGCTGATGGATCGTGATCAGAAGGTGCGCGGCGCCTTCCACGTACCGGCAGCGCGCCTGCCGCCCGATCCAGATCCCGCCCCGTGCATCCATGCGCTCTTGGCGATACAGGGGAACATGGTCCACGTACTTGGAGATGAGCACATGGGTGATGAAGCCGGGGCCGACGCCGGCCTGCGGGATCACCTGCGGCGGCAGCGCCGCCACGACCGGGGCGTGTGCGCGCTCGCGGCTGGCGTATACCGGCCGCACGATCTGCCGGCGATAAAACTGGCTCGGGGTGTACTCGATCTGCTCGGTGATCTCCTCGCGGATCTTCACCAAGCCTGCCTTCTGCTCCTCGGGCAGATCGATCACTTCCCGGCGCACCGGAAGGTTCTGCGGTGGCGTGCGCCGTCCGCTGCGGTGCTTGCGTCGGCTGCCACCGGCGCCGTCCGCCGATCGCGTCGTCGTCGGCAGCATCGCCGGCTGCTCCATCAGTCCGAACAGCAACCGTTGCGCAGGGTTGAGCTTCTCGCTCTTCGGCCCCCACATCCGCCGCAGCAGATCCTCGAGCTTGTATTGCAGCTTTGCACAGCGCGCCTCGGAGTTCTTCAGGAGCGACTCCAGTTCCCGCACCCGCGCGAAAAGCGCGTCGGGCTGAAGATCCTGCGGTGTCGCCGTGGCGGTGTGCATGGGAGCGCGAAGTATATAACTTCGCGCTCCCGATGTGTTGTTATATTGAGAGTGAAATGACTCAGCGAGGCTGCAGGTCCCGCGTCGCGATCACCTCCGGGTGCGTCCTGCCGCCGGCAAGGCGATCCTCGTAGCGCCGCCATCCGCGACGGCTGGTGAGCTCGAACCCATCCACTAGCAACCGCAGCTGCGCCAGACTCATCTGCCGCACCTGCGCCTCGTCGCGCGGCCAGGCAAACGTCGCCCGTACCACCCGCTTGGTCGCCAGCCAAAACCCGCTCCCATCCCACAGCAGGCAGCGGATGCGGTTGCGCCGCCCATTGCAGAACACAAACAGCACCCCGGTCAGCACGTCTTGGCGCATTGCCTTGCCCACCAGGCCGCGCAGCGCATCAATCCCGAGACGCCCATCCGTCACCCCGGTGCGCAGGAACACCCGCGTCTGCTCGTTCAGCCAAAACATGCGTGCAGCTCCTTGAGCAACGCCCCCATCCAACGCACGTCCGCGCCCGAGCCGGCGCGCACCTCGAGCCCGCTCGGCAAGCGAATACTCACCTTGCCCCCTCGGTCGCTCAGACCCGCTCCCGCAGACAGCTCCCCGGCCAGCTCACGGGGCAGCTCCACGATCGCCGGCTCCCTCGTGCCCGTTGCGCCGCGCCGCGCCTGCCGCAACCAATACGTCAACGTGGACAGCGCCAGATCATGGCGCTCGCAGAACCGCCGCTGGCTCAGACCACCGCGGCCGTACAGCTCAAGCAGTCGCCGCCGCTCCTTGGCCGTCCGATTACGTTGCCGCCGTCCAGATGTGCCGCCAAGTACACCGCTCGGCCTTCCCATCGATCTCGTCTTCGTACCCATCGCGCAGATACCTCCGTCGGTAAACTGCGCGTCCATCTATCAGGATGGCCACCTGCTATCCAGGCAGTACCCGGTGGGACGCTTTCCTCGCACCGGCGAAACGCGAGCGGCTCTTCCAGTTCTGGGAGCTCACCGACGATCTGCTTAATCTACTGTTGTTCGGGCTGGTCGGTCTGCAGCTCACCGCGCTCGCCCCGACTGTGCGCACCTAT
>JAKAJN010000061.1 GCA_021813725.1 bacterium | reverse complement strand
GTGAGCGCCGCCTTCGTCTGGTGGGCGGCGCGCGCGGCCGCCGCGCACGGCGGACGTGACGTGCTCATTCGCGGCCTCGCGGGCGTCACCGTGCTCGGCGCGGCGACGGCGCTGGCGCAGGCGTATGGCGTGTCCAGCGATCTCGCGTCGCTGAGTCGCGCGCCCGGTGGGACATTCGGCAACCGCAACTTCATGGCGCACGTGGCGGCCATCGGTGTGCCGCTGCTCGGCTACCTCGCCCTAACCGCGCGCACGCTTCCCGGCGCCCTGCTCGCGTCGACGGGGCTCGGCCTCAACGCGGCGGCGCTCGTCTTGTCGCGCACGCGAGCTGCATGGCTTGCGCTGGTCGTCTGTGCCGTGCTGGCGGTGCTCGCCTGGCTCTGGCGACGCGGCACGCTATGGCGCGATGCCGCGGCACGGCGCGGTCTCATCCTGATCATTGTCGGCATGATCGCCGGCGGTGCGGGGGCGATTGTCCTTCCCAATTCGCTCGACTGGCGCAGCGACAATCCGTATCTCGAGTCGGCCAAGGGGATGGTGAACTACCGGGAAGGGAGCGGCCGCGGCCGCCTGCGGCAGTACGTGAATACCGCCAAGCTGGCCCTGCGGTATCCCGCCCTGGGCGTCGGCACCGGCAACTGGGCGGTGGCGTATCCCGCCGTGGCGCCGCCCAACGATCCGTCGCTCAGCCAGGAAACAGGGATGACCGCCAATCCGTGGCCATCGAGCGACTGGATGGCGATGCTCTCGGAGCGGGGCGTTCCCGCGTTCGTCATTTGGGCGATGCTACTCGCAGGCGTGGCCACTGCTGCGCTCGCGGGGTGGGGGCGGCTGGAGGTGCCGCTCGATGAACGACTGCGCGCCATCGCCGCCGCTGGAGTGGTAGTGATCGTGGCGGTGGAGGGGGCGTTCGACGCCGTGCTCTTGCTGGCCACCCCGTCGCTCATCTTTTGGGCAGCGCTCGGCGCGTTGCTGCCACCCGTCCCCGCGGCGGCACATCCTGAGCCAATGGGGCGTGGGCGTCGCGCCGCGCTCGCCGTCGCGGCGCTGCTGCTGGGCCTGATCGCCGCGGAATACAGCGCGCTCAAGGTCGCTTCAATGGCCGCGTACAGCGCGGGTCAACTCGGGCGCGCCGTGTCGCTCGACCCCGGCTCATTCCGCGCCCGGCTGCGGTATGCACAGTTGATGATGATGCGTAGCAGTCGCACGCGCGGTTGCGCCGAGGCGCAAGCGGCGCTCGCGCTTTTTCCGCGATCGCCGGATGCGCGGCGCCTGGCGTCGGGGTGCAAGAGCGTGCGCTAACGCACGCGTGCTTCGTCAGTCACGGAGAGCGCAATACCCCACTGCGCCAAATAGTATGTGCCAAGGATGCCCAGCGTGGCGCCGGGAAATGGCGCCACGAACTTGCGGAATGCGAGCGACGAGTCCGACAGCAGGAAGCACAGACTGCCAGCGGCGGCGAGCGCCGTGCCCAACGAAGGGTGGATTCGCCACCGGGTGATTGCCGTCCACGACATCGTGCTGATGACGGCGACATATGCCGTGACCGGCGCACGCATCGTGCCAAGTGATTGCCAGAGAGAAGCGAGGACGACGCTCGCAAACACGTAGACGACAAAGGCAGGGAGCAGCGTCGCGCGTCCGGTGGCACCGTCGGCGGTGAACGCGACGATGTAGCAGAGATGGGCGATGAGGAATGCGACAAGGCCCGGCACGAAAAGTCCCTGCGGCAGCATCAGCAGGATGTCTCCCGCCAACGATGCCAGGAGCCCGGCGGCAATCCAATCGCGATAGCGCGAGGCCGGGCGCGTCGTCAGCACAAGGAGCGTGAGCAGCAGCATCGCCAGCGGCTTTGCCACGTAGACCGCAGCGCGCCATTCCACGAACTCGGCGCCCGTGTTGGCTATTCCGAGTGCGACCGCGAGGAGTAGGAGCGTGCGCCGCATCGGCATGATGACGAGCTCGGCGCGCCCGCTCAGGATGCCCTTACGCGGTGCGTGCCGCCAAGTACCGCGTTCAGCACCGGCTCTAGCTGTGCGTCTTCGGCAACGCTGCCCTGCGCGGTTCGCGGCGAGCCGCCGCCGCGCCCGCCGACTTGCTGCAGGGCCTCCTTGAGCAGGGCGCCGGCGTTGGCGTCGAGGTCAGCCGAGACGGCGAGCGCGATGGTGCGCGTTTCGCGGACCGCGCCGGCGGCGACCGTCATCGGCAACAACGCACACGCCGCGGCCCACGCCCGCAGTTCGTCGGCGGTCATGCCGTCCGCTGCGCGCAGTCGGCGCACCCCGTCACCACCCGCGGGCGTTGACTCCCACTGCGCTCGGGCGCGATGCGCGGACAACTCCTCGATGAATCGGCGGTTGGCCGCCGCGAGCGACTTGCCTTCCTCGATCCGCGATCGCACCAGCATCGGCACGTCATCGATGCTTGCCGACATCCGTTCGGCGATGTCGCTCAACGCTTCGTAGTCTGCGCGCGCCCGACGGATGGCGCGGGCGCCACAGGTGAATTCGATGCGCACGTGGTCGCGGATCTTCTCGACGCGGCGCAGCAGCAGCGCCCCGATCTCTCCCGTGCGGCGAAGGTGCGTGCCGCCGCAGGCACTGGTGTCGTGACCCTCTATCGTCACGATCCGGAGCGTCCCGGTGCGCGCCGATGGCCGCCGCAGTCGCGGTGCCACGGCGGCCGCGTCCTCAAAGGTCACCACCACCGGACGATTCTCGGCGATCAGCGCGTTGGCCCGTTCCTCGACCCGGCGCAGTTGCTTGGCTGAGGCGGCGGGAGCGTCTATCTCGAGAGTGGACACCACGTCGCCGAAGTGCACGCTTACCGTCGGCCAGTCAAAAAGCTCCTCGAATGTCCCCGACAGCAGGTGCTGGCCCGTGTGCTGCTGCGCGAAATCGAATCGGCGTGCCCAGTCGATCTCGCCATGCACGCCATCCGGCCCGGCATACGGCGCGGCCAGCACGTGGGCGATGCGCTCGTCTTCGTCCACCACGTCCACGACCGCCACCCCACCGAGCGTGCCAACGTCGTTCGGCTGCCCGCCCGAGGTGGGGTAGAACGCCGTGCGATCCAGATACAACCGGCGGCCATCCTCGGCGCGCTCGACGATGGTGGCGTCGAAGGAGCGCAGATAGGCATCGGTGTAGTACAGACGGTGGGTCATGGGACTGCAGACGGGAGACGGGAGACGGGAGACGGAAGATCGGAGGCAGGAAGCGAGAAGCGAGAGGCGAGAGACGGGAGGCGGGAGGCGGGAGGCGGTAGACGGCGGATTAGCAAGCGTCAAGGAATCTTCATCCGTCTTCCGTCTCCCGTCTTCCGTCTCCCGTCTGCTTCACCGATATCTCTCCATCAGCCTCTCCAGTGCCGCGCTGCCCGGACACAGCAACTCGAACGGCTGTCGCGTCAGCGGCTCTGGAACCGTACGCTGCATGTCGTGCATGTCGCGCCCGGCGTCATCGATGAAGAGAATGCCGGTGGCTACCTCTCCCTTCTTGATGCATGCCTGGACGTGGCGATACGCCGAGTCGCGGCTGCGCGGGTTGTAGCCGGCGGTGGTGGAGCGCAGGCGCACCTGACTGCCGTCGTGCAGGCGCACCACGGTCACTTCTTCGTGCTCTTCCGGCACCTTGATCTCGCGCCGCAGCGGCACGAAGTCGGCTTGCACGGTCTCCACTTCGTGACTACGCACGTAGGCATAGCTCTTGGCTGAGCCTTCGTGGTCGTTGAACGACACGCAGGGCGAGATCACATCCACCAGCGCAAAGCCGCGGTGCGTCAGCGCGGCCTTGAGAATCGGCACGAGCTGCGCCTTGTCGCCCGAGAAGGACCGCGCGACGAACGTCGCGCCGAGCGTGAGCGCCAGCAGGACAGGGTCAATTGGTGTCTGCTCGTTGACCTCACCCTTGCGCGACGTGCTGCCGAGGTCCGCCGAGGCGGAGAACTGTCCCTTGGTCAGGCCGTAGACGCCGTTGTTCTCGATGACGTACAGCATGTTGACGTTGCGGCGAATCGCGTGCGCCAGCTGTCCGAAGCCGATGTTCAGCGAGTCGCCGTCGCCGGAAATGCCGATGTATGTGAGCTCGCGATTCGCGGCATTGGCGCCGGTCGTCACCGACGGCATCCGGCCGTGCACGGCGTTGAAGCCGTGCGACTGGCGCATGAAATATGCCGTGGTCTTGGACGAGCAGCCGATGCCGCTCATCTTCGCGGCGCGGTGCGGTGGCAGGTCCAGCTCCCAGAACGACTGGATGAGCGCTGCCGTCACCGAGTCGTGCCCGCACCCCGCGCAGAGCGTGGACATCCCGCCTTCATAGTCGGCTCGGCTGAGGCCGATCTGGTTCTTCTTGGCGCTCGGATGGCGAACGGCCGGCTTGTTGATGGAGGTCATGCGGACACTCCCGCGAGATGTGAGGTCACGGCGCTCACCACGGCGTCGGCCGTCATTGGCTGGCCGGCAAAATCGAGCACCGGCGTCATCTGGTCACGCCGGACGCCGGTTTCAATGGCCAGCAGCGACCGCAACTGCGCATCGCGATTCTGTTCGACCACGAAGATGCTGCGATAGCGCTCGAGAAACACACGTACCTCGGGGGCGAACGGGAAGGCGCGAATGCGCATCACGTCAGCAGTGACGCCGCGTTCTCTCAGCCGCGCCACGGCTTCGCGCACGGGCGCCGCCGTGCTCCCGATGTGGACGATTCCCACATCGGCGCCATCCTGCCGCAGGTATTCCGGTGCCGGAAGTGCGTGCGCCGCCGTGTCGAGCTTCTTGCCGATGCGCGCCAGCACATCGGCGTAGGCCGCCGAATCCTCGGTGTACGCGCCGTACCGGTCGTGGCCGGAGCCGCGCGTGAAATACGCACCCTTGCCGCTCTCGCCCGGGAGCGACCGGGCCGCCACGCCGTCGCCGTCGCTGTCGAGATAGCGGAAAAACTTTGGCAACTGCTCGAGCGCCGTGGCATCGAGCACCTTGCCGCGATCGGGCCGGTAGCTGTCGTCCCACTGCAGGCGCGGGATCATCCAGTCGTTCATCCCAATGTCGAGATCCGACGCCACGAAGACGGGCGTCTGGAACCGCTCGGCGGCATCGAACGCCGCGATTGTAAGCGTGAAGCACTCGCCAGGGTCGGCCGGGAAGAGCACGATGTGCTTGGTGTCGCCGTGCGAGGCGTACGCCATGGACATCAAGTCCGCCTGCTGCGTGCGCGTCGGCATGCCGGTGGCCGGCCCGGCGCGCTGCACGTTGATGAAGACGCCCGGGATCTCGGTGTAGTACGCATACCCGAGGAATTCCTGCATCAGCGAAATCCCCGGTCCAGACGTGCACGTGAAGGATCGCGCTCCCATCCACCCGGCGCCGACCACCATCCCGGCGGCCGACAGCTCGTCCTCCGCCTGGATGATGCAGTAGCGGTGCAGCCCCGTCTCCGGGTCCACGCGGAATTCCTGGCAGAACTCCTTGAACGCGTCCATCAACGAGGTGCTGGGCGTGATCGGATACCATGCCCCGACGGTCGCGCCGGCGTAGAGCGCACCGAGCGCGCAGGCCGTGTTGCCGTCCATCAGCACCGCGCCGCTCGTCTTGTCCAGTGGCGCGCAGTGGAAGGGAAGCGGGCAGGTGAAGTGTGCGCGCGCGTAATCGTAACCGAGCCGCAGAGCGCGGTGGTTGGCCTCGAGCAGCGCCTTCTTGCGGCCGAACTTCTCGTTGAGCATCTGCTCGATCACCGCCATGTCAATCTGCAGCAACGCGGTGAGCGCACCCGCGTAGGCGATGTTGCGCAACAGCGTGCGATCACGGTCGCGCGTGAAGGCCTCGCGGCACATCGCGCCAAGCGGCACGCCGAGGAGCGTGACGTCGTCGCGCGCGAGCTTCGGGTCGAGCGGCCACGACGAGTCGTACAGGACATAACCACCCGGGCGCACCGACGCGATGTCCTGCGCGTACGTGGCCGGATTCAGCGCGACCACCAGGTCGATCATCGGCGGGCGGGCCGTGTACCCCTCGCCGCTGACGCGGATCTCGTACCACGTGGGAAGACCCTGGATGTTCGAGGGGAAGATGTTCTTCCCCGTCACGGGAATCCCCATGCGGAAGATCGCCTCCATCAGCAGGCTGTTGGCGCTGGCGGAGCCCGTTCCATTCACCGTGGCCGACTTGAAGGCGAAATCATTCACTCCGTTCATCGCGCCTCCGTGCCTGCATAGGCGAGCTTCAGGTCGAAGCGTTGCATGTCCCACGCGGCCGTGGGGCAGCGGTCGGCGCAGAGGCCGCAGTGCAGGCAGACGTCTTCGTCCTTCACCATCAGGCGTTTCGTTTGAGGCAGCGGCCCCGACTGGAAGAGCGCCTGCGACGTGTTCAAGGCCGGCGCCGACAGCTGCTGGCGCAGCTCCGCCTCGGTGTTTCGCGCCGGCGTGATGGTCAGGCAGCTCGTCGGACAGATGTCCACGCAGGCATCGCACTCGATGCAGAGCTTGTCGGTGAATGCCGTCTGGATATCGCAGTTCAGGCAGCGCTCCACCTCGCGCGCGGCCTGCTCCGGCGTGAAGCCCAGCTCCACCTCCACGCTCACGTCGCTGAAGCGCTTCACCAGCTCTTCGTGCTGCATCTTCGCGCGCGGCGACGGGTTGTAGTCGTTGCTGTATTCCCACGCACCCATGCCGAGTTTGGTGCTGGTCAGTGTCATCCCAGGCGGCAGGCGGTCGGTGAGCGGGCGCCCCGAGCAGTGCAGGTGAATGGAGATCGCCGCCTGATGCCCGTGTGCCACGGCCCAGATGATGTTGGCCGGCCCCCACGCCGCATCGCCGCCGAAGAAGACACCCGGGCGCGTGCTCTGATGCGTCACCTTGTCCACGATCGGCATGTGCCGGGCGGCAAACTCGATGCCGAGGTCGCTCTCGATCCACGGCACCGCGTTGTCCTGGCCGATCGCGAGAATCACGGCGTCGCACGGGATCACAACACTCCCGACCACTCGGCTCACCTGACGCCCGCTCGCATCGGTGCTCCACTCCAGGCGCTCGAACTCCATTCCCGTCAGCACGCCGGCCTCGACGACGAAACGCGTCGGCGCGTGGTTCTCGACGATCTGCACGCCTTCCTCCTCGGCGTCTTCGAGTTCCCACGGCGAGGCTTTGAAGTGCGCGCGACTCCGTCGCGCGACGACGGTCACATCCTTGGCGCCGAGGCGCTTGGAGGTGCGGCAGCAATCCATTGCCGTGTTGCCGACGCCGATAATGAGCACGCGCGGCTCGATGCGCTCGATGTGTCCGAAGTGGACACCGGCGAGCCAGTCGAGGCCAAGGTGGATGGTCGCCGCGTCGTGACGGCCGGGAATGTCGAGATCCTTCCCCTTCGGTGCACCGCTGCCGACGAAGATCGCATCGTATCCCTCGTCGAGCAGGGTGCGCATGCTCGTCACCGGCGTCTCGTACTTCATCACCGCGCCCATGCCGATGACGTAGCCGCACTCCTCGTCAATCACGCTGGCCGGGAGCCGGAACGACGGGATGCTGAATCGCATCAAACCGCCCGGTCGGGCGTGCCTCTCGTAGATAGTGACGTCGTAGCCGAGGGGGAGCAGGTCGTTGGCGACGGTGAGCGACGACGGACCCGCCCCGACGAGCGCAACGCGCTTGCCGTTCTTGGCGGGCGGCGCCTTGGGCAGACGGTCGGCGATGTCACCGCGCAAGTCGGCGGCGACGCGCTTAAGGCGGCAAATGGCGACTGGCTTTTCGTCCACGCGACCGCGGCGGCAGGCCGGTTCGCAGGGCCGGTCGCAGGTGCGGCCGAGGATGCCCGGAAAGACGTTGGACTCGCGATTGAGCAGGTACGAGTCGGCGTACCGCCCCTGGCCGATGAGGCGCAGGTATTGCGGCACGTTCGTGTGGGCGGGACATGCCCACTGGCAGTCCACAACCTTATGGTAGTAGCGCGGGTCCGTGACCGTCGGGGGGCCCATATGTTCGCCTCGTGGCTAGTCTCGAAATTAGGAGTGCCGGTCGAGGGTTGGGCAAGGTGACAAGCGGTCGGAAGACCGTGCGTCAACCGGCCACCGTGCCAAGCCTTGTAGGTGCAGGAAGCTCAGGCAGGTTTCGTGATTCCTTCACCAGGCGCCGCCTTGCCCCGCGGTCCTGCCCGGTGTTGGTGAGACTCGGGCATCGAGCGCGTCACCCCCCACGAATCCTTGAAGCAACAGCGCGCGCCACGCAACACTCTGCGTAGCGCGCGCTGTTGTCTCTCTGTTTCTTCTCTGCTTTCTCTCTGTTTTCTCTCTGTTCCTACGGAACCGGTTTGTCACTCACCGTCGGATACGTGATGCCCAGCTGGTCCAGGTACGTCTTGTACTTCTTGGGATCGTAGTAGTACTTCCGCATCTCCTCACGATACTTGGCGAGGATGTCCTTGTTCAGCCAGATGGGCGGCTGGTCCGTGGGCCCGATCAGCGGATAGTACTTGACGGTCTTCGTCTGCACGTTCGTGAAGAAATCCCACGCATCCTTCACGATCTGATCGTTCGACAGGATGTCGAGCATCGTCATCGCCTGCACCTTGGCGCCAGCTACCACGCCCTTGTGCGCGATGGGCGTCGCCATCGCAATGGCGCTCGACCAATTATGCCCCGGCAGTCCCGGCACGTTTGACGGGAAGCGCAGCGTCACCGTGGGCACGTTCCAGCTCACATCGCCGATGTCGTCCGACCCACCCCCCATGCGCGCCGCCTCGGGCACGGGTCCGTCAATGCGGCCGTTGCCGGTGCTCAAGCCGCGCTCGGGCTGGCCGAGCGTACGCTGGATGCCCTTGGCCATTGTTTGATCCTTCTCGTCCCACGCCGGCATCCCGACCTTCGTGATGTTCGCGTACATCGCCTCGGCGACCGGACGCGAGAAGTACCCGCTCCATCCCGAACCGAGGATCATCACGGTGTCGAGCTGCGTGTCGGTCATCATCGCCGCGCCCTGCGCGACACGCTTCCCCTGTTCGAACAGCGCCTTCACACGGTCCGAGTCGCGCTCGCGGAAGTAGAACCAGATGGCTGCCGTGCTCGGCACGACATTCGGCTGGTCGCCGCCGTCGGTGATCACGTAATGCGAGCGCGAGGGAAGTTCGTTGTGCTCGCGACGGAACTCCCACCCGGTACCCATCAGCATGGCCGCGTCGAGCGCGCTGCGGCCGCGCCACGGCGCGCCGGCGGCGTGCGCGCTCTGTCCCTTGAACTTGAACTGCGCGCTGATCAGCGCCGTGCTGCTGCTCTGCCCCCACGACACGCCCAGTTCCTGGCCGACGTGCGTAAAGAGCGTGATGTCCACGTCTTTGAAGATGCCGGCGCGCACCAGGAACGCCTTGCCCGCCATCTGCTCCTCAGCCACGCCCGGCCAGAGCACCAGCGTCCCCTGCATCTTCCGGGCTTCCATGATCTCCTTCACCGCCAGCGCCGCCGCGATGTTCAGCGGCACGCCGGAGTTGTGCCCTTCGCCATGGCTCGGCGCGCCCTGCAGATACTGGTCGCGCCAGCTGACACCCGGCTTGGTGTTGGTCTGCGGGATGCCGTCGATGTCACTTCCCAGCGAGATCACCGGCTTGCCGCTCCCCCAGCGCGCCACCCAGGCGGTGGGCATGCCGGCCACGCCGCGCTCCACCTTGAACCCGTTCTGCTCCAGAATGCCGGTCAGGTACTTGGAGGTCTCGAACTCCTGCATACCGAGTTCGCCGAACGAGTAGACCTGATCCACCATCTCCTGCACCATCTTGGCCTTGGCGTCAATCTTCTTCGCCGCCTCGGCTTTCAACGCCTCAAGCTCGGGCGACGCCGGGTAGACGTACTTGATCGAATCGGCCGCGCCGCTCTGACGTTGGGCGGTCAGGGCAAGCGGCAAGGTCAGCGCCAGGCTGGCCATCGCCAGCGGGCGGAACAACAAACGGGACATGAGGGTCCTCCAGTGGGGTGGCGTCCGGGAGCCCTACGCACCAACCCCGCGGTGGGTTGGAGGGAAGCGGCCGCAGTGGCGCCCGCGATATAATGAAGACAACCCCCCTCGGACGTAATGTCCGGCCTGCGTGGAGAGGTCATGTCCAAGATGCTCGGTTTCCTCGGTTCGATGGTTGGCAGCTACGCTGGCTGGTACCTTGGCGCACCCGCGGGGATGTTCGCCGGCATCATGCTCAGCATCGTGGGAGGTGGCGTGGGTCTCTACTACGGACGCAAGTACGCCCGACGCTACGAGTAGGATGTGACCGCCGTCGAAGTCACCATCACCTACCTCGAAATGGAGCATCCTGCAATGCTCCATGCGCGACGCAGCGCACGCCCCGACCTCGCGCTCGAACGCGTGGATCCGCCGTCGGCGGAAATGGCGGCGCACTTCTACTGCGACATCGGCAACGAGTTCTTCTGGATGGACCGCGCCGAGTGGACGGATGCACAATGGCGCGACACGCTGGCGACACCCGGGACGGAGCTGTGGGCGCTCAAGGCCGACGGCGATGAAGCGGGGTTCTTCGTGCTCACCACACCATCGCCGCGCACGCGGGAGATCGAGTATCTGGGGCTCTTCTCGTGGTTCGCCGGCCAGGGACTTGGCGCTCACCTGCTGACGTGCGCGGTGGAACGCGCCTGGGAGTCGGGCGCCGATCGCGTGATCGTCAACACCTGCACGCTCGACCATCCGCAGGCACTCGCCAACTACCTGGCACGCGGATTCGAGATCGTGCGCACGCGCACTGAGTGGCGCGAACTGCCGGAGTAGCATCACATGTCTCGCGCCTTCACCAAGGAAGACTCGGACAACTGGGGTGACCCGGGAAAGCGCTTCGCGCTGCCGCCGCGGGACGATCCGGAGTTTGACGCGGCCGCCGCCGAGGCGCTGCTCGAAGCGGCACGCACGGGGGACACCGGCAGCGCCGAGATGGCGACGGGCTACTACTGGGGCGAGCCCGCTCTGAAACCACACGTCACGCGCATTCTTGACCGCGCGCGCCGCGAGGGCGACGATCGGTTGGAGCAGCTCGCCGAGCGGTTTCTCAGGTAGTCCGCGACAGGAGCCATCCCGCATGGACCAAGAGCCCATCACGACCATCGCCCACTCGATCCAGCTGTCGGTGGCGCCTGTCTTTCTGCTCACCGGCATTGCCGGCTTGCTCAACGTGCTCGCCGGGCGTCTGGCGCGCGTCATTGACCGGGCCCGTGCGTTGGAGCGAGCGCTGGTGGGCGAGGAGCCGAACGATGCGGCGCACCTTCACGAGCGACTGCACACCCTGGCAACCCGCGCGCGCTGGATCAACATCGCCATCAGCCTGTGCGTCGGCTCCGCCATCCTGGTGGCGCTCGTGGTTGTCGTCCTGTTCACCAGCGCCTTCTGGGGTTCCGACTACCGGGGGATCGTGGCCGGACTCTTCATCGGCGCCATGCTCGCATTGATTGGCGGACTGATCTTCTTCATGCGCGAGATCTACCTCGCCACGTCATCGCTGCGCATCGGATCGCACTGAGACGATGTCCGCCTCACGCCCGGTCGGCCGCCAGCACGGCGTTCAATAACACGTCGGCACCGTGGGCGCAGTCCTCGGGGCGCGTGAATTCGCGCGGCGAGTGGCTGATGCCGCCAACGCTCGGCACGAAGATCATCGCCATCGGCGCGATGCGCGCTATTTCCTGCGCGTCGTGTCCGGCCCCGCTGGGCATGCGTTGATGAGAAAGGCCGAGTGACGTCGCACTGGCCTCGATGCCGTCCATCAGGCGCGGATCGGCGAGGGCGGGCTCGCTGTCCACGAGCCGCCGGAATGCAAAGGCCGTGCCGGTGGCAGCGCCGATCTCGCGCGCGAGGCGTTCGAACTCGCTCGTGAAATGCTCGATCTTCCCTTGGTCGAGATCGCGCAGATCCACGGTGAGCACCACCTGCGCCGGGATCACATTGGTGGTGTTGGGCGAGACGACCACGCGTCCCACGGTTGCGACCTGCCGCCCCGGTTCGCCGCGCACGGCGTCGTTCACGGCGACGGTGAACTTGGCCGCGGCGAGCATGGCGTCCTGCCGCTGGTCCATCGGCGTCGTGCCGGCGTGATTGCCGAAGCCGGTGACGGTGATCTCGAACCACCGCAGGCCGACAATGCCCTGGACCACGCCAATCTGGCGTCCGGCCTTCTCGAGCAGGCCGCCCTGTTCAATGTGCAGTTCAAAGTAGCAGGCGATGTCGCCGGGCCGGCGCACGGCGCTGGCAAGGCGCGGTACGCTGCCGCCGATGAGGCCGATCCCTTCGCGAATCGTCTTCCCTGATCGCGCGACCTTGTCGAGGTCAGCATCGGTCAACGCGCCGATGGCCAGCTTGCTGCCAATCGTGCCTCCCTCCTCGTTCTGCCAGACGACCACTTCGAGCGGGTGTCGCAGGCGCAGGGAGCGGTCGTGCAGGGTGTGTGCAACTTCGATGGCGGAGAAGGAGCCCAGCGGTCCGTCGAAGTTGCCGCCGTCGGTCACCGAATCCACGTGCGAGCCAATGAGAATCGGTTTCAGCCCCGCCTGCGTTCCCTCGACGCGCGCGAGCATGTTGCCCGCCGCATCGATGGTCGGCGTCAACCCCGCCTGTCGAAAGAGGTTGAGCGTGAACGCCCGTCCGTCGAGATCGGCCGGCGAATAGGCCACGCGATTGATGCCGCCGGCCGTGCGGCCAATGCGGTCGAAGGCCGCCAACGACTGGTTGAGCCGTTCACCGTTCACGCGTGGCGTGTCGGGTGACGATGCGCGGCGCGTGAGCGTCGGTCCATCGAAACCTGCCACGGGAAGCGCGGCAAGGGCGGCAGCCTGCTGCACGAAATCACGTCGACGCATCGGGGGCTCGCTGAAAGGCGGGAACGTCGAATGTACGCACGGTCGCTACTTTTCAGCGAGGCGCAGCGCGCCAATCCCCCAATCCGACTTCCCGTGGCCTTTGCTTCGCTGAAACTGCACGCCTCCCTCCAGCGGGGGCTCAAGGAACTGGGCTTTACCCGCCCGACGCCCATCCAGATGGACGCCATTCCGCCGGCGCTCGAGGGACGCGACCTCCTGGCCTGTGCCCAGACGGGGAGCGGCAAGACGCTGGCTTTCCTCCTGCCGATCCTGAACCACCTGATGGAGAAGCGGCGCGGCGTCACGCGTGCGCTGGTGCTGACGCCCACACGCGAGCTTGCCGCGCAGATCGTCGAGGACCTGAACGAAGTGGCGGTGCACACGCCGCTCACCTCGGCGGCCGTCTACGGCGGGGTGGGCATGGGGCCGCAGGAGCACGCCTTTCGGTCGGGCGTGGATGTGCTGGTGGCCTGTCCGGGGCGCCTGCTCGACCATTTTCGCCAGCCGTATGCCAAGCTAGAGCACCTTGAGTACCTGGTGCTCGACGAGGCGGACCGGATGCTGGACATGGGGTTCCTGCCCGATATCAAGCGGGTGCTGCGCCACCTGCCGCCGCGCAAGCAGACGCTTTTCTTCAGCGCCACGATGCCGGCGCCCATCGCCGCGCTCGCGCACGAGTTGCTGCGCCAGCCGGCGACCATCAATCTCGAGCGGAAGGCGGCGCCCGCCACGGGAATCACGCAGGCCGTCTACCCGGTGCCGCAGGAGCTGAAGGGTGAACTGCTGCTCGCGCTGTTGCAGCGCGGCGACATGCAGGAAGCGCTGGTCTTCACGCGCACGAAGCACCGTGCCAACCGCCTCGCGGAGTTCCTGTCAAAGCGCGGGGTGAGCACCGAGCGCATCCACGGCAACCGCTCGCAGGCCCAGCGCACCAAGGCGTTGGAGGGATTCAAGGACGGCACCTTCCGCGTCCTCGTGGCCACCGACATTGCGGCGCGCGGCATTGATGTGGAGGCGCTGGGCCACGTCGTCAACTTCGACGTCCCCAATGTTCCCGAGGACTACATCCATCGTGTGGGACGCACGGCGCGTGCCGAACTCACGGGCGAGGCATACACGTTCGTGGCGCCGGACGAGGAGACGGAACTGCGCGCCATCGAACGGGCCATCAACCGGCGCCTGCCGCGCGTGACCGTGCCGGACTTCGACTACAAGGCCAAACCGGCGGCCAAGCTCGAGATCCCGCTGGCCGAACGGATTGCCGCCATTCGCGCGCGGAAGGCGGAGGACCGCGCCCGTGCCGCGGCCAAGGCGGCGCGGCAGGCGACGCCCGCGCCGGAACAGCGATCGAGCGGCACGTCGCGCCGCCGCCGTGGTGGCCGCGGCCGCAGCGGACCATACCGTGAGCCGCAGTCTTGATGTGCTGAACCTCCCGGCAGGGTGGCGGACGCGCTTCGCGCCCGCCCCCACGGGCTACCTGCACCTGGGCCACGTCGTGAACGCCATCTATGTCTGGGGGATGGCGCGGGCGCACGACGGCCGCGTGGTGCTGCGCGTGGAGGATCACGACCGCTCGCGCTGCCGGGTGCGATATGAGCAGGCGTTCCTCGACGATCTTGACTGGCTGGGCTTCGCGCCCGATGAGAGCGCGACGTCGGAATTCCGTGCCGGCGTGAGCCCGCTGCGCCAGAGCGACAACGAGTGGCGATATGCCGCCGCCATCACGCGACTCGAACTGCGCGGCCTGGTCTATCCGTGC
>JAKAJN010000060.1 GCA_021813725.1 bacterium | reverse complement strand
GTAGTTGCGTGGGAGATTGCCCTAATTGTCGCTCAGGCTGATCCGCACGGCCGTTCCTGGCCCGGCGCGGCTACCCGGCGCGGCTACCCGGCGCGGCTGCCCGGCGCGGCTGCCCGGCGCGGCTGCTCAGCGCCGGCGGGCCGCGAATGCCGCGATGTGCGCCGGAGTCGTCCCGCAGCACCCACCGACGATGGCCGCGTGTGCCGCCAGCTCGACGAGCGCCGGCGCGAGCGACGCGGGATCGCGCGGATAGACGATCACGTCCCCTTCGAGCCGCGGCTGCCCTGCGTTGGGCTGCAGCATCAGCGGCGCGTCGGTGACGGCACGCATCTCGCGTGCCACCGCAACGAATTCTTCCGGCTCCATCCGGCCGCAGTTGGCGCCCACTACGTGTGCCCCGGCCTCGAGACAGGCACGCGCCCCCTCGGTTGGCGAAACGCCCATCATCGTCCGGTACCCGCCACCACGCACCGGATCGTACGCCATGGACGCCACCACGAGCGGCGCGCCAAGTTCGCGCGCCACGCGCACGCCGAGCGTGATCTCGTCGAGGGCGGTCATCGTCTCGAAGATGATGCCATCCACCCCCTCGGCGAGCATCGCCGCAATCGCGTGGCGCCACGTGGCGGCGAGATCGTCCGCCCTGACGTCGCCGAGCGGCTCCAGGAAGCCGCCGCAGGGGCCGATGTCGCCGAGCACGCGGGCGCGCGTGCCGGCGGCAGCGCGGGCGTTGATCGCCGCGGCGCGCGCGATGTCGACGACACGATCGGCGAGATCATATCGTGACAACACGTAATAGTTCGTGCCAAACGTGTTCGTGAGGATGATCTGCGCTCCGCTCTCCACGTAGCGCCGCTGGATGTCCTGCACGGCGTCCGGGTGCGAGAGATTCCACGCGTCGCCGCATCCGCCCGGTTCGAGACCGGCGCGCTGCAGCTCCGTCCCCATGCCGCCGTCTCCGATGCACGTCGCGCCGCGCTGCAGCGCGTCGAGCAGCCGTTCAGCCATGTGTACCCTCCCTACCCGAGCGGGCCATCGTAGCGCCCCCACGTCTCCACGGCCTCGCGCAGTACGGCGATGTTCGCCGGCGGGGCGGCCGGGGCGACGGAGCAGGCCGTGCTCAGGATGTATCCGCCACCGGGCGCCGCCACGCGTATCCGTTCGCGCGCCGCGGTGCGCACCGCGTCCGGCCCGCCAAACAGCACCGTGTTCACCGGATCGAGGTTCCCCTTGATGAACATCCGCCCCTTCGTCTGGCGCACCGCGTCGACCAGCTCGACCGTCCCCAGCGGCGGCGGGTCGAGCGTGTCGATGCCCTGCGTGTGCGTCGCCTCCATCAGGTCGAGCCGGTCGCCGATGGCGCCGCAGGTATGCGTGTAGATGGGCACGTCGTGGCGCGCGTGAATGCCGTCGATGACCCGCCGTTCGTAGGGCAGCACGAACCGCGCATAGTGCTCGCGCGAAATGAGTCCGGCGCCGGCGAAGGCGGACGAGATGAGGATCGCGTGCGCGCCCGCCCGCGCCTGGCCGCACCCGAGCTCGATGGCGCCTTCGGCGAGTCGGCCGAGGCACGCCTCCACTTTCCCCGCATCATCCATCAGCGCCATCAGCCCGTTGGTGTAGTCGAACAATTCCATGAATTGGGCGAAGGGCGAAAAGATCTCGCCGTGCACCGACACCTCGCGCCCGACGCGTCGCACCACCTCGCGAATGGTGTCGTAGTGCCACGGCGGAAAGAACGCCGGACCGGGCGTCGCGGGCTCACCGTCGAATCCCCATGAGTACGGATACGTGATGCTCGACAGATCGTGCGGCTCGGCGTAGAAGAGCAGCTCCGGATCCACCGCATCGAATGCGGGAAAGTAGCGCGTGCCGTCAGCCTGATAGACGTGCGGGTTGTCGTCGTGCGGCGCCTCGCTGTACCAGCCGTTCTTCCACCAGACCACGCGCTCGTCACCACGCGTCTCGATGCGCGCGACAGCCTTGCGCCAATCCGGATCCCGCCCTGGCAGGTTGATGAGGATGCCGTCGAAGCCGTACCGCTCCTGCAGGCGGATCAGCGCCTCGGCGAAGACCTGGCTGTCGTGCCAGATCTCGATGGCGTCCAGCCCCGAATGAAGAAAATAGTGGCCGAGCGCGAGCTGGCACATCACCGGCACGCGGTCCGGCACACCAAGCCGCATCGCCGTGTCCATTCGCTCGCGACTGTTCATGCGCGCGTCCTCTGCAAGAGGTGATCGCCACCGCACCAAAGGGTCCGAGATCGCCGTTCGACCGCATCGCGGCCCGTCGCTCCCGGCCCGTCGTCGGCACGTTCGGCCGTGCGGCGCTGCTGATTGCGGCACCCGCCGGCAAACGTACACCGGTCGTCGCGCGCCCGGTACGGACAGCGCTCGTGCATCTTGGCGGTGAGGCTCGACGCCACGTCGGTGAGAACAGCCCCGAGCCGCGCGAACGCCGCCCGTGTGCGTTCCCGCGACGCGGCGTCGGCCGAAGCCGCAGCATCCGGCAGATCATCGCGGCTCGTCACCGCCACTCTCCCAGCGGAATTGCCTCGACGAACGCGTCCTGATAGTCCGGGTGTCCGGCGAGTTCGAGATACCGGCAGGTCTCGGCAATCTGCCGCGCCCGCGCGCGATGTCTCGCATCCACGAGCACCAGCCGCGCACCGACGCCCGCGGCGTTGCCCACGAAGTGCACGCGCTCCGGGTCAATGGCCGGCACGAGTCCAATGGCCTGCACCGACTCCTTGCGCACAAAGCTTCCGAACGTCCCCGCCACGTGTATGGCGTCGAGCGCACTCGGCGGCACACTCGCGTGTCGCAGCACCAGTGCGATCCCCGCTGCAATGGAACCCTTCACGAGCTGCAGCTGACGGACATCCTGAGCGGTCAGTGCCACGTCCTGATCGAGCCGCACGCGGCGCGGCGTTCCCGCACCGGCGGGCGCGTCGATCACGCGCTGGCACACGGGCGCCGAAACGCCCGCAGCTTCGCATTCGACGCGCCCACGCATGTAACCGCTGTCCGCAATGACGCCGGCGCGGTGCAGCTCCGCCACCGCATCAATCAATCCGCTGCCGCAGATGCCGCGCGCCGGCTGGT
The DNA here is from genome assembly GCA_021813725.1 of bacterium. Lineage (GTDB taxonomy): Bacteria > Gemmatimonadota > Gemmatimonadetes > Gemmatimonadales > Gemmatimonadaceae > PNKL01. The sequence goes on along the minus strand of JAKAJN010000060.1, from coordinate 11,487 downwards.
TGGCCACCGTGCCGACGACGAGCCGGCCGTTGCCCAGCACGCGCACCCGGTCAATCGCGCCGGGCGCCGCGCGCATGCCGCACTCGATGTTGGCCCCTTCAAAGGCCGGCCCGGCCGCGGTTGACGTCGCGTACAATCCGCCCCGGCATCCGAGCACAACCTCGGTGTTCGTGCCAAGGTCGATGAGCAGCTGCCAACGCTCGGCGCGGTCCAGGCCCGTGGCAAGGATTGCCCCGACGGTGTCGCCGCCGATGTGGTGACCCACCATCGGCAGGAAGAGCGCTGCGCCGTCATCGTGCGTCGGCCACGCAAACGTGCGGGCGCGGCGTTCGACTTCGCTCGTGAAGCTCCCCTCGTAGGGCGCCTGGCCGAGTGGTGTGATGTCGGCACCAACCGCGGCGTGCGTCATCGTCGCGTTGCCGGCACAGGACACGGCGTGAATCTGGTCCGGAGCCACCTGGCCCTGCGCGGCGAGGTCGGTGATCATCGCGCCGATCGCCTGTACGACGCTCGCGTGCAGCAGCGCGTTGCCGTCGGCGTGCTCCTGCGCAAAATGAATGCGCGAGATCACATCGGCGCCGTAGCGCACCTGCGGATTCACGCGCGAGGTGGTTCCCACCACGCGCCCATCGTCGAGCCGCACGAGCGCGGCCGCCAGTGACGTCGAGCCAATGTCCACCGCCACGCCATACCGCTCCACTTGCTTCCCTGCTCCCCGCACCGGGAAGGTTGGCTCGATCGGCACCTCAAGAATGGAGTCGCCACCAAAAGACTTGGCGGCGGTGCTTCGCGTCCGCTCGGGAAGGGTCAGCGTGGTGTCGCCCTCGAGCGTGAGCTGGCACCCGAGCCGCCAGCCGTCGGCGATCTCCGCCGAGGTCAGCAGGCGTGCGTCAGCGCTGGTCACCGCGGCGGCGCCAGCGGTGACCTGAACGCGACACTTGCCGCACGCCGCGCGCGCACCGCACGGCTGTTCGGTCCAGATGTCGCATTGCGCGGCGGCGAGAAAGAGGTCCACCGGACCATCCGCCACCGTGGAGCGATCCTCCGGCAGGAACCGGACGCGGAAGCTCACGGCCGTGTCGCCTTGACCTCGGCGAGCAGTTCGAGCGCGCGCGCCACCGAGGCGGGCGCGTCCTTGCCGTAGCCGTGCGAACCGATCGCCTCGGCGTAGTCGACCGAGACGGCGGCGCCGCCTACCATCACGCGCATCCGGTCGAACAGCCCGGCGGCGCGAAACGCCTCGATGTTCACCTTCATCTGCCCCATCGTCGTCGTCAGAAGCGCCGACATGCCGACGATGTCCGGACGATGCTCGTCAATCGCCGCCTGGAACTTCGCCAGCGGCGTGTTGACGCCCAAATCAATCACCCGGAAGCCGGCTCCCTTGAGCATCATCCCCACGAGATTCTTGCCGATGTCGTGGATGTCGCCCTTCACCGTGCCGATGACGAAAGTCCCGACCGGCTCGATCCCGCAGGCGGCAAGCACGGGTTCCAGGTGCGCGAGCCCCGCCTTCATCGCGCGCGCGGCAACCAGCACCTCGGGGACGAAGATGATGTTGTCGCGAAACCGCTCGCCCACCACCTGCATCCCGGCAATCAGGCCGCGCTCGAGAATGTCGGCGGGCGCCTGCCCCTCGTCGAGCGCTTCCCGAGTGAGGCGCGCCACGTCCGCATCATGGCCGTCAATGAGATGCTGGGCAAGTGCTCGGAGATCAGCCATGGGTCAGGGCGATGCAGTTTGGGATCGCGCGCTACTTGTCGCGCAACGAGTGGAGGATCCACCAGCCGCACACGAGCGAGCCAGCAATGAGCGCGATCCCGCGCGGGGCACTGCCCAGCAACAGCTCGCCGATGCCAAACAGCGAGAGATAGACGGTGAGGCAGCCGGCGATCCATTGGCGGAGCGACACCCAGCCTTCCTGCTCGATCCGCACGTCGGGGGCCAGCGCCGCGATGGGCTTCCACCCGCGTCGCGAGGGTCGTGTATGCCGGTAGAACGCGACCAGCGTCTGCTCGTCCGTCGGTGGCGTCAGGAACGTGACCGAGAGCCACACCACCGTCACCACCGCCGTCGTGATCAGGATCGAGTACGCGAAGAAGATTTGTGCGTCGCGCCCCGTTGACGTCAGCCCGAACCCCTCCGGACCGACGACAAGCTGCAGCACCAGCGACGTCACTGTCGCCGCGATCATCGCCGAGATCTCCGACCAGGCGCTGACGCGCCACCAGTACCAGCGCAAGATGAAGACCAATCCCGTCCCCGCGCCGATCGAGAGCAGGATGTCAAGCGCCCGCGTCACCTGCCCAAGGCGCAGTGCCACGAGCGCACTGAGGATCATGATCAGCACCGACGCCACGCGCGACACGCCGACGTAGTGATGTTCCGACGCATCCTTGCGGATGTAGGGACGGTACAGGTCATTCACGAGATATGACGCCCCCCAATTGAGCTGCGTCGAGATGGTGGACATGTACGCGGCGCCGAATGCCGCAAGCATCACGCCACGCCAGCCGTGCGGCAGCACGTCCGTCATCATCTTGACGTAGCCAAGTTCGGGATCGGCTGCCACTGCCGTGTTGCCCGCGTAGTAGACCATGGACGCGAGACCGGTCAGGATCCACGGCCAGGGGCGCATCGTGTAATGCAGGATGTTGAACGTGAGCACCGCGAGCAGCGACGATTTCTCATCGCGTGACGCAAACATCCGCTGGGCCACGTACCCGCCGCCGCCGGGCTCGGCGCCGGGATACACCGCCGCCCACCACTGCACGGCGAGAAAGACCGCGAGCGTCAGGAGAGGCAGGTACGCCCCGTCGGTGCGTGGGAAGAACGTGAGCAGCGATGCCGCCGCGTCTCCGTGTGTGCGCACCAAGCCGTCCTGCAGGCCGCCGAGCCCGCCGACCGCGCCGACCGCGAATACCGCCAGCGCAATGGACCCGGCCATGGCAAGCAGGAACTGGAAAAAGTCCGTCCACAGCACGCCCATGAAGCCGCCGAGTGTCGAGTAGACGACGGTCACGGCGATGCAGACGCCGACCGCTGTCCATTCGTCCACGCCCGTCGTGGACTTCAGCACCTTCACCATGCCGAGCGTCACCGCTCCGCCGATGATCGCGTTGATCGGCAGTCCCAGATAGACGGCGCGGAAGACGCGCAGCACGTGCGCCGCACGTCCGGAGTACCGGATGGCCACGAACTCCACATCGGTGACGACACCGGACCGCCGCCACAGTCGCGCAAAGAAGAAGACCGTGAGCATGCCGGACAGCACGAACGCCCACCAGATCCAATTGCCGGCGATGCCGCCGCGCGCGGTGATGCCGGTGACCAGCAGCGGCGTGTCCGACGCAAACGTGGTGGCGACGATGGAGATCCCCGCCAGCCACCACGGCACGTTGCGCCCCGCGAGGAAATAGTTCTCCGTGGACCGCGACGCGCGCTTCGTGAACATCAGGCCGACGCCGAGGCTCAGCGCGAAGTAGACCGTGACAATCAGCCAGTCGAGCCGCGCGAGGGTCATATGATTGCCATGGGAGTGTCAGGTGCCACGGTTGCCGGAACCCCGAAACGCTACGTCGCGACACCGGGAGGCGCCAGCACGAACGAGGCCTGTGCGAGGCCCGTCAGGCCAGGACTCGCCGGTCGCGGCGCTGGCGCGACCTCGTGACAGCGCCGATACTCCCCGGATGCGTATCGCACTCATTCAGCAGCGCGCCTCCAACGACCGCGCCGACAATCTCCGGCGCGGGCTGGCGGCGGCCGGTACGGCCGCCCAACAGGGCGCCAAGCTCATCTGCTTCGCCGAACTCGCCTTCGAACCTTTCTACCCGCAGGACGAGGCGCGCGGCGACGTGGCACAACTCGCCGAGACGATTCCGGGGCCGGTCACGGAGGCCTTCTCCGACCTCGCGCGAAATCACGGTGTCGTCATCGTGCTCAACCTGTTCGAGCGCGACGGCGCGGCGACGTACGACACCTCGCCGGTGATTGGCGCCGACGGGGCCCTGCTCGGCCGCACCCGCATGGTGCACATCACGGACTACGCCTGCTTCCACGAGAAGGGCTACTACACGCCGGGCGACCTTGGCATTCCCGTGTTCGACACGCCGGCGGGCCGCATTGGCGTCGCCATCTGCTACGACCGCCACTACCCCGAGTACATGCGCGCGCTCGCGCTGGCCGGCGCGCAGATCGTCGTCGTGCCGCAGGCCGGTGCAGTGGGCGAGTGGCCCGAGGGGCTCTATGAAGCCGAGATGCGCGTGGCTGCGTTCCAGAACGGCTACTTCACCGCACTGTGCAATCGCGTGGGACCCGAACGCCGGCTCGAGTTCGCCGGCGAGTCGTTCGTCTGCGACCCCGAAGGGCGTGTGATCGCCCGCGCCGGCACCGGTACGGACGAGATTCTCTACTGCGACCTCGACCTCGACGCCATCGAACAGTCGCACGCGCGACGGCTCTTCATGCGCGATCGCCGGCCGGACGTGTACGCCGGACTGCCGCGCTAGCCATCGTGCGTCAGTCCGGAATCACCCGCTCGACAGGCTATGCGAGCAACACGAGCGACTGCCGTACGACGCATGCGCTCGAACGGCCCTGCGCCAGCAGGCGGCTGGACCCTAGTCCACCACCCGCCTCGCTCGCCCGCCGATTCCCACGTCGCGCGCTTTTTCACGAAACCGCCGGTCGTGCCCGAGCGGGTGCCCCTGCTCATCCTGCCACTGGTGCACCATCTCGTGCAGCAGCGTCTCGAGCGCCTCGGCGAAGCCGTGCCGTCGCAGGTGTCGCCGCGAGAGGGCGATCTCGGCCGCACGCCCCTGTTGCGCCGGCGCATAGTGCCCGAGCCGCGCCCGCATGCGCCGCGAGATGCGGACTGTTACTCTTTGTAACGCTCCGTGGAACCGTTCGGCGTTGTAGCGCGCGTGCCACTCCGCCAGCGTCGCCACCATTCGCTCGTCATCCGGATGCGTGCGCTCAGGCGCCCGGGGCGCGCGCCGGTCCCCGTCGTCCACCGGAAAGGCGAGCAGCACGCGGCGCGCCGCCAGGCGGTCCGCCCGCCGCGCCGACATCAGGAAGCGCACGATGGCGCGGTGCACCCGCTCCGGCGCCGCGAGGTACGCGCGATGCACCCGGAGCGTCCCGTCCACGAGGCTGACCATCACCGAGCGATTGCGTGTCAGCACGGCGGTGCGCACGTTGCGCAGGCCGAGTGTCTGCAGGCGCGCCAGGAGTTCGGCGGCAGTGTGCGGCGGGGCGGTGAGGTCGAGCGCCAACTGCTGCGCGTCCCGCGCGCGCGCCGTCCGCACGCCGCGCAGACGATTGATCAGCGATCGAAGGACCACGTCTCCGCCGGCGCGAAGTCCGCGGTCGTCTCGCTCCACGCCTGCCGCACCACGGAAATCCGGGCGGCGTTCCACTCGATTTCGTGGTAACTGATCGGAAGTCCGCCGCGCGCGCGGTTCGAGATCGTGTTCACCTGCGACACCACGTAGCGGCGCGGGCCCCGCACCACCTGCTCCACCTGCCCCTCGTGATCGTGGCCGCAGAGCACCAGCTCGCATCCGGTCGCCGCGGCCTCGTCGAGACCGGCGGCTCGCGACGTGAGTCCCCAGCGGTCCGACAGCCGCCCCTTGAGCAGGTTGTGATGCATCATCAGCACGCGCAAGTCGCCGGTGGGTGCACTGGAGAGCGCGCGTGTGGCCCGCACCCACTGGGCCGGCCGCGCTACTCCAACCACCGACAGGTCACGAGGACGCGTGGTCTGCGTATACCATTGAATGCCGTGCGACGTGTTGATGCTCGCGACGGTCACCCCTGCCACCCGCAGCGTGGGTTCCAGTTCGGCATCGATCCAGCGGCGATACCCGGCGTACATCCGCGACCGCGCACCAAGGCCAAACGGACACCACCACCAGGCCACGTCGTGGTTGCCCGGAATCACCACACTCGGCGCTGACGCGCGCACTCGTTGCAGGAAGGCGCGCGCCTTCTCGAACTGCGAGCGCCGGTTCCGTTGCGTCAGGTCGCCGGAGATCGCCACCACGTCCCAGTGCCGGGCGGCCAGTCGCCGTTCCACGGCGGCGACGGCGGCCGGCACTTCGGGGTGTCCGAAGTGGATGTCGGAGAGATGAAGCAGGCGAGCCACAGAACGGGATCAGGGCGTTGTCATCAGGGCGCGACTGCGAGCTCAACCAGGCGCGTCGCAAGCTGCTGCAGGAGTGCCGGCGAATACGCCGCGGCCGTTTCTCCCGTCAGGTCCACCTGGAAAAGCGCCTTCATCAGCCGCGCGTCCACCAGCAGCAGCCGAACCACGAGCCGCCCGCCATCCGCGCCACGCTCGACGCGCAACTCCACGGGCATGAGCGCGTAGCGCGCGTCGTGCAACGCCACCACCCGCCGCAGGTTGCTGGCAAGCGGATCGGGGATGGCCCCTTCCTTCCCGATGCCGTTGCGCACGGGGAACGCGCCGAGGTTGTGCGGATCGGCCGAGTACATGGCGTTGCGCTTCGCCGAACGCAGCACGTCGGCCGGCGTCGCCCACGTCCCCTTGAGCCCGTGTTCCTCGAGTTGTTCCGAGACAAGACTGTCGAACGCGGCCCGCAAGGTCAGCGCGGGCACGTGCACGAAGCCGGTATCGCTGCGGTAGAACTGCACCGGCACCACCGCCACCTTCACCGACGTGTACTGGGCGAGCGGCGCCGACGCGGCCGGCGGAGGCGCCTTCTGCTGCGCCGACAGTGCTGCGGCGGTGGTGGCGAGCAGGAGCAGGATTCGGCGCATTTCGACCCCGGAAAGGTGGACGTCGAAAACTAGACATTGCACCACCCCCCGCGCGATGCCCAGATTCTCCCGTCGCCACTTCCAGCCTCCACCGGGCCGACCATGCCACGCTGGACACACGCTCTCGTCTGGACCGCCATCGCCGCGCTCGGCGCGGGTGCCCTGGGATACCTCGCCCTTTCGCGCGGGGAGCAGGTCAACGCGGCTTGGCTGCTCACGGCCGCCGTTTGCACCTACCTCGTCGGCTACCGCTTCTATAGCCGCATCATCGCAACGAAGATCTTTGCCCTCGATGCCAATCGCACCACGCCCGCGGTGCGGCTCAAGGACGGGCGCGACTTCGTGCCGACGAACAAGTGGATCGTCTTCGGGCACCACTTCGCCGCGATCGCCGGCCCGGGTCCGCTGGTCGGTCCGACCCTCGCCGCGCAGTTTGGCTACCTCCCCGGCGCACTCTGGATCATCGTCGGCGTCGTGCTCGGTGGCGCGGTGCAGGATTTTGTGATCCTCGCGGCCAGCGTGCGCCGCGACGGCAAGTCGCTCGGTCGCATGGCGCGCGAGGAGATCGGTTCGGTGGCCGGCGCCACGGCACTCGTCGCCGTGCTCGGCATCATGATCATTCTCATCTCGGTGCTCGCGCTGGTGGTGGTGAAGGCGCTGCAGCAGAGCCCCTGGGGGACGGTGACCATCGGTCTCACCATCCCGATTGCGATGGTCATGGGCGTCTACCTGCAGTTCATCCGCCCCGGCCGGGTGCTCGAGACGACCGCCATCGGCATCGTCCTGCTCGTGGTCGCGCTGTACGCGGGACGCTGGGTCGCGCAGAATCCCGACCTCGCCCCGGTCTTCACGCTGAGCGGGCCGCAACTGGCCAAGTGGATCATCGGCTACGGCATCGCGGCGTCGGTGCTGCCGGTCTGGCTGCTGCTGGCCCCGCGCGATTACCTGTCCGCCTTCGTGAAGATCGGCGTGGTGGTGGCGCTGGCCGTCGGCATTCTCATCGTGCTGCCGCCGCTGCAGATGCCGTCGCTCACCCGGTTCATCGACGGCACGGGGCCCGTCTTCGCGGGCAAGCTCTTTCCCTTCGTCTTCATCACCATCGCCTGCGGCGCCATCTCGGGCTTCCATTCCCTGATCGCGTCGGGGACGACGCCCAAGCTGCTCGAACGCGAGAGCGACGCACGCTTCATCGGCTACGGTGCGATGCTCACCGAGTCGCTGGTCGCCGTGATGGCGCTCATCGCCGCCTGCGTCCTCACGCCGGGGATCTACTTTGCCATCAACGCGCCGGCGGGGATCATTGGCACCACCGCCGAGAGCGCGGCGGAGGTGATTCGCAGTTGGGGGTTCGTGCTCGATCCGGCACAGTTGCATCAGCTCGCGTCGCACGTGCAGGAGCAAACGTTGCTCTCGCGCACCGGTGGCGCTCCCTCGCTGGCCGTCGGCATGGCGATGCTCTTCGCCAACGTCCTCGGCGGCCACACGGCGATGGCGCTCTGGTACCACTTTGCGCTGATGTTTGAGGCGCTCTTCATCCTGACCACCGTGGATGCCGGCACGCGCGTCGGACGCTTCATGCTGCAGGATCTCCTGCGCCACGTCTGGGCGCCTCTCGGACGAACGGGATGGTATCCGGCGACGGTGATCTCTAGCGTCATCTTCGTCGCGATGTGGGGATACTTCCTCTACCAGGGCGTTACCGATCCGCTGGGTGGCATCAACTCGCTCTGGCCGCTATTCGGCATCGCCAATCAGTTGCTCGCCGCGGTCGCGCTCTGCCTGGGCACGACGGTGATCATGAAGATGGGCAAGGCCCGCTATGCGTGGATCACCATTGCGCCGCTCGTCTGGCTGGCGGTGGTGACGATGAGCGCCGGCGCGGCCAAGGTCTGGTCGAGCGATCCCAAACTTGGGTTCCTCGCCCACGCGCGTTCCCTGGAGGCGCAGGTCGCGGCCGGCACGATGCCGGCCGGCGCAAAGACGGCGGCCGACGTGGCGCGGATGGTGTTCAACGACCGACTCGACGCGGGAGTGGCGCTCTTCTTCATGGCGTCGGTGGTGGTGATCATCGTGGCGTCCGTGTACGAGTGGATGCGCGTGCGCAATGGCACCGCCACGGCGACGAGCGAGGTGCCGTTCACGGCGATGGAGGCCGCGATACCCTGAGCGGACTGCCTCCGTGCCGTGCGTGGAACGCGAGCCCCACCATCAGGTGACGCGTGGCCGCTGACTCGCACTGAGCAGGTCGCCGAGGACCGCACTCGCCGTCGCGTTGCCGCCGGCGCCGCGTCCCTGCAGGCGAAGCACGCCCAGCGACTCGCTGTCGATGTGCACGGCGTTCTCCTCGTCGCGCACGAACGCAAAGGCGTGGTCGCTGGGCACGATGCACGGCCGCACCCACGCGCGCACCGTGCCGTTCTCCTCCTGCAGCGCGCCGGCAAGGTACTTGAGCACACCCTGGCGCCGTGTCGCCTGCGCCACGAGCGCCTGTGGGTCCGACGGGAACGGCTCCACCTGCACCTCCTGACGCGCCGGATCGACGCCCCACGCGAGTGAGGCAAGGATGCGGATCTTGTCGGCGGCGTCGAGGCCCTGCAGGTCGCGCGACGGATCTGCCTCGGCGAAGCCGCACGCCTGCGCCGTCGACAGCGCCTCGGCGAAGGTCGCCCCGTCCCCGATGGCCGTGAGAAGGAAGTTGGTCGTTCCATTCAGAATGCCCGTGATGGACCGGACGCCGTGGCCGCCAAGTTCGCTGCGCAGCGTACGCACCACGGGCACGCCACCGCCGACCGCCGCTTCGAACTGCAGCGATCCGCCGTGCGCGTCGGCGAGCGCCTGCAACGCCGGTCCGTGGGCGGCAATCAATGCCTTGTTGGCCGTGACGACCTGACGACCTGCGGCGAGCGCGGCGCGCACGATGCGCTCGGCCGGGTCGAAGCCGCCGATCACCTCGATCACCACGTCGGCGTCCGTCGCGAGGAATGCGTCCACCGATGTGGTGAGGAGGTCGCGGGGAATCACGATGCCGCGGTCCTTCGCCGGATCGCGCACGAGGATGCCCGCAAGCTCGAACCGCACGCCGCGACGCGCCTCAAACTGGCCGGCCTGGCGCTGCACCAGCGCAACGAGCGCGGCGCCCACCGTGCCGCAGCCCGCGAGGGCCACACGCACGATGCGCGGTGGGCGCGCCGTGGGAGCAAATGGGGTCCGCGCCGCGGCGCGGTCAGGTGCGATGGCAGTCATGCGACGTCCCTCTCTGATTCCGCGCGCGCTGACGCCTGAAGCGCCTCGCGCAAGATGGCGCCAACCTGCTCGTGTTCGAGCAGGAAGGCGTCGTGACCATAGTGCGAGGTGATCTCGCGATACTTCGCGCCGGCGACGTCGGCCCACTGTCGTATGACGTCGGCCGAGTAGAGTTGGTCGCCGGGAATGCCGACGGCATAGAGCGCTCCGCGCAGCGAACGCAGCGCGTGCGCCACGCTGCCGCGGCCGCGACCGATGTCGTGCGCGTCCATCGCCGCCAGCAGGGTGCGGTACGATGCCGCGTCGAAGCGCGCCTCGAGCTTCCGGCCGTGATGATCGAGATAGCTGGCGACGTTGAACCGCCCGTCGGGTCCCGTGGTGCGGCCAAAGCGCGCCTCGAACTCGCGCTCGCTGCGAAACGCGATCATCGAGATCTGCCGCGCCAGGGCGAGCCCGGCGTCGCCGGCCGCGTCGAGCACCGCGCGCTGCACCGCATTCCACGCAATCGCATGCGCCGTATGCGCCGCCGGCGCTGCGAGCGCAACCGTCGCGCGGGTGCGGCCGCTGAACGTCGCCGTCCACTCGAGCGATACCATCCCCCCAAGCGAGCCGCCGGTCACCAGCGCCACATCACGCACGCCCAGCGATTCGACGAGGAGTGCGACGAAGCGCGCCTGGTCCCGCGGCGTGATCGCCGGGAACGACCGCTCCGGATGATCGGACGGCCCGGTCGTGCCATAGCACGAACCGAGCAGGTTCGGCACCAGGACTGCGTACTGATCGGTGTCGAGCGCACGTCCGGGTCCGATGAGCCGCTGCCACCAGTCACCCGCCGCATCGGGGGTGCCGGTGAGCGCATGGAAGACTAGCACCAGATTGTCGCGCGCCGCGTTGAGCGTGCCATCGAGGTGGTAGGCCTGACGCAGGTCGTGCAGCACCGCGCCCGATTCCAGCGTGAACGCTGGAACCGGGAAGGTGCGCACCGCGCGGGAGCCGTCGCTCACGCCGCCGCCGCCGCGCCGGCGCGCAGCGCCTGATCGAGGTCGCGCAGAAGGTCGTCGGCGTCCTCGATGCCGACCGACAGCCGCACGAGATCCGCCGTCACGCCCGCCGCCGCACGCTCGGCGTCCGTGAGCTGCTCGTGCGTCGTCGTCCACGGGTGAATGATGAGCGACTTCGCGTCGCCGACGTTGGCCAGCAGCGAGAAGAGCTTCGTGCTCGACGCCACGCGACGCGCCGCGTCGGCGCCGCCCCGCACGCCGAACGTCAACACGCCGCCGAAGCCGTTGTCGAGGTACCGCTTGGCCCGCGCGTGTGTCGGGTGGTTCGGCAACCCCGGGTAGCTGACCCACGTGACGAGCGGGTGGTCGGCGAGGAAGCGCGCGACCTTCAGCGCGTTCTCACAGTGCCGTTCGATGCGCAGGTGCAGCGTCTCGATTCCCTGCAGGAACAGGAACGAGTTGA
>JAKAJN010000220.1 GCA_021813725.1 bacterium | reverse complement strand
GAAGAGCGCGATCACGGGCGCGGCCGTGGCCGCGGCAATGGAAGCGCGCTTCAGGTTCATGGTTCGCCTCCCGCCAGCGCGGGCGCCGCGGCCGCGCGGCGCTCGCGCTGCGGCAGCACGCCGACGATGGCGCCGAAGCACAGCACGAAGCCGCCGAACCAGATCCACGGCACCAGCGGCTCCCAGATCACCTTGATGGTGACGTTCGACCCGTCCTGCTTGAACGCCATCAGGTTGAAGTAGAGGTCGCCCGACAGCATGCTGCGCACGTCCGGCGTCGGCACGGGCTGCTGCGACGTGGGATAGTAGTTCATGCGCGGCTCGGCGGTCGCCACCACCTGACCACCCTTCACGAGCTCCATCGTCGCACCGATCACCTCGCGCTGCGGCTCCTGCCGCCCCCAGGCGGCCTTGAACCGTACGGTGTGCCCGGCCACGGTGACCGTCTCGCCCGGCTTGAGCGTCGCTTCCTGCTCGGTGCGGAACGTGGACGACGCAGCCACGCCGAGCGCCACCAGCACGACGCCGATGTGCGCGATGTATCCGCCGTAGCGCCGGCGATTCGCCCCAACGAGACGTGCGAGCGCGACCAGCCACGCTTCGCCGTGCGCCGCCACACGGGCGCTGGCACCGCGCACGAACTCACCGGCATTGACGCCGAGTGCGAAGCCCGCGAACAGGAAGGCCAGCACGGAGTACGCATTGCGCGCGCCGGCCACGACGGCGGCAATCGCGAGCACGGCGCCCAGCGCCGCGCCGGGAATGAGTCGACCCTTCAACTCGGCGCCCGCCCCCTTCTTCCACGGCAGCGCCGGACCCACTCCCATCAGGAAGAGCAGCGCCACCATCAACGGCAGACTCATCCTGTTGAAGAACGGCGTCCCCACGCTCACCTTCACGCCGCGCACCGCCTCGGCGACGAGCGGAAAGAGCGTGCCGATGAGCACGGTGAACATGAAGGTTGTGAATAGCAGGTTCTGCAGCAGGAAGGCGGTCTCGCGCGAGAGCGGCGCGTCGAGCCGGCCATCGGACGCCAGCTTGTCGCTGTTCCCCGCCACCAGGAAGAGCGCCGCCACCAGCACCAGCGCGATGAAGCCGAGGAAATAGTAGCCGATGGTCCCCTGCGTGAACGCATGAACCGATGAGATGATCCCCGAGCGCGTCAGGAAGGTGCCGAGGATCGTCAGCACGAACGTGCCGACCATCAGGTTGAGGTTCCACAGCTTCAGCATCCCGCGACGCTCCTGCACCATCACCGAATGCAGGTAGGCCGTGACCGTGAGCCACGGAATGAACGACGCGTTCTCCACCGGATCCCACGCCCAGTAGCCACCCCACCCGAGCACTTCGTACGACCACCACATCCCGGCGATGATTGCCGCCGTCAGGAAGCCCCAGGCGGTGATTGTCCACCGGCGCGTCAGGCGGATCCAGTCGTCGCCCGCCACTTCGCCGGCGAGCATTGCGCCCACCGCGAAGGCAAATGGCACCGTGAGCCCAACGTAGCCGAGATAGAGCAGCGGCGGGTGCACGCCCATCAGGATGTGATTCTGGAGCAGCGGATTCGGCCCCGGTCCGTCGAACGGCACCGGGAAGACCGGCTGGAACGGATTGGCCGGCCCGACGAGCAGGACGTGGAAGAAGAGCGCGACCACCAGCAGCGTCGTGGCGGCGTACGGCACGAGGTTCCCCTCGCGCTTGCGGTTGAACCAGACGACCGCCGCGGCGTACATCGCCAGCACCCACGCCCAGAAGACGATGGAGCCCTCGAGCGCGCCCCAGAGCGAGATGATGGTGTAGAACGTCGGCGTGGCGCGGCTGCCGACCTGCGCGACGTATGAGATGCTGAAGTCGTGCGAGACGAGGCCGTAGACGAGCGCGAGCGTCGACACGGTCACGAGCACGAAGTTCGTGTAGACCGCGGCGTACAGGTACATCAGCCAGTCGCGGCGACCGCGCCGCACGGCGATCGGGCCGAAGATCGCGCCAAGCAGGCTGACGGCCAGCGCGACCACGATGGCGTTGAAGGCGAGCAGACGGGTCATGTGCCGGCGCTCTTCATCAGGGACTTGTACATCTCCGACGGCCGCTCGCCCTTGGTGGGCGCCTTGTACTCGTTGGAGTGCTTCACCATCAGACTGGTGCTCGTGAAGACGCCGTCACGACCGTAGCGCCCTTCGACCACCACGCCCTGGCCGTCCTTGAACATCTGCGGCGGCGCACCCTTGGAGTGAACGCTGATCTCGCCCGTTCCGTCGGTGACGGCGAAGCGCAGGTCAAGCGCCTTCTCGTCCCACACCACGGAGCCGGGCTTCACCTGCCCGCCCAGCCGCACCGGCTTGTCATAGCCCTCCGCTCCCTTGGCCAGCAGCTCTTTGGGAGTGAGGAAGTACACCACGTTGCTGTCGAGGCCGCCATAAATCAGCCAGCCGAACGCGATCACGAGCACGCCCACCGCGGCCAGCGCGCCCCATTTGGTCCGCTTCGTTGTCATGTCCTGAATTCTCCCTTTGCCGCCTGATCATATTCGGCCCGGGCGCGGCGCACGGCCCCGACGAGCCGCACCAGCATGACCCCGAGCACCACCCACGTGATGAGGTACGACGCCACCACGTATTCGATGCCACCGTGTTCCAGCGCACTAGCCATTGTTTCCTCCCAGCGCGGCCGCCTGCGCCGCGTGTTCCGCCGCGCGTTCGTAGCGCGCCGCCTCGTACCGCCGCCAGATGAACCAGACCGCCAACAGCGTGAACGCCGCGACGTTCAGCAGCAGCCCACGCAGGTACTCGGGCGACAACGATCGCGGATTGCTCTGGATCTGGTGCAGCGTGCGCCACCACTTCACCGACATCCAGACGATCGGCACGTTGATCGCCCCGAGGATGCCCACGGCGGCGCTCCACTGCCCACGCCGCTGAGGATCCTCGACGAACGATCGCAGCGCCAAATACCCCACGAAAATCAGAAAGAGCACGAGCGTGCTCGTCAGGCGGGCATCCCACGACCACCAGACGCCCCACGTCGGCCGGCCCCAGAGCATCCCCAGCACCAGGGTCAGCCCGCAGAACAGCGACCCCACCTCGGCCGACGACGCCGCCAGCAGGTCGGCGCGCTCGTCATCGCGCCAGAGGAAGTACACGGACGCCGCGAGCACGACGCCGAAGGCG
>JAKAJN010000059.1 GCA_021813725.1 bacterium | reverse complement strand
GCGCGCAAAGCCAGCGAGGCGATGTTGACGAGCACGCCCGCTTCGTCGTAGGGCGGCAGGACGTTGTTGGAGAGCGCCCTCCACCCGGCGATCAGCGCGCCCGACCAGTCCTTCAGCGCCAGGGCGGCATTCATCTCGGCGTGATACGAGACCGCCGTCGCCACGGGGTTGTTGCCGCTCGCGGCCCGCGCCTTGACGAACCAGCGACGCCCTGCCGCGGGGTTGCCCTCGACCAGCCGAAGCAGGCCGTGCCCGATGAAGGCGCGTCCGCGCAGCTCCGGCAGCCGATACCGGCCGGCGAAGCTGGAGAGCAGCGAATAGTAATTTTCGGCGGCGCGCATCGCCCCGACTGTGCGGCAGATGCGGGCTTGCCGGAAGATGGCGGTGCCGCAACTCGCCGTGTCGCTGCGCTCCCACACGCGCCTCGCGTAGGCGAGCGTGGCAAACGCCAGGGCGACGGCGCCGGCCGCTTCCATCCGCTCCGTCAGCGCCAGCACGGCCGAACCACGCAAGGCGGGATGGGATCCGAGACTGCGGATCCGCTTGGTGCTGCCGCGGTCGGGCTGGCTGACCAGCTGTTCGACGCGCAAGGCGGCCGTGAGCCATTTGGCGTCGTTCGTGCCGAACCGGGCGATGTCGGGCGTGCGCGCCAAGTCATTGCGGTACGCATTGAGCACATCGCCGAACAGGGAGAGACCGTCGAGGTCGGGTGCGGGCTGGATCACGAGCGCACAGGGAAAAAGGGGGGAGAAACGAGCTTCCGCGGGTCCAGGAACGGGCGATCAGGAGGGAGGCGTCCAGCGTATTACACGGTGTAACAAGAAATCGCATTTGTCAATAGGGACTTGCAATTCGTGACGTGATGTGATAGCAATTCAGGCGTCCGACGAATGCCGGCGGACGTGTCAGAGGTAGGCGCCGGGGGAGGGCCCCGGCGGCTCCCGGAGAGCCCTTTTCGCCAGCGCTGATGCTCGCCAATCACGATGTCCAATCAGAACTTACGCCGTCTCCGCTCCGGTTGCAGGCGGTGCCAGCCGGCAGCTGCTTTCTCGGGCTCCCGGCCCTCGCTGCCGACGGCGAGGCGACCTGGCTGCTGCGCGCGTTCGGCCAACTGCTCCCCCGCCACGAAAGCGTCCTCGTCCTGCTCGAAGAGGAGGACGTCGGCGATGATGCAGGGGTGGCGGCCACGGTCGTGGGCGACGGGTCCGTTCCGGCCGGGCGGACCGCCGCCAAGACCATGGCGCGCTGGCGGGAAGTGGACGCGGTGCGCCGTCAAATGGATCGGGTGGACCAATCCCGCGTCCAACTCGCCGCCTGGTCGCACTTCGACGACGCAACCTTCGTGAGCCTCTGGCGGCAACTCCTCACTGCCTTCGGCGTCAACACCGAGTTTCGCGCCGACGTGCTGCGCAACTGGGTCAGCCGGCAGCGGGTAACGACGTCGCGAGACGTCACCGCCCAGGCGGCGAGGGTCGCCTGCCTGCGCGAGATCAAGGCTCTCGCCATGCGCCTACGCGTCGGCGAACTCTCGGGCCATCACGCCGAATACGGCCGGCTTCCGGAATCGCTGCTCGCCGTCCGCCTCTACGCTGGGTCGTACGCCGCGGACGGCCTCACCGTGGAGCAGTTGGTTGGGCGGCCGGCCAAGCGCGTCTACCGGCGGCTGGACTGAGCGCCCGCGCTACTTGCCCCGCTCCGTGGCCAGCAGACCGCGCGCAACCGGTGCGGTGGAGCGCCCGGTACGCGGCTTGATCGGCGACAGCCCCTTCTCGCGCTGCACCGCGTCGCGGTAGAGCGATTCGTAATCGAGCGGTCCGACCTCCAGCCGACGCCCCTTTTCCTTCAGGAAGATGCCGTGCACGGTGAGCCGGACGATCATGCCCTCCACCTCACGAACGACTTCGGTGGCGGGCACCCATTCCTGGGTGGTGGGATCCGTATAGCCGCGCTTCAGCTTCGTGGGCATCGCTGTGCAGGAGGAGGGTGAAACGAAGCGCGAAAGTTAATGCGCGGCACGGCGTCGCGGCACGGCGATGCCCGGTGCGGAAACGACGCGCGGCCCGCCGATTTCCGGCGAGCCGCGCGCTGCCCTGGTGATGATCGCGTTGCCGGTTACTGGCAGGTGGGTCGTCCCATCGGCAACGGCATCGTGCACGTCTTGCTCGTACCGTCCTGCGTCACGACCATCTTGGCGCTGGTCGAACCGTCATAGGTGACGACTTCGCGCCGGGTCGACGTCGTGGTGCTGGTGGTGCGTACCACCGAGATGGTCATCACGCGAATCACGGTGCCCGACGTGGGATAGGTGCGCCCGGTGTCGGCCACCGGCACCACGACGTTCTTCACGGTGTCAGCGGCGACGCGGGTCGCCGTGAAGGTTCCGCTGCTGTCCTTGCCGACCGTGACTTCCTTGCCACGCGCGGTGCCGTTCACCGTGTGCGAGCGGCTTCCCGAGGCGAGTCCGCTGACCGTGCGGTCGCTCGCATTGTCAATCGTGCTCACCGCGCTGTCGCGGCGGGTCCGCTGGCCGGTCACTGACACCTTCGTGTTGATGGTGTTCGTCTTGGCGCTGTCGAACGCGGTCATCACGGCGCCGCTGGCATCGTACCAGGCGATGGAGCGGGTGATCGTGAGTCCACCGAGGGTGGTGGTCGAGCACGTCGCGCGCTGGGTCTGGGCATCGTAGGCGCAGTTGGCGTTCGCCGCCGACGGGTCACCGTGCCGTCCGCGTCCGAACTCGCCGCCGAGGCCCTTGCCGCCGGCAAAGTCGTCGCCGAGCCCGCCGCCCATCATCGGACCCATGCCGCCGCCCATATCGAGGGCCCCCATGCCGAACATCCCGCCGCGCATTCCGTGCCGTCCGGGCATCAGTCCGAATCCGAAGGCGCCGGGGAACATCGGGCCCTCCCCCTCGCCGCTGGCGTTGTACGTCGTCTGTCCCTGTGTATACCCGACCGGCACCGTCTCGAAGGCGGCCGCCAGGTTCGTGCGGGACATCAGCATGCGGTCGTTGGCCGACGTCGGATCGCCGCAGGCGGCGACAACGAAGGCCGAGCCGAGCAGCGCGAGAGTGGAGATGCGCGAGTTCATCAGAAAGATCCTCCCAAATCGCCAGGTGGAGCCCGCCGAACCATTCGGCGGTTCCCGCTTCATGCCCAAGGGACACGCGAGCGCGGCGAGACCCTACGCGCCGGGCATCCACTCCTTCAACCGTTCGCGCAGTTCGCGCAGCGCGCGCCCCATGCGCGCCTCGACGGTCTTGACCGAAATGTCCAGCGTGGCGGCGATCTCGCTGTAGCGCAATCCGTCGCGGCGGCTGAGCTCGAACACCTCGCGCACCGGCTCGGGAAGCGCGGCGAGTGCGCGTCGAAAGGCCGCGTCGAGTTCGGCGGCCTCGAGTTCCTGCGGCGTCGGTGCCTCCACGGATTCCGCTCCGCGCACCAGCGGTTCGGCGTGTTGCTGCACGCGCGCGTGACGGATTTCATTCAGGGCGCGGTTGCGTGCGGCGCGGAAGAGGTACGAGCGCCACGTGAGGTCGATCTCCAGCGTTTCACGCCGGCGCCAGACCTCGAGCATCACATCCTGCACGATGTCCTCGGCGGCGGCGCGCGTACGGAGGAGCGATTCCGTGAAGCCCACGAGCGACGCATAGTGCTGGCGAAACAGGGCGTCAAATGCCTGTTCATCGCCGCCCCGAAGGCGCCGCAGGAGTTCACGGTCGTCCATGCCGAATTCTATTGAGCTGTCGCGAGGAATAGGGTATCCTGCGGATCGCGTGTCCTGAACATGTCATGAGCGAAACCGAGCCGACGACCAACGCCTACGCCGACCAGCCGGACTGGGAGGCGCTCGCCCGCCACTTGGCGGAAGAGAGCACCGCCGAAGAGTCGGCGGCGGTGGCGGCGTGGCTCGCGGCCCATCCAGATGACGCGCGTGCGTTCCAAGTGTTAGCGGCGGCGGGCGATGGACTGCGGCGCGCGAGGCCGTCGGTGGACGTGGAGGCGGCGCTGGCGCGTGTGCAGCGGCGTCTTCCGGAACCGCAGCGGCCGGTGGTGCCGCTGTCGCCGCGCATCGCTCCCCGGCCGCTGTTGGCCTGGACGCTCGCCGCCGCTGCCGTGGTGGTGATCGCCGTCGGCGTGGCGCGCCTGCGCAACGACCCGGTCACGCCCGTCGTGCAGACGCTGGCGACCGCGGTCGGCCAGGTGGACTCGGTGCGCCTGGCGGATGGCACGCGGGTGGTGCTCGGCCCGGCGAGCGAGATGGAGTTCGACGCCGTGCAAGCCGGGGGCCGGCGCGAGGTGAGACTGCGCGGGAGTGCGTTCTTCGACGTGACGCACGATGCGGCTCGCCCGTTCACGGTGCGTGCCGGTGACGCGCGCATCACCGACGTCGGCACCGCATTCACGGTGCGCGCCGATGAGGCCGACGGCGTGGAGGTGTCGGTGAGCGAGGGGGCCGTGCGCGTGCGACGCGAAGGGAGCGACGGCGCGGAATTGCGCGCCGGTGATTTCGCGACGCTGCCGCCAACTGGCGCGTTGGTCGTGCAGCGCGCCGGCGCGAGCGCGAGCGATTCGGCCTGGACGAGCGGGCGACTCGTCTTCCGCGAGTCGCCCATCGGCCGCGTGCGCTCCGACTTGCGGCGCTGGTACGGCGTCGAACTCGTCGTCGCCGATTCCTCGCTGGCCAGCCGCCACCTGACCGCCGCATTTGACCGCGAGTCACGGCGTCAGGTGATCGACGTCATCGCGCTCGCGCTGGGTGCCACCTACTCGGTGCACGGTGACACCGTGACGCTGCGCCCGGCCTCGCTGAGCATCCGTCCGCGGAAATGACCGGCCGGGCGGCCCGCCGCTGTGCACCGCTCGTGATTGGCGCGCTCGCGGTGCTTGCGGCGCCGAGTGCGCTCCGGGCGCAATCGCCGCCGCTCGAGCGGCGGGTGTCGCTGCAATTTCGCGACGCGTCGGTGCGTGACGCGCTTGATCGCCTCATGGCGGTGGCGCGCGTGCGCATCTCGTACAGTGCGGAACTGCTGCCGCTCGACCGTTCGGTGCGCGCATCGTTCGACTCGGCCACCGTGTCGGCAGTGCTCGAGGCGATCCTGCATGATGTGGCGGTGAAGCCGGTGGCGTCGGGGAGCAACCAGATCGTGCTCGCCCCGGTGCGCGACGAGGCGCGTTCCCTCGCGCGGTCGCTGAGTGTCGTGGGCACGGCGGAGCTCGATCGCGTGGTCGTGACCGGAACGGCAGACGGGGGCGTGCAGCGTGCGCTCCCCGTTTCGCTCGCGGTGGTGGACGGCCGGGAGGCCGCCGCCTCCGGGGTTCACGGACTGGCCGCGGCGCTCGCGACTTCGGTCCCCGGGGTTTGGGCGTGGGAGCAGTCCCCGGCGTCGCTGATCACCCGATACGCGAGCATCCGCGGCGCCAGCTCGTTTGGCGCCGCCTATCCCAAGATGTATGTGGACGGCATCGCCGTGGCGAACCCGCTGCTCGTCACGCAATTCGATCCCGAGAGTGTCGAGCGCATCGAGGTGATTCGCGGTCCGCAGGGCGCGGCGCTGTACGGCGCCGATGCGATCAGCGGCGTACTCAACATCGTGACGCGCCACGACGGGGTGGATGCCGGTGCGCCGCGGTTGCGCGTGCGGTCGAGCGCCGGCCTGTCGGAGAGTGAGTTCACCGCGACGGACGTGCTGGCGCAGGACCATCGACTAGCCGTCGGTGTCGGCACGGGCCCGCGCACCGCCCAGTTCGGACT
Organism: bacterium; assembly: GCA_021813725.1. Classification (GTDB taxonomy): domain Bacteria; phylum Gemmatimonadota; class Gemmatimonadetes; order Gemmatimonadales; family Gemmatimonadaceae; genus PNKL01. Next base: position 9,114 of record JAKAJN010000059.1, on the reverse strand, counting down.
GGGGATTGGCTCGCTCGGCGCATTCTACACTGGGGCATCGTCGTACACGCTCCAGGCGAATGCCGGCGGACGCGTCATCGGTGCACGCACCGTGCTCACCGGCACGGCGCGGGTGGCATCGGGAGAAGTAGGTTCCACGCTGAATCCGCTATTGGTTTCCGCGGCGCTGGCGAGCGGGCGCACGTTCGACGACGCCGCGTTGCGGGGACGCGCGCAGGGGCTCCGCGAATACACGATTGGTGGAACACTGAAGTTCGCCCCGGATGACCGGTGGACGCATGCGCTGACGGTCGGCGCCGATGGCTACTCGCTCTCCAATGTTGCGAACGAGTTCACCCCGTTTCCGTCCAGCGCCGACTCCGCGTTGCGCGCCGCCACGGGCGCGGCCGACCGCACGACGCTGCGGCTGAGCAGTGTGGCTCGACTGGGGCAGCCCGAGCGGCTCGGCGCGACGCTCACGCTCTCGGCGGAGCACTCGGCACTGCGGCAGGAGAGTCCTGATATCCGTCTCGGGCGCGGTCCGTGGCACCGGTCGCCGCAGTCCGGAACGCTTGCGTCGTGGATGGGCCCGGCGATGCCGATGGGAGGTCGCGCGCTCGAGGCGTCCGAGTGGTTCAGCGACGCGGGCCTGACCTCGCAGATCGACGTGGCGGTGCGCGAGCGCTGGTACCTCTCCGCCGGCGTGCGGGTTGAGCGGAACTCCGGGTACGTCACGGCGGCCCGGTCGCACGTGCTGCCGATGGTCGGCGGCGCGTGGGTGCAGCAAGCGGGAGCGGCGACGCTCAAGCTGCGTGCGGCGTACGGCCGCGGAATTCGCGCGCCGCGTACGGCGGCCCGTGAAACCATGGCGGGCGGCATGCAGGCACAGGCGGAGGTGCGCGATCTCTCGCCGGAAGAGCAGGCCGGCGTGGAGGGCGGGTTCGACCTCCTGTTCGGTCGGCGTGTCGCCTTCCACGTGACGCGCTTCGACCAGCGCGCGAGCGGGCTCATCCAGCAGGTGGTCATTCCCGACAGCAGTGGCGCGCTGACCGGCACCGGGGGCGGATTGGGCCTGCAATACCAGAATGTTGGATCGATCACCAATCGTGGATGGGAGGGGCAGGCGACGCTGCGCGTCGGACGGCTGGGCGGTGCGCTCTCGTACGCGAGCGTGGACAGCCGCGTGCGTTCGCTCTCTGCCGGATACACCGGCGACCTGCGGGTCGGCGACCGGATGCTCGGCGTGCCGGCGCGAACGGTCGGCGCCACGGTGTCGTGGTCGGCGCCACGATGGAGCGCGCGGCTCGGCGTGTCGCGCGCCTTCGACTGGATTGAATACGATCGCTTGTCGCTGGCCACGGCGTACGTTGGGTTCACCCGCACCGATGTACCGCTCTACGGGTCGGATCTGCGCGGCTACTGGCGCGCCTACGGCGGCAAGACCCGGTTGCGCGCGTCCGCGACGCGCGAGTTCGGGCGCGGCATCTCGTGGATCGTCACCGGCGAGAATCTGCTGAACTTCCAGCGCGGCGAACCAGACAACGCGACGATCGTCCCCGGGCGGACGATCAGCACGGGGCTGCGGCTCTCCCGCTTCTAGCCGGCGGCGACGCGCAGCCGCACATCCACGGCGACGACTCCCTCCCCGCGGGGGCGGACGCGCAGCGGATTGATCTCGACCTCGGCGATCTCGGGGTGGTCGGCAACCATCTGACCGAGGCGAAGCAGGGCGTCGATGGCTGCCTCGCGATCGGCCGGCGGGAGGTTGCGGAAGCCGCGCAGCTTGCGTCCGGCCCAGGTATCGTCGAGCATCGCCTCCGCTTCGGCGCGCGGCAGTGGCGCGAGTGCAAACGCGACGTCCTTCATCCCTTCCACTTCGGTGCCACCGGCACCGAACATCACGAGCGCGCCGAACTGCGGGTCCTGGACGGCGCCGACGATGACTTCCTGTCCCTCGGGGAGCATGCGCTGCACGTGCACGCCGTCGAGCCGCGCTGCGGGATGCGCACGCCGCGCGTTGGCCTGTACCGTCGCAAAGCCGGCGCGCACGGCGTCGGCGTCGCCGAGTCCGAGGAGCACACCGCCAACGTCCGATTTGTGCGGAATGTCGGGCGAGGCCACCTTGATCGCCACGGGATATCCGATTGCGTCGGCGACCGCTACGGCCTCGTCGGCCGTCGCCGCTGATGCGATGCGCGGCAGGTCAATGCCGTAGGCACCGAGGACGTGCGCGACGTTCTCCTGCGAGAGAAAACCGTCTGGCGCGGCCTCGAGTACTTGGCGCACGGCGGCGGGGCGCGCGTTGGCGACGCGTTCCGGCTCTGTCGTGGGCGAGATGAGAAACGCCGCGCGCCGCACGAGCGTGGCGAGCGCGCTCGCCGCGCGCTCGGGGAACCGATAGTCCGGAATGCGCGCGGCGCGCAGTACCTCGCTCGCCTTGCGCACGAGGTTCTCTCCCATCAAGGAGACGACAACCGGCTTGTTCGCCGCGCGGATCACCGGCACGAGGGCCTCGCACACCGACTCGGCACTGTGCGTCGGCGGGGGCGGCATGATCACCATCGCGCCGCCGACGCTGTCGTCAGCGAGCAGGGCCGCCAGGCACTCGGCGTATTCGCGCGGTCCGGCCGAAGCAAGCATGTCCACCGGGTTGTGCACGCTCGCCGCAGCGGGGAGGACGGCCCGCAGGCGCGCCACCGTCGCCGGCGACAGCGTGGCGAGCGGGAGTCCCAGTGCCTCGATGGCGTCAGCCGCCACGACGCCCGGTCCGCCGGCATTGGTGAGCACGGCGATGTCGCGGCGTTGCGGAAGGGGACACCAGGCGAGCGCGCGCGCCCAGTCGAACATCTCCTCGTTGGTCTCGGCGCGAATCACTCCGGCGCGGGCGAAGGCCGCGTTGTACGCCGCCTCATGACCGGCGAGCGCTCCCGTGTGCGAGGCGACTGCACGCTGCCCCGCGGTGAAGCGTCCCACCTTGAGCGCGACAACCGGCTTGCGTTGCGTGACGTGCCGCGCCTGCTCGATGAAGCGTCGTCCGTCGCGAATCCCCTCGAGGTACAGGGTGATCACGCGCGTGTGGGCGTCATCGGCCACGGGCACGAGCATGTCCGTCTCGCACACGTCGGTCTGGTTGCCAAGACTGACGAGGCGCGACAGGCCAAACCCCTGTCCGCTGGCCCAGTCGATCACGGCGGCGCAGATCGCGCCCGAGTGCGACACGAACGCAACATCGCCGGCGACCGGAGGCGGTGGGGCGAGAAAGGTCGTGTCGAGCGGGAGATGGGTGTCGAGCAGACCGATGCAATTCGGCCCGACCACGCGGATGCGCTGCGCCCGCGCGATATCCGCGATCTCGGCCTCGAGCGCGGCGCCCTCGTCGCCCACCTCACGAAAGCCGCCCGACGCGATGATGGCCGCGTGGATGCCGCGCGCACCGCAGGCGTTCAGCGCCCCCGCCACACCCGCGGCGGGGACGACAATCACCGCGAGGTCCACCGGCGCGGGGACATCGGCGATATCGCGGTGCACCGGGCGACCCATCAGCGTCCCGCCGCGCGGATTCACGAGGTGAATCGCGCCCGGGTAGCGCGATTGCGTGAGATTGCGCGCGACGCCAAACCCCAGCTTCACCGGGTCATGCGAGGCGCCGACAACGGCGATGCCAGTGGGGTGAAAGAACGGCAGCAGCGTGGCGTCCACGACAGGCGGTCTCCTGTGACTATCTGAGCTTTTCGAGTTCCGCTTCCATCCGAGGCAGTGCGTCGGCAATCGCCGCCTCGGACACCGCGCCGACGCTGAGTCGGAACCAGCCGCTCTCCTCGGGGACGCCAAATGCCTGGAAGGGCACGACGCCGATCCCTGCTGCCTCGAGCAGCCAGCGGCGAATGTCGTCGTTGGTGCGCAGGACGGCGCCGCCCGGCGCGATGCGTCCGAACGGTGCAATGCGCGCCGTGAGGTAGATCGCGCCCTGTGGCGGCAGTGCCTCCACCGGCAGTCCCTTCGCGCGCATGCGTTCGAGGCCGGCAAACAGCGCCGTGAGGCGGCGCTGAATTCCTGGCACGTAGACCGCCCGGAAGCTCTCTTGCGCGGCGACGTCGCCGAGGAGCACTGCCGTCGCCACCTGTTCGGGACGAGGCGCCCATGCGCCAATGTGGCCGACGATCGCCGCCATTCGGCCGACAACGTCGGTGGGGCCCACCGCCCAGCCGACGCGCAGTCCGGTCGCCGCGAATCCCTTGGAGATGCCATCGACGAAGATGGTATACCGCGCCATCTCGGGCACGACCTCCGGCGGCGTGACGTGCCTGGTCTCGCCGACGCAGAGAGGCCAGTAGATGTGGTCGTACATCAGGAACAGCGGTCGCTCACCGGTGGTCTCGCGTCGCCGATTCTCGGCGACGATGGCGTCGCAGATCCGCGCGAGCTCGTCGCGGGTGATGGCCGTGCCCGTCGGATTGAGTGGCGAGTTGAGGCACACCAGCCGTGCGCCCGGCAGGGAAGGCGCCAGCGACGCCGCCGTTGGCAGAAAGCGGTCGGCGCTCGTGCACGGGACCGGCACCCCCGTCGCCCCCATCATGTGCACGTAGTGATTGTTGTTCCACGACGGAAGCGGGTAGACCACGCGGTCGCCGGGATCAACCAGACTGCGATAGATGCTGTAGATCACCGGTCGCGCGCCGCCGGTGATGAGAATGGACTCGAGCGGATAGGACAGTCCCAATTCCCGCCGATAGTACGCCTGCACCGCCTGTCGCAGGTCGAGGACGCCATCGGCCGGCGGGTAGTTCGTCTCCCCGCGCGCGTACGCCTGCTGCACCAGGGTGCGCAATGTCTCGGGAATGGGAAACTGCGTCGGATCGAAGTCGCCGACCGTCAGGTTGCAGATCTTCGCTCCGCCTCGCGTCAGGACGCGAATCTCCGCAGCGATCTTGAGGATCTCCGATCCGACGAGGTGTGCCGCCATCGTGGACACCCGGGTGGCGCCCGCCTGACTGGCGAGCGTCGTCAAGTCAGTCTCACGTTGGGACATTGCAGCTCTGTGACGGAAGTGAAAGCCGGTGGGTAAGCCGAATCAGCGAGGATCGGCCGCCCGGGAAAGATATCGTCCGACTGCACGAGGCGTACCGTGACACCGCGGGCGGCAGCCGGTCGTAGGGACACCGGGTCTTGACGACCGGGCGAACCGGCGCAACGCTGTAGATAGGCGCGCGCCACGATGCCCCCCTTTCCGGTATAGAGCATGCACCTGCTGCTTTCCGACGTGCAGCGACCGCAGCGATCGCTGATGGCGACCAGCCTGAGCGTGGTCTTGCACGCCGGCGTCGTCGTGCTGCTCGCGCTCACGGGCGGCCGGATGGTGGATGCCGTGCGCGACATGATCGAGGAGACCGTGCAGTTCATGTATCCCGCGCCGCGCGAGTTCGGACTGCAGCGGCCAGGGCAGTTGAGCGCGTCGGGACCGGTGGAGGCCCGCACCGCGGGCAATGCGACGCCGCGGTGGGGTGACGCGGTGGCCGGCACGGGCGGCGACGGCGTCGTGGCGCGCGAGGGCATCATCTTCGCGCCCCTGCCGTCGGAGTCGGAGACCGTCGAGCCGGGTCTCGGCGACAATGCGTTCAGCACCATCGAAGTGGACTCCATCGCGATCATCGATCCGACCAGCGAGGGGCCGGAGTACCCCGCGGCGATGGCCATTCGGAAGCTCGAAGGCGCCACCACACTCCGCTTCGTCGTCGATTCCACCGGCATGATAGACATGTCCACCGTGCGCGTGATGTCCGCCACGCACTCGGCGTTCGCCAAGGCGGTGGTCGCCGCGATGCCGCGGATGAAGTACCGGCCCGCGAGCATCGCGGGGCATCCTGTCCGCCTGCTCGTCGAACAGTCGTTCTCGTTCAAGATCCAGAAATCCAAGGGACAAATTTCCTGACGGCGCGGCGGCCCACCGCGGTCCCGCGCAGTGCGGAGGGACCATGCACATCCAACTGTCGGACCAGGAAGCGCACGAACTGCACGACTTGCTGCACGACTATCTGCCCATGCTGCGCCGCGAGGTGGCCCGCACCGACTCGAAGGAGTTCCGTCATCTCCTCGTGCAACGCCTCAACTTGGTGGAACGGCTGGTCGCCGATCTGGCGCTGATTCCAACGCACTAGCTCGTACCGGTACGCACAACGGGGCCGCCCCTCGCGGGGCGGCCCGTTGTGTCGTCGACCCCGCGTCGCGCCTCAGAAGGCCCGCACGACGCGCACGAACAGATTGCGACCCGGACGCAGAATCACGCCGGGGTCCACGTGTTCGCGAAACGCGCGGTCGAACACATTCTCGACGCCGATGGTCGCGCGGATGCCGGCGAGCGTTGTACCGGCCCGGAGATCGAGCGTGCCGAATCCCGGCGTCACCTTCTCGCCCGACGCCGTGGCCACGCGCTCCTGTCCGGCGACCACGCGCCACGTGCTCTCCACCCACGGGCGTCTGCCGCGCCATCCGCGTTCGACGTGCGCCGTGAGCGTCGCCTCGCTCGGTGGCACGAGCGCGAGCGGTGTGTCGTTCACGCGATTGGTCCCCAGCAGTCGCTGGGCGGCGAGCGTCAGCCGCTGTCCGGTCCGGCTCGACAGCGACGTCGTGCCGCTCACGCCGCGCATCCGCCCCCGCGCGACGTTCGCGTAGGTGCGCACCGGCCGGCCGCCAATCAGCCTGCCCGGCACCAGCACCGGGGCAATCAGGTCGTGCAGGTCGTTCTGAAATGCCGTCGCGGACGCCGCATACGAGAGCGTCCGAAATGAACGGTCCAACATCACGCCCAGTTCGGCGTTGCGGGCAATCTCCGTGCGCAGGTCGGGCGTTCCCTCGTAGACATATCCATCCGGGCGCAGCGCAACGCCAAACGACTCCGTCGGGTCCGGAACCCGATACCCGACGCCGTAACTCGCGCGCAGTCGCGCGCCGCGGCCAACACGGCCGACGACGCCGATGTTCCCCGTGCCGATCCACTGCGCGTCGCGCGACCAGCCCTTCGCGTGTTTCGTGATTCGGTCGACCCGCGCCCCGGCCGCGATGGTCAGTCGCGACGCGGCGCGCCACTCGCCCTGCGCAAACGCCCCCGCGTCGAGGATGCGCGCGTCGGGCCAGGTGTGCAGGATCAGCGGCGGCGTGGTCGCGCCGACGCGCATGGTTTCGCGCGTCGCCTCGGCCCTCCACTCCACCGCCTCGGCGCCCAGGTCCAGCTGCATCGCGGCGGCGGGGAGAACGCGCAGCTGCAGGCGCGCGCCCGACGTCAGCGAGTGCGACCGCGCGTCCGTGACCTGTGTGACGGGCATGCCATTCATGGAGCCCTGCATGCGCACCGACATGTCGTGCTCCAATCGCTGCGCGAAGAGGCGCGCCGAGACCGCGTCGAGGTGCTGGCGAGAGAGTTGGGCGCCCCACTCGAGTGCGCCGTCGTACCGGCTCTCGCGAGGTATCGTGGCCCCGGATGCTCCGGGGTATCCGATGTCGCGGCCTTCGTAGACCGTGCTGCCAATCGCCACGCGCTGCGACGCCGTCGGTTGCCAGCCGAGGCGTCCATCCAGCGAGAGCGTACGCATGCCCGACTCAGCGACCGTGCCGGTTGGTGCGCGATAGTTGCCGTACGACGCCGCATCGGCCGCGAGCGCGACGTCGGCGCGGTCGGAGCGGGTGAAGTAGCTCGCACCCAGCGTGCCGCCGGGGACAGCGTGCGAACTGCTGGCGCGCACCTCGGCTCCGCGCGTGCGATCCGTCGGTGCGCGTCGCGTGACGACATTGATGACGCCACCGACGTTGCCGGACCCATAGAGCGTCGAGCCCGGGCCGCTCAACACCTCGACCCGCTCGACCGTGGCGGGATCGATGGTGGCAAGCCCCTGATCCATGCCGAAGGTACAGGCGCGATTCACGCGCTGACCGTCGATAAGCACCGCGACGCGCTCACCGCCGAGTCCGCGCACGAAGGCCTTGCCGCCCCAGGAGCCCGGGCGCTGCACGCTGATGCCTTCGATGCCTCTCATCGCGTCGGCCAGCGATGGCGCGGCGCTCGCGTCGAGGATGGCGCGCGAAACTGATCCCACCGGCAGTGTGGTGCCAGCGGCCAGCGTGTTGGGCGCGGGCTGCGTGACCGTGACGGCGGAGAGAAGTGCCGGGTCTGGCACGAGCGCGAGGGTTGCGCCGACGGCGCGCACCGCGAGCGAGAGCGGATGATAGCCGTCGCGGCGCAGCGTGAGCCGGACCGTGTCGGCGGAGGAGATGATGGTGACTCGGCCTCGCGCGTCGGAGTAGGCCGGATCGAGTGCGCCGGTGACCGTCACACCGGCGATGGGGGAGTGGGTGCGCGCATCAACGACGACGGTGGAGACGGTCGTGCGTTGTGCGGCGAGAGAGTACGGGACGCACAGTGCCAGCACGCCCAGGCGTGCGACACGCGCTCCCCGAAATGCGACTCGCATCGGGAGGCTCCTGCCTTCGAGATTGTGGAAGGGCGCGCCGAATGGCGCGCGGGTCACGACGAGCGGCCGGACCGAGGAGGAGCGAGCGGGTAGGGGAGACGGTGGCTCGTGTACGCGCCGGGCGGCGTGATCGTCTCGGGCGCGAGAGCGGGCGCCTCGGCGAGTGGGCGGAGATCGATGGCGATCTCCGTCGCGGCCGGCGCCGCGGCCAGCGCCACGACGCCGGTGATGCTGCACGTCGGGTCCACGCATTGGCACGGGACTTCCGGCGCGTGAGGGGTCGGACTCGCTGCATCAGCGGCGGGTGTCGCGACCGTGTGCGACGCGCGGTTCGCGGCCATCGCGCGGCCCGCGTGCATCGCGTGGCCCGCGTGCATCGCGTGGCCCGCGTGCATTGTTCCGCCCGCGTGCTCCGCTTGCCCCGACAGCGCCGCCTGCTCCGTCGGCGATGCCGCCGACGGTGTGCTCTGATGCTGGGCCTGTCCTTGGTGGTGCGGGCAGCTTGGATCGTGCGCCCAGATCAGCCGCCCCTGCAGGCCGGCCAGCGCGATCGCATAGATCGGCAGGAGCGCGAAGCGCAGGCGGCGGAGGCGACGGGGGGGCATGGGGGGAATCTAACCGCTTCGGCGCCGTCGATGCCGCTCGCCAAAACGACAAAACCCCTCGCATCGCG